>CACXJE010000099.1 GCA_902767915.1 Oscillospiraceae bacterium | reverse complement strand
GCGGTGAAATTTCCAATTTTTGAATATTCTTATCCATATGGACAGTTTCCAGTTCATCACCTTCATCTAAAGTAGTGACAAAACCCATTTTAGTCCAGAAATTGAGAGCACCATCCAAGTTCTTATGGGTATGCAAGTAAATGTTGACATATTTTTTTTCCTTTGCAAAATTCTCAGCTACACTGAACATTTTAGAAGCTAAACCGCAACGCCTATATCTTCTGTCAACAAACAGTCTCCAAATGCTGGAAGTGGTTTCAATGGAATATAAATGTCTGAACTTTTCAAAGTCTTTGTCATAAGCCCTGATTCCGATTGTTCCTATGATTTCCCCGCTTTCAGAATATGCAACAAAAAAAAGAGCGACTCAGAGCGTTAATAGTTCAAGAAGCCTTTGAAGCAATTTCTGTTACGGGAGAATAATATGATGAAGAATCTTTCACCGCGTGCACAGCGGCTCATTATTGCACTTGCACAGGATGAAGCATATAAATTTGGAAGCGACCATCTCTTGCCTGAACATGTCATGCTTGCCATGTTGCGTAGTGGTGATGGATTGGGTTACCTTACTCTAAAGGCACTCCGAATAAACGTGCTTACTATGCAGCTTGCTATTGAACAAAGTTTGCCTGCTCGTGTTCCCTTACCAGTTGCTTCAGAAATACCACTTTCTCAAAGAATGCAGAATTTGCTTGATGTTGCAGCAGTTGAAGCTCGGTCTTTACATGTTTCGTATGTAGGAACTGAACATATTTTGCTTGCTGCCATCCGCGAAGAAAATTCTCTTTTGTCACGCTATTTTGAAAAAGCAGAAATAACTCTTGCCCAAGCTCGTCAAACGGTTGTAGAAATAGAACGAAAAATTCCTTCTTCACAAAATACCCCTCAATTTCCGTCCATTGTTTCTCTTTTAACTCATCCCTTTTAAGGATATTACAAGATTTGTTCAAAGTCAATGAGAAATCCGTTTTCTGGAAGCTAAATTTCACCGATTCCTACAAATAACTTGCACTTTGCGGAGGAAACAGGTATAATTTTTTCAGGAATCCTTCTAAAATTTGAAGCGGAGGTATCGCTATGATCTCTCAGACCATGTTGGGCTTCGGCCGCAGCAAGAGCTGCATCCGGGAACTGGCCGCCTACGGGGCCCGCCGGAAGGCGGAAATCGGAGCCGACCGCGTTTTCGACTACAGTCTGGGCAATCCCAGTGTGCCCGCCCCCGACTGCGTGAACGAGGCCATCCGTGAGCTGCTCTCGCTGGACAGCTGCACGCTGCACGGCTACACCACCGCAGCCGGTCTTCCCAGCCTGCGCCGGGCCATCGCCGAGGATATGCGCAAGCGCTATGCCGCCGAGCTGGACCCGGACAAATTGTACATCATCTGCGGCGCCGCCGCGGGTCTGGCCATCTGCCTGCGGGCGCTGGTCCAGCCCGGGGAGGAAGTCATCGCCTTCGCCCCCTTCTTCCCGGAGTACCGGATGTTCACCGAGGGCGTGGGCGGCGTACTGGTGAGGCCCGCTACGGTCATCCCATCTACCTGGTCTCCGACGAGCCCTATCGGGAGCTGGTCTATGACGGCCGGGAAGTGCCCTGCGTGCTGCATTTCTACGACAACACCATTCTGGACTACAGCTACAGCAAGTCCCTCTCCCTGCCCGGCGAGCGGATCGGCTACCTGGCTGTGAGCCCGAAGATGGCCGACGGCGATACGGTCTACGCCGCCCTCACCGGCGCGGCCCGGGCCTGCGGCTATGTCAACGCCCCCAGCCTGATGCAGCGGGTGATCGAGAAGTGCATCGGCCAGACCGCGGACGTGTCGATCTACCGGCGCAACCGGGATCTGCTCTACAACAGCCTGACCGAAATGGGCTATGACTGCGTGTATCCCGACGGGGCCTTCTACCTCTTCGTCCGCACCCCGGAACCGGACGCCAGGGCCTTCTCCGAACGGGCCAAGAAGCACGAGCTGCTGCTGGTGCCCAGCGACGACTTTGGCCTGGGCGGCTACGTGCGCCTGGCCTACTGCGTCACCGAGGAGATGATCCTTCGCTCCCTGCCCGCCTTCAAAGCGCTGGCTCAGGAATACGGGCTGTAATACCATACCGATAACGCCAACCGGGGCGGTACTGATCAGGGTACCGCCCCGGTTTTTTATGTCCGGAATCCCGCGTTACTCCCCCAGTCCGGCGCGGATCAGGCCCTCGAAGAGCGGATGCGGCCGATTGGGACGGCTTTTGAACTCCGGGTGGAACTGGACACCGATGAAAAAGCGCCTGTCGGGCAGCTCCACCGCCTCGATGATCGTGCCGTCCGGGGACCGGCCGCACAGGCTCAGGCCACCGGTCTGCAGACGGTCCCGGTAGTCGTTGTTGAACTCGTAGCGGTGGCGGTGCCGCTCCCGGATCTCCCTCCGGCCGTAGAGCGCCGCCATGCGGCTGTCCGGGTCCAGCACACAGGGCCAGGCGCCCAGGCGCAGGGTCCCGCCCTTCTTCACTTCCTCGCTCTGATCGGGCAGGAAGTCGATGACCTTGTGGGGGCTGCGGGGATCCCATTCGCCGGAGGAGGCCCCCTCCAGACCGCAGACGTTCCGGGCAAATTCCACTACCGCGGTCTGCATCCCCAGGCAGATGCCCAGGAAGGGAATATCCCGCTCCCGGGCATACCGGGCCGTCTCGATCATGCCCTCCACGCCCCGATCCCCGAAGCCGCCGGGGACGATCAGGCCGTCGCAGCCCGCGAGCTTTTCCCGGGCCGTCTCCCGGGTGATCTCCTCGCTGTCGATCCAGCGGATCTCCACCGCAGCGCCGCAGGCGTAGCCCCCGTGGCGCAGGGCCTCGGCCACGGAGAGATAGGCGTCGTGGAGCTGTACGTATTTGCCCACCAGGCCGATGGCCACCGTCCTCTTCGGGTGCCGGATCCGCTCCACCATCTCCCGCCACTCGCCAAGCTCCGGCGCCCGGGTCTCCAGGCGCAGCTGGCGGCAGACGATG
>CACXJE010000098.1 GCA_902767915.1 Oscillospiraceae bacterium | reverse complement strand
CGAAGCCCCCATACACACAGCCGGTCATATCGCAGCAACGGTCCGGATCGGAACAGCGCAGGCGGAGATCTATAACGGAGCGGATGCGGAAACGCTGAATGGACTGCTATCATTTTCGTAGAGTCAGAAAACGCACCAAAAGTATGATAGAATAGAAGCAAAGGAAGGTGTGGAAGATGACCTACGAAAAGAGTTTCAAAGAAGAGGCGGTCCGCCTGTCGGAGGAGATCGGCGTGAAGAACGCCGCAGAGCAGCTAGGAATTTCCTACAACACGCTGTCACACTGGCGTTACAAGCAGAAGTGCTACGGCAGCCAGGCCTATATCGGCAGCGGCCATAAGCGGATGTCTGCGGACCCGAAGGAGCAGGAGATCTACCAGCTCAGGAAAGAGAACGCAGAGCTGCGGCGCTCCAATGAGATCCTCCAGGAGGCGCTGGGTTTTTTCGCAAAGAACCGAAAGAAGTGAAAGCGCGGCTTCGGTATGGCTTCGCAGACCGGAACCGTGGCAGATGGCCGGTGAAGGATATCTGCCGGGTGCTGCAGGTCAGCATATCGGGCTACTATCGCTGGGTCAGGCGCAAGGACAGGCCCACACGGGACGAGCTTCTTTCGGGGGCAATCAAAGAGGTGCTGGACGAGCATCTGTGGAACGACAACTACGGGGTGCGGAGGATGCAGCTGGCGCTGTCTCAGCATGGGATCCGAGCGGGAATCCGGAGGATAACACGTCTCATGCGGGAGAACGGCTGGTTGCATGAGCGAAAGCGGCGCCCGAAGGGGTTGACAAAGGCCGATCCGAAGGCAATGAAGGCCGAAAACCTCATCAAGCAGGATTTCAGCGCAGAGAAACCGTTCCGGAAGCTTCTGACGGATATTACCCAGGTCCAATGCGCTGACGGCAAGCTTTACATCTCTCCCATCCTGGACTGTTTCAACGGTGAGATCCTCAGCCTTTGCATGGCGAACAACATGAAGAAGGAGCTGTGCATCAACACTGTAACGGCTGCGGCAGGACGTTTCCCGATCCTCCATAGCGACCGTGGAAGCCAGTACACCAGCGAAGCTTTTCGGAGAACGCTGGCCGCCAAGGGCCTTGTTCAGAGCCTCAGCGGGGTGGCGCATTGCTATGATAACGCCCGGATGGAGAGCTTCTTCGCCACCTTGAAGAAGGAACTGCTCTACCGGATCCCGGCGTATCGGATGCGGATGGAAGAGGTCAGGACGCTGGTGTTTCGATATGTTTTTACTTACTACAATCGATTGAGAGTGTACACGTCGAATCCCGACGGACTGCCGCCGGAGCAGTTTCGGGATGCCGCCCTGGGACTGGCGGCCTAGCCGCCGAAATTTGCAGACTCCGTTCCGCTACGCTCCACTTCGTCTGCAAATTTCGCATCCGTAACGTTTTTGTGTGTTTTCAGGCTCTACTTTTCTGGACAACTCCAGGCCCATGGCGGGCGCATTTTGTGCGCCCAGGAAGTTGTACCATACGGACGGGCCCGTTGCAAAACGACGAGCCATAAAAGGAAGAGCCAGCTGGCCCCGAAAGGGGTTGGCTGGCTCAGTCCTTTGCGTTAAAATTAGGTTGTGAATACAAAAACGCAAGACCAGTTTAAGGTATATGAGCGGAATGGTCAACTGGTTTTTGCATTGGACAACGAAATCATGTTACCGGAGAACGCACCCGTCCGGCTGGTCAGCGCCCAGCTTGAGGAACTGGATTACAGGAAACTGTATGAAGCGTATTCGCCCATCGGGCGGAAATCGGCAGCCGATCCACGGGTGATGTTCAAGGTAATGGTTTATGGTTATCTGTGCCAGATCTATTCCAGTCGGAAGCTGGAGGAGGCGTGCCGGTATCGGATCGACTTTCTCTGGCTGCTGGAGGGAGAACCTGTCCCGGACCACGCGACCTTCGCCAGGTTCCGGACCGGACGGTGCAGCGACGCTGTGGAAGAGCTGTTCTACCAGTATGTCCGCTTGCTGGAGGAACAGGGAGAAACGGATCACGAGACCGTGTTTATCGACGGCACGAAGCTGGAAAGTGCGGCAGGCCGATATACCTTCGTATGGCGTAAGCCCACGGAGAAGCATCTTGCAAAGGTGAAGGAAAAAGTGGAGGCCGCCCTGTCCATCCACACGCTGCCGGAACTGGAACAGTACCTGGAAGAAGCGGCAGAAGGGATCGCGTTTGTTTATGGCAAAGGCAGACACAAAAGCGAAGAACAAAAGGAATGGGAGACATTGGATTCCCTGCGCTGCCGCTGGAAGGAATATGAGGAAAAGCTGGAGCGCATGGGCGAAAGCCGCAACAGCTATTCCAAAACCGATCCGGACGCCACATTCATGCGGATGAAAGACGACCATATGAGGAACGGGCAGCTCAAGCCTGGGTACAATGTGCAGATCGCGGTGAACAGCGAGTATATCACAGGGATAGACGCATTTTCCAACCGTACAGACTACGGAACCCTGGTCCCCTTTCTCAGGACACTGCAGCAGAAGCATGGGGGAAAATACGACTCCGTGACGGCGGACGCCGGATATGAACGCCTGGGGAACTACCTGTTTCTGGAGTCCAACGGACAGATGAGCTTTATCAAGCCTGCCAACCATGAGCAGAGAAAGCACAGGAAATTCAAGAAACAGATCGGGCGCATGGAGAATATGACCTACGACGCTGACGAAGATTGCTTCCTCTGCACCCAGGGCCGCAGGCTCCCTCTGCGCAGAGAGTGTACGGAACTGCAGGACGGCCGCTTTGTCACAACAGCCCGGTACCGCTGCGAGGACTGCAGGGGTTGTCCGGTGGGGTTGTCCGGTCAGGGCCCAATGCTGCCAGGCAAAAGACCCGGAGCAGCCAAAGGAACTCCGGGTGAACAAGACCCTTCAGCACTTGCGGAATCAGTCTCTCCGGAATATTACATCTGAGAAGGGCATTTATCTGAGAATCTGCCGGTCCATTCAGGTAGAAGGCGCGTTCGGTTTACTAAAAACGGATTTCGGTTTTCGCAGATTTTTGACCAGGGGGAAGGCAAAGATCCGTTCCGAATTGTTCTTCCTTGCCTTGGCCTTTGATTTGAAAAAGTTATGGATGAAGAGGGAAAACGGCCGGCTTCAAACCCATCTTTCCAGGTTGAAGGCCGCTTAGGCTGAAAAATTGAATCTGCCTGCTGGTTGTTCCTGGAAAACCTCCGGGGGCTGGCTTTGCTGTTGCCTGATTTCTGGATTGAGCGTCAATTATCCATCTATTTTGCGTTCATAGGCATGAAAAGAGCCTGCCGCAGATGTTGGTGTTCTGCGACAGGCCCATATATTAAGAATCGTAATTTGTCGAGGTAATTGTATTACGTTGCAGGTGAGCACAAGTGGCTTCCCCCTGGGGGGAAGCTGTCACGCGAAGCGTGACTGATGAGGGGAGAACATCGCACGCCTATCGTTCGTATGATAATTCTTGCAACGCTTCCCCCTCATCCGCCCCTTCGGGGCACCTATGGTTAATTGTGGCTTCGCCTGGATTGAGCCGAAGTGTCCCCCGGACACTTCGACCCCCAGGGGGAAGGCTCTTTGCCGTCCGTTTCTACCGGACCACCTGCCCCGGCCAGGGTATT
>CACXJE010000097.1 GCA_902767915.1 Oscillospiraceae bacterium | reverse complement strand
GCCCCCGTCAACCACAGCCGCATAGGAGGGCGGGAAGGTGTCGGCAATCAGACTCTGCAGGGCTCGGGTGGAGGCGGCGGATTTGGAGCTGGTCTTCATCACCGCGGTGTTACCGCCGGCGATGCTGGCGGCCAGGACCCCCAGGGTCAGCAGGATCGGGAAATTGAAGGGGCTGATGATCAGACTCACGCCGTAGGGCATTTTGTAGACCCTGGTGGAGGTGCTGGGGAAGCACATCAGGCCGCTGAAATGCCATTCGGGCTTCGCCCATTTTTTCAGACCCCGGAGGATCTCGTTGATCTCCACGATCACCGGACCCACGTCGCAGAGGTAAGCCTCGGTCTTGCTCTTGCCCAGGTCCTCGTAGAGGGCCGCCTCCAGTTCCGTCTCATGGGCTCCGCTGGGCGGCCACAAGGCCGCTGATTTTTTTCTCCATATCGTCCATTGTCATGCACCTCTGTGAATGTGTTCCAAAATCTTTTTAAGCTCCTCGTCCCGGAAGGTTTTGACGGGGGAGTAGTTGATGGAGTCCGCGGCCACCATCCGGATCAGCCGCTCCGTGTCGGCCTCCTGAATCGCTGTCCAGCACGGACCCGCCGCCCAGGGCAACGATGCCCTCGGCCTCGCAGGCCAGAGCGGCTGCCCGGCCCGCCTCCACGATGCCCACGGTGGGCTCGGAGTCGATTTCATGGAAGACCGTGCAGCGGATGCCGTTTTCCTCCAGAGAGGCCGTTATCTTCTCGTGGCAGCCCAGGCGGAATACGGTCTGGTCCGTCACCAGCAGGACGGATTTGAGCCCAAGCTCCCTGCAGATCCCGCCGATCTGCCCACGGGTTCCGAAGCCCTGGGTCACGGCGGGCTTTGGCAGGGGGATCTCCCGGATTACCTTGCCGGGGAGCTTCCGGATGATTTTTCTGAATTCATAAAATGCCATGATAAAAAACTCCGCTCATGTTCTGTGTCGTCTGTACCCGCCGGGGGCTTCCCGGACGGGCTGCTTCAAAGTCCTGTGCCTGTAGTATAGCACAAGTCAGGCGAAGACTCAACACAGAAAATGAGCGGAGCGGGGGTCGGGTCAACCCTCCAGCTGCCGGCCCAGGAAGCCGGCTACAGTCTCAATGAGCCGCAGGTCAAACTCCCCGGGATACTTGCTTTTCTCCGGCAGGGCCAGCAAAAGAATGCCTCCCACCAGATCCCCCTCCGAGAGGATCGGCACCGCCGCGCCGAGAATTTGCTCCCCGTTCTCCAAAACGGGACAGGGCAGACCCTGCCCCCGGAAGCAGTAGTGCGACCGATCCTCCAGCCGATGAATGACTCCCTGGGCCAGCCGACGATCCGCCAGATCCTTCTTCCCGGGTCCGGCCGCGGCAATCACGCTGTCCCGGTCGCAGACCGCCGCGGGAAAGCCGGTGTTTTTCGCAATGGCCTCGCAAACCCGCCCGGCAAACTCATGCAAATCCCCCATGGGGGAATACTTTTTGAAAATAACCTCTCCGTCCTTCTCCGTGTAAATCTCCAACGGGTCACCGTCGCGGATCCGCAGGGTGCGGCGGATTTCTTTAGGGATCACGACCCGACCCAGGTCGTCGATGCGTCTGACTATGCCTGTTGCCTTCATGCGCGCCTCTCCTTTGTTTTATTTGTATTCCGTGCTATTATCTGCAAACTTTGGAGAATTATGCAATTCGAATTTGCGGCAACATTACTCTTTTGAATGTTGCAGCATCGTGAAGTTCGTGGTACATTAAACATGTGGGCTCGCCCTATATTGATGGATAACGCATCGGAACCAATACAGGAATATCTATATATGAAGAAGAAAACCGTAAAAAGAATCGTTATCTTCCTTGTGATTGCACTGATTATCAGCTTGATTCCATTCGGCGTGGCAAGGCCGGCCGGAATGACAACATATCATGCGCTTGCCTATGAAGTTGATGATTATTATGCTGCAATTGAGGATACAGATTATCAGACCGGAATCGTGATTCGCATTTTGGGGCATGAGGTGTATCGTAATCTGACCGTCGATGAATCCGCAAAGCCATAAGGACGCGATTTTGCAAAAAACGCGCGGCTGTGGGGAATCCCGACAAGCACAGAAAAAACCCGCTTTCCGATTTTCAGGAAAACGGGTTTTCGTATCTGAATATACAGTTGCCCTGCTTGCCGGGATCGGCGGGCAGCGATTAAATTTCCATACAAGGAGCCTTGACAGAGCTTTGGTCTGCGGTTTATAATGGAACAAACTTGCAGAGGAGGTATTTCCATGAAGGTCGGAAAGATCATTGGCCGCGTTGCCCTTGGCGCGCTGGCGTTGTCTGTGGTTCCGTATCAAGTCAAAAAGGACGAGGAGACCGGCTCCATTGTGGTGCGCAGCCTCTTGTGGGCAGTGAAGAAGACGCCCCACGGCGAAGGCGAGGATAAGGATCATTACACCTTTGCGATTCCGCCGTCCGGGATCAATCACACCGCCCCGGAAGAAGCCGAAGAATCCGTCGAAGAACCTGCCCCGGAGGAGCCTGCCGAACCCCCCGTCGAGGAGCCTGCCGCAGAATAACACCAAACCGGCAAGCAATGCAAACCTTTTATAGTTTGCGAAAACTGTCTTTTTCCCTCCCGGGGAAAGGGCAGTTTTTTTCATTGCGCTATTGTATGCGCTATTGTAGGGGAATTCTTAATCACCTAGAAATATGGTTTTCCTGCTTGTCCGCCTCCAGAACGCCGATCAGATGCTCCCGGCTGCTGTCGGCATTACGCATCGATCGCATCGGTGATGCCGCTGTTGTCACCGAGATCGTATTCCGGCTTTGGCATGGTATGGCCTCTGGCCTCGTCGAAGCGCTCCAGCACCGCCCGCAGCTCCTCGGGAAGCCGGGCCTTGCACTCGGCCTCAAAGAGCAGGGGCACGCCGAACATGGCCTCGGCCATGCTGCCGGCGATGCAGGTTAGGGTGTCGCAGTCGCCGCCCAGGGACACCGCCGTGCGGATCACGTCCTCAAAATCCGTGCCCTCCAGAAAGGCGGTAATCGCCTCCGGGACGGTCTGCTGGCAGGTTTCCACATGGTGGTAGCCCGGACGGATCTCATCGCAGGTCCGGGAAAGATCGTAGCCGAATTCCCGGACAATGTAGTCCTTGATCTCCTCCTTGCTGTTGCCGTGCCGGGCCAGCCAGATGGCGGCGGCCACGCTCCCGCATGGCGGAACCGTTGCCGAAGCTGCCGTAGGGCTTCGGGTTTTTCATTCGCAGCCAACGGAAGAACATCCCGCCGTAGCCCGCGTTGGGGTAACGGTGTCCCCACTTCTGCATGGACCGCACCAGGGCTGCCTTGACCTGGGCCTCCGTGCCGCCCATACTATCCAGCAGGGCCTCCGCCACGGCAAGGGTCATCACGCTGTCATCGGTAAAGTGGCTCTTTTCTGTGAACATTGGGAATTCCTTCGTCTTGCTGCCTTTGTCAAATTCATAGGGCGCGCCGATCATATCTCCTAAAATTGCTCCGTACATAATGCGTGACCTCCTTGTTTTTCTTTGTGGCTACATGATAGCACATCGAAAAAGGAAAGTGGTCGTTTGTCAAACGACAAATGACCACTTCCCTTTTCGTACCTCAACAAACTGGAATTTATCTATCGTCAGCGATCAAAAAAGCTCTGCACGGAGAGCCATCCGCCCCGGATAGATTCAACGGCGCTGCGCTTAAAAAATATCT
>CACXJE010000096.1 GCA_902767915.1 Oscillospiraceae bacterium | reverse complement strand
GGCACAGCCCCTGATACGCATAATACTCAGCCATGAACGACGCCTCCTTCCTTCAACGGCTTCTGTCGGTCCCGGGCCGGAGGCGGCGGAACAGGTCCATATCGTCCTTCAGGTAGGACGAAGGCAGCGCGTCCGATCGGTATTTGAGGTCGTTGCTCCGGTAGGGGACTCGGGGCTCCAAAAAGGCTTCGTCCAGGCGCCGTATGGTCAGCGGCGTCCCGAAGCTCGACTGGTGCCGGCTCTCCATGGCACTGAGGATGTCCCGGGCGTTGGTCAGGGCACAGAGGGACAGGGCGGCGATCTGGCGATCTGCTCCTCCCCCACGTCGCCCAGATACGTAGGATAGTAGTAGGGCAGGATCATGTTGGCCGACGGCAGGGGGCCTTCGCCTCCCGACGCGCCTTCCACGCTGTCCCCGCCGATGAAGGGGTAGAGCAGGCTCTCGTTGAACCAATGCAGCAGGTTGGGGATGTGGTAGACCGCCTCCACCCGACAGCCCTGCTGAGCCATGAGATCGAGGCCGGTATCGGAAAGGATGCCCACGATCACCTCGCGGATCTCCACCTGCTCCCTTCGGAACACCTCCTGCAGCCGCCGGAGCCGGTATCCGTTGTGCAGCAGATCGTCCGTCAGGATCAGGGGGCGGTGGAAGGAGGCCAGCGTCTGCACCTGGACGCCCAGATCGGAGTAGCCCCGCATGTGCCCGATGCGATAATGGAGGGAATCCTCCGCCAGCGCCTTATCGAGGTGCATGCTCTTGGTGACGGTGTTGGGGACGATCTCCCCGGAGAGGATGTTGCCGAAGGGCACGCACATGTAGGGCCCCAGGGTCCTGTCCCCGAGCACCCGGTCCGCCACCCCGTTAGCCTGGCGGACCAGCTCGGTCAGCGCCTGATCGAGCAGCAGCGCGTCGAAGGTCAGCAACAGCTTTCCGGGATAGAGGGCGGCGAGGCCCAGGCGGAGCTTGATACGGGATCTGGTTACCACGTCCGCCAACACGGGGTCGCTGCGGTGGGGCTCCTTGAACCGGCGCAGCACGTCCTGGATCAGGACCACCGGGGTCCGCATATCCACATACCACAGCCCCGGCGCCCCAATGACCGGCAGAAAGCCGAACTGGGGCAGCAGGGAAGGCAGGGCTTCATGTATATCCTGACGGCAGAGGGCATAGGTGTGGTCGAAGCTGAGGCAGCGGACCAGCAGCTCGTTCACCAGGAGCTGCACCTGCTCCGGCTGCTGGGCCTGAACGGCTGTGACCAGCAGCACCCGGCCGGAGGTCCTGGCCCGCAAAAAGTCAGCCGCCTCGGCGGAACCGGTGAGGCCGTAGAAGCTGTCGCTGCGGACGGTCCTGCCCTCCGCCCGGGCAAAGGGTTTGCCGTCGGCGATCCCCACCAGGCGGGTCACATACCCATCCTCCTTCCGGCCGAAGTCGAGGCGAAACTCCCTGGCCTGCAGAGGGGCCTTGTACTGCTGTGCCCGAAGATACAGATTGTTTTCGAATATATAGCTCTGGACCATGGGGTGGGGTCCACCAGCATGGAGATATCCATGTTCTGATCCACATATTGGCGGATGCGGGTGGACGATACGCTTTCATAGAACTCCGGCAGGCTCAAAATCTGCTTCCGGCCCCGGATGCGCTCCTCCACCACCCTTCGCTCCGTCTCCTCCCGCAAAAAGACGATGTGGTTGTAGTCCCCCGCGCTGCCGGGCGCTTCGCTCCGGTAGGCGGAGGCGTTGGCGATGACGTCGCTGCCGGTGACCAGATAGAGAGCTCGACCGGGGAAGAGATCGGACAGCTTTTTCAGCTCCTGGGGATAGGCGATGTTGACGGGGATCTCGTCCGGGGCCAGATACACCTCATACCCCAGGCGGCACAGCTCCTCCACGATCCGCTTGTGCCCGGAGGTGAAGGGGTCGAAGGTGCCCGGGAAGAAGGCCACGGGCTTTTGGGCGGGGTAGAGGAAGGGCAGCTCCAAAACCCGGCAGCGGACCAGGAAGCGGTACAGCCGATTGAGGACCGCCGTTTGGGTGAAGCGGGTATACTCCCCCTGCCGGGGCTCCGTCAGGAGGCAGAGGAGCTTCTTGCCCACCCGGGCACAATATTCCTGCTTTCGCCGGTCCGGGAGGGCGGCGCGCCAGCACCCGCTCGCAGAGCACGGTGAGGGCGGTCCCGTGGATGGTGTCGTTGTAATGGGAGACGCCGGCCAGCAGGATCCCCAATATCTCGTCCGCCCGGGCGCTCTCGCTGTCCGGCAGCTCCGGCAGGATCCGGCTCAGGGTCAGGAGGCTGGCCGTAGCGGTCCGAATGGTGGAAGAGCGGATCAGGTTCCGAAGATAGGCCAGACACTCCGAAAGTTCCTTGTCCGGGAGCTTGGCGATCAGTACGCCCACATAATCCGGGATGAACGCCGAAATCTCGTCCTGACCGGTCTCCAGCTCCCGCAGCAGGTCCACGATGATCTCGTTCTGCTGATCGAGGGGCAGCCGGTCCACCAGCCGCAGCAGGGAGGCTCCGGCCCGTTCCCGCACCGGCAGATGCTCGCTGACCGACAGGAGATTGGAAAGGTGCATGGCCGTGTGGAAGGCGTGCTCCGGGTGGAGGAGCGCTTCCTCGGTCAGCGCGTCCACCTGGGTCAGCTTCACGATCCAGTGGACGGCCGTCTTCAAATCCCGCAGATAGAGCTCCGAAACGGGCAGCTCCGGCAGCGCTTCGCCCCGAAGGCGGGACAAAACATACCGCTCGGCGCAGTCCATGGATCCCGGCAGCAGTTCCGGCAGGCGCTGTAGGATATCCTGCTGCGCCGACGGTCCCAACAGGGGCCAGAACTGGTCGAGACGCCGGAGGATCACCACCCGCAGGGGCTCCTCGGCCACCGCCAGCTTTTGAAGGAGCGTTTCGATCACTTCCGCCAGCCGTTCTCGGCTCAGCCGGTCCATGGGCAGATAGAACAGCCCGTCGATCAAAGCGAAGAGAGCTTCCCCGGTTTCCTGCTCCAGCCGTCGCAGCAGGGGCTCCAGATACAGGAGCGTGTCCTCCGCCGGGCAGCTCTCGAAGAGGGCCTTAGATATGATCTTCAGGGAATTGGAGATCCGGGTGGCGTGTTTGGCGGCGATCTTGTAGTCCGGGTGCAGGCAGATGTCGGTATAGTGGTTCCACAGCTCCACAGATTCGTTGAGGATGGCCGCCGTGGCCGGCGCCACGGCCCACTGGGGGGCGGAGGCGGGGACCTCCTTGCGGTAGCGAGGCCCGCTGTTGGCCAGGATCTGGCCCATGATCCGAGCGCTGCGGCGGCGCACGTCCCCCTGATGGTGGGTCAGCAGCTCGTAGAGGAAGGCCAGCGTCCGCCGCTTGTTGGCTCCGGTCATATAGGTGCTGAACTCCTCGAAGATCTGCAGATACGTCCGGATGCGGTGCAGGTTCTTTTCGCTGCGGGCCCTATCCAGCAGCTGCCCGAAGCTCACGTCCCGGGACATATCGTACATGAGGCGGATGTTGTTCTCCAGCGTGAGCTCTCGCAGGGCGTCCAGACTCTCCCGGTCGGAGAGCAGGGCGGGGTTCGGCCGCGCCAGGGGCTTGGGCGCTTCCGCCGTGATCTCGGTGCGCACGCCGCAGTGGATGAGCAGCCGCTCGAAGTCCTGCAGTTTATAGTAAACCGTTCTGTACCGGCGCTGCTTCTCCGGCGTCATGTCATAAAGCTTGGAGAAGATCATGTCGTAGCTCTCGGAGAGATCGTAGATGCGCACGATCTCCCGTCCGTTCTCCCGGGTCCCCCGCACACGAAAATCCGCATAGATCAGGATCAGGGATTCCAGGCTCAGGTTTTCGAATTCCAGATCCCAGGTGGAGTGGTTGGCGGCGATGTGGGCGATCCGGGGCAGGCCCTGCTCCGTGAGCCACCGGTCCGTATAGTAATAATGCAGGTAGGGGATCCGCTGGGCGTCCTGGCCCCGACAGCCGAATTTGCCGATGTCATGGGCCAGAGAGGCGGCGCTGACCAGGGGGACGTCCACGGTCATGCCTGCCATCTTTGCCTGGCGGGCCATGTGCAGCGCCAGGGAATGGACCCCGATGGGATGGGAGGCGGGATCGAATGGCATGGTCTCCCGGCCCAGCCGCATGAGCGTCACGAAGCGGGAGGCTGCGATCGCCCGGCAAAACCGCTCATACTCGTCCCGGATCAGGCTGCAAGACAGCTCCGCCTCGGTCAGGGAGGGGATGTCGCTCAGGGGATCGTGGGGGCAGCGGCCGGCCTCCGTCTCCAGAAAGAAGTCCAGGACGGTGAGATAGAACTCCATGGCCTGAGCCTCCGACTGGCCGATGGGGCGCCGCTGAGGATCGGGGAAAAGGCGGTGGGCCAGCTCCTCGTAGCAGCATAGCAGCCAGCCTCCCTCCGGCGGGGGGCAAAGGGCGTCCATCACCGGCTGACACCAGGAGAGCACCTCTGAACAGCGGACGCGCCGGGCCCCCAGCGTGGCCGGCAGTCCGGCCAAAAACCCAGACTCCTTCATCCGTGCCCGCAGCGCTTTCTGAGATAAATGGAGCTTCCGAAACCGACCGTCCTGCAGTCGATCCAGTAAAGCACGATACTCCATACACGCCCCTCCCAGAAAAAAACAATAAAATATATTATATATGTTTTTCTGGATTTTGCAACAGGCGTTTTTGATAAACCGAGAGTATTTAGGCCCCAAGCCTTGCCGACACTGTGCTGTAAGAACATGGAATATAGTCGCCCGCCG
>CACXJE010000095.1 GCA_902767915.1 Oscillospiraceae bacterium | reverse complement strand
GTAGGGGGCGGCGTCCTCGACGCCCCGAACGTACCGTTTTTTGATATCTGCGGGCCGTCGAGGACGCCGGCCCCTACGGAATCATCCCCACAAACCCCGTTTTTCTTACCTCAAACCTTAACCTTCTCCCGCACCGTGCAGTTGGCGTCTGTGGTGAGGCTGCCGGAATATTCCACCCGGTCGATAACGCATTCCGGCCCGATGTGGACGTTGACGCCCCGGACGGTCTCGGCGTCGGTGTATTCCAGCGTGATCTCGTCGGCCTCGATGAGGGTCGCGTTCAGACTGGGCCGCTTCCGGAAAAACCGGAAGCCCGCGTCCCGCTTCACCACCCGGACGGTTCCGCCGCCGATGGAGGCGACCCGGTTTTCTCCGGCCAGCTGGATCTCCACGGTTTCGGCGTTCAGCAGCCCGCCGATCTCCAAACAGCCGGTGGACCGGAAGACCTCCGCCTGCACGTCCCCGGGGGTCCGCAGAATTCCGCTGATCTCCATTCCGGTGGCGGCCGCAGAGCCTTCTAACGTGCAGATCCCGGAGACCGTCAGGGCGTCCGCCCGGAGATTTCCTTCGACCTTGATGCTGCCGGAGACCCGGACCGGACCGGAAACCTGGGCTTCTGCCTTCACAGTCAGGGCGCCGGAGGCATTCAGGGAATCCGCGGTTACCGGACCGCCAATCTTGCCGGCGCCGGAGCAGGAGAGGGGACCGTGAACCGTCAGCCCGCCGTTTTCCACCTCTCCCGCCCCGGAGAGACGGAAGGAATCACATTCCACGCTGCCGTCAAACTTTCCGCTGCCGCTGATTTCCACCACACCGTAGCGGCCGCCCGGCTTCCGCTCCGCACCGTGGATTCTGATGTCCGTATACTCACTCATGAGAAAAAACTCCTTTCAATTCTTTCAGCAAATCCCGCTGCTCCGTTCCGAGAACCAGGCAAACCGATTCCAGCTCGTCAAGCGGATAGCGGTGTGTGGAATACCGGTCCCGAATCACCAGCACCGGCTTCGGCGGCGCCTGCCTGGGCCGGTTCAACTCGGAGGCCAGCGCCTCCAGAGAGGCGCCCCGGGCCATGATCTGCTCCATTCGGGGCAGGATCTGCTCCCGTCGGAAGAAGGTTTCCTGCCCGGTGGAGGTGGATTTCCGGATAAACCAGTCCTCGGGGATCAGCCCCATCCGCTTCCAGCGGTACAGGGCTCCGTAGGAGATGCCGTACAGCTCCAAGAGCTCCTTTTTCGAAATATAATTCGGATCCATTGCTCCTCCTTTCGTAACACCGTTACGTAACAATGTTACGATCCGATCATAGCATAACATTGTTACGATGTCAAGAGGGAATTTGAAAATCGTACCGTTTTCGGAAGTCCCGGAAGGGACTGGGATAAGCCTGCCGGGTATTCCGTGGGTGAAAAGTAGAATCCATCCATCAAAAAAACAACCCCGATCGCCGCTGTATGCGGGATCGGGGCTGTGGATGATCCAATATTACTGTCCGTTGGGACCGGCGGGGGGCTGCCGGTAGCTGCCCTGCTGGTAGCCGTATTGGTAGCCCTGGTTGGAGCCCTGGTTATAGCCTTCGCTGAAGGCCTGCTGATAGGCCTGGTTGAAGGCCTGATTGTAGGCCCGGTTGTAGGTCTGATTGTACTGCTGCCGTTCCACATATTCGTCCCACGCGGCCAGCTGCTGCTTGAGCTGCGCCACAAAGGCACGCTCCTCCGCCTCCGGCAGAAAGGCGGAATCCAGACTGACGCTGCCGTTGGTGTATGAGATCTGAAGATAGACCTTCTTGCGGAGGAAGTAGATCAGCGCGAAGATTCCGGCCAGCAGCAAGCAGACCAGCATGCCGAGAATCGGGGACAGATGCAGACTGCTGCCGAAGCCCGCCAGCAGCTCCAGAAGCATCAGCGCGGGGGCCAGGATCAGGAAGAAATAGCAGAAGGTGAGGAGCCAGGAGGGATTTCTGCGGACGTGGCGGATATCGGAGATCTCGGAGATATCGATGCGGTATTCCACCAGCCGCTTTTGCGGCGCCACACCTTTTTTTCGGACAAGACAGCGGCCCTTGCAGTAGACAGAGTAGTTCGACAGAACCGCGAAGGGGTTCGACAGCTTGCCCTCCTGCAGATACTTCATCAATTGGGGCTTGCCGACAGCGGACTCCAGGATCTCCTGGTCGGGATCGGCAAAGATCTGCTGACGAATACGGCTTTCCAGGCTGGATGCAGACATAAAACAGCCTCCTTTCGATCGGGGTAAATTCCATTATCACATATTCTAGCATGAAAGCACCGGATTGTCAATTCATAACAGAAGGGCTGAAAAACAAAATCAAAAAAACTGAAAAAAGTGCTTGACAAACAGGGGAGAGGTGTGTATAATGAACAACGTCCGCTGAACATGAAATGCGGATTGCGTCGGAAGGTTAGCTCAGCTGGGAGAGCACTTGCCTTACAAGCAAGGGGTCACAGGTTCGAGCCCTGTACTTTCCACCATATATTTGGCCCGGTGGTGCAGTCGGTTAGCACGCCAGCCTGTCACGCTGGAGGTCGACAGTTCGAGTCTGTTCCGGGTCGCCACGCATGAGCCAAGCCTTTTGGCTTGGCTCTTTTATCCGCCTCGGTAGCTCAGTAGGTAGAGCAGCGGACTGAAAATCCGCGTGTCGCCAGTTCAACTCTGGCCTGAGGCACCATTTGCGGGTGTAGCTCATCCGGTAGAGCGCCACCTTGCCAAGGTGGAGGTAGCGAGTTCGAGCCTCGTCACCCGCTCCAACGTGCAATTCCGCACGACGAAAGGGCGGAAGCAGACGCTTCCGCCCTTTCCATTCCAAACAATC
>CACXJE010000094.1 GCA_902767915.1 Oscillospiraceae bacterium | reverse complement strand
GATTAGTTCTTCACGATGGTGATCGCGGTGCCGTCCCAGGTCACGGTGTAGTTGCCGGCTTCGGCGAACACGATGTTGTTGTCGGGATTGTCTTCGCCCAGATCCTTGATCAGGTCAGCGCCGGTGGTAACCTGCGCAAAGCCCTTATCGGTGCCCCAGTCGCCGGGCTTCACGATACGGCCGCCCATGTAGTCGGATTCGGGAACGTCCAGGGTGATGGTGTAGGTGCCGTCCTCATTCTTGGTCATATAGTAGGTGTCGGCCTCGTCGGCGTTGTTCCACTCGTTCCAGGCGCCCACGAAGAGCAGAGAGGAGGCATCCAGGGTGAACAGGGAGTTGATCTTATCGTAGTAGGTCTGCAGAGCAGCCTTCAGACCCTCTTCGTCCTTGGCAGCCTTGACGTCGTCAGCAATGACCTTGGCGATATCCCACCAGGAGCCGTGGATCTGGCCCTGCGGGACGGAGTAGGCGTTCTGCTTCAGCAGAGCAGCCAGGCCGGGGTTGTTCTGAACAGCCTCGGAAGCCTGGTCAGCCAGGTTGGCGGGGCCCCAGGACAGAGCTTCGAAGCGCTCCATCTGGCGGGTCTCGTCGGTCAGGTACTGCGCCAGCTTGTGCAGCACAGCGGCTCTGGTGGCGTCGGTCTGGGGCTTGACACCCATCAGCTTGCAGCCGTTGAAGGAGCCCAGGTGGTACTCCTTGCCGTCGACCTCGAAGGAGGGCAGGTCAGTGACGCCCATGCGGTCGCCCAGCAGGTTGGAGATGGCTTCGTAGCTCCAGGTGCCGGTCACAACGATGGCAGCATCGCTGGCGAATTCGTCGGCAGAGGAGGAGGAGATGTGCATCGGGGAGTCGAGGAGCTTCTTCATGCCCTTGACAGCGATCAGGCCGTTGTCGGAGTTGAAGTTGTCGTCGACGGAGATGAAGTTGCCCTCATCATCGGTGGTCCAGTTGGAGTGGCAGCCGGTTGCAAAGAACCAGGAAGCGATGTACCAAGCGGAGGTGTTGGCCTCGAAGGCGAAGTACTTGTTGGCCTTCTCGCAGTCCTCGATCAGCTTCTCCAGGGAGTCAACGTCTTCCTCGGGAATGACGTTCTTGTCGTAGTACATGAAGTAGCCGTTGTCGGAGGTCATGGGGTAGGCGTACAGGGCCTCGCCGGAGGTAGCGGCAGCAACGACACCGGGGTCGTTGGCAGTCTTGACGGTCTCGGCAGCCTTCTCGCCGAGCTTTGCCAGGGCAGCGCCCTGCACCAGGCGGGCGAACTGATCCTGCGCGAAGCAGTAAATGTCGGCACCGGCGGAAACGTCAGCCAGCATCTGGTCGGCAGAGTTGGCCTCGGAAACGCCGTTGACGGTAGCCTTGATGACGATGCCGTCGGTGTTTTCTTTGTTGAAATTGTCGATCTGGGTCTTGGTCAGATCAACCGCATCCTCGCCGACCCAGACGATGATATCATAGGTGCCGGCCAGGTTGGCGCTGGCTTCTTCGTCTTTCTTCTCGGTCTTCTTACATGCGGCAAGAGCGAGAATCATAACGATCGCAAGCAGCAGAGCCAGGATTCTCTTAGTCTTCATTGTTTTTCCTCCATTTCATTTTTCCAACGATTGCTCGTTGAAGTATGATGTAATTATGGATTTTTCTCCACAATCTACGGGTATATTATACTACTTTCTTTTCCCATTGTCTATATTTTTTGAAAACTTTTTTAAGAATAATCCATTTAATTAAGATTCTGTTTCAATTGTGTGTAGTTTTTGTGTGGAGAGCATTCGTGTTCCGGGCTAATCCCCGGTCTCGGTCTGTGGCCTGACAGGGACCTCCGGCCCCTGCTCCCACAGGGTCAGCAGGTCTGTGATCACCGCCCGGGCAGCCTCGTCCACCGCCGCCTCCGCCCCGGGATAGTGCAGGGTGTCGCTGCTGACGCAGAGGTAATAATTCTGGCCGTCGTACTCCGGGCTGGGATAGAAAATATAGCTGTCCGCCCCCAGGCCGCAGTTGGTTTCCGCGTCGTATGCCAGAAGGCCCACGGGCCTGCCCTCGAACAGATAGGTGGGATGGTCCCCGGGATCCAGGATCTCCAGCACGGCCCCGGGGTCCTTCTCCAGCATCTGCTCCAGCTCCGACTGGGGCACGATGTACAGGTCCCCGAAGGTCTTGCTGGTGTCGATCATCTGGTATTCAAAGTCGTGGACCTTGATCATCTTGATCCCCTCCGGCTTATGCGCCTCCAGCCGAAGGGTCAGGTCCCGGTCATGGAGCTCCCCCACATGGGCAAAGAGCATGACCTTCTTTTCCCGGCTGGTGTCGGTCAGAAAGGAGAACACCCAGGCCCACAGCAGCACGGAGATCAGCAGCCACAGTACAAAGGTATGCAGCTGCGAGAAAATATTTCTAAGAAATTTCATGGTTCACCTCGTATGCCGTCACGTATCCGTGGGCGGTCCACAGCCGCAGGGGATTTCCCGCCCGCTCCAGCTCCTTCACCCTGGCGGCGTTGATCAGAGCGGTCCGCTCCCCTTCCGGCGTCTGCACAAACACGTCACGGACCCGGATGCTGGACCGGATCCGCCTGGCCTTCGGAGAGAAGGTCACAGGGCCCGAAAGGAGCTTCCGCTCCTCCCCCTGCAGGTGCTCGCCGTGGGCGATCTCCCGCTTGGCGGCCCGGTAGCCGAATACATAAATATAAATCACGATCCACCCGGTCACGGTGCTGGTGATGATGGTCCAGAGCATCCGCCGGTAGCTGTTTTCGGTGTTGACCCCGATGCAGAGGGCCACGCAGACCCCCAGCCCCGCCAGGGCCGGCAGGATCAGCATCCTGCCCAGCAGCCGGTTCCGCTTTCGTTTCCGCTCCAGATATTCCGGGGCGTATAGCTCGATGATTCCGTCCATGGCTGTCTTCCCTTTCC
>CACXJE010000093.1 GCA_902767915.1 Oscillospiraceae bacterium | reverse complement strand
CTCGTCGGTGGTGGTGACGGGGTCGGTGATGTAGGAGCAGACCTTGACCAGCAGGTCGTCGGTCAGAGCGGGCATTTCGGGCCAGTCCTTGATGTTGGGACCGAACTTCAGCTCGTAGTCGGGCTCAGCCTTGCCCCAGCCGTTGTAGACGCGCTTCTCGTAGATGCCCTTGTCGAACTCGTAGGCGGGATCGGTGTATTCCACGTCCAGGTCGGAGGCAGCGGTGATGCGGCCGCCGTTGGCAGCGGTGGCGGCGATGGAACGGGAGTCCATCAGAGCCACAGCGGCGATCTGGCCTTCGCCGGGCTTGGAGCCTTCGCGGTTCGGGAAGTTACGGGTGGCGTGACGGATGGAGAACTCGCCGTTGGCGGGGGTGTCGCCTGCGCCGAAGCAGGGACCGCAGAAGCACTCACGCATGATGACACCGGCGGAGATCAG
Organism: Oscillospiraceae bacterium; assembly: GCA_902767915.1. GTDB lineage: Bacteria > Bacillota > Clostridia > Oscillospirales > Oscillospiraceae > JAFRPC01. Next base: position 2,598 of record CACXJE010000093.1, on the reverse strand, counting down.
ATCGAACACACGGCCGGTCTTGACCAGGGAGGCCAGAGCGGGCATGGAGCCGGGGTAGACGCTGAGGGTGAAGGCACCGTTGCCGATGGACTTGCCCTTCAGGATGTCGGCGGCAGCGCAGATGGAGTCGTAGGTACCGCCGGAGCAGCCGGCGATCTCGCCCTGCTCGCACCAGATGGCGCCGTCATGGAACTTGGAGGAGAGGTTCATCTTGACCTTCTTCAGCTGCTTGTTGGCATTCTCTTCCACCAGGTGGAGGATGTCGGCAGCGTTCTCCTGCAGCTCATGGATGGTGTAGATGTTGGAGGGGTGCATGGGCATTGCGATGGTGCACTCGATCTTGCTGAGATCCACGTAGACGCAGCCGTCATAGTAAGTGACAGCGGCGGGCTTCATTTCCTTGTAGTCCTCGGGACGGCCGTGCATGGTGAAGTAGCGCTTGGTCTCCTCGTCGGTGACCCACACGGAGGACCAGCAAGTGGTCTCGGTGGTCATAACGTCGATGGCGTTACGGTATTCGATGGGCAGGTTCTTGATGCCGGGGCCAACGAATTCCATGACCTTGTTCTTCACGTAGCCGTTCTTGTAGGTCTCGCCCACCAGGGTCAGAGCCACGTCGTGGGGGCCGACACCGGGCTTGGGCTTGCCGGTCAGATAAATGGCAACAACGCCGGGACGCTTGAAGTCGTAGGTACGGCCAACCAGCTGCTTGGCCAGCTCGCCGCCGCCTTCGCCGACAGCCAGGGTGCCCAGGGCGCCGTAACGGGTGTGAGAGTCGGAGCCGAGAATCATCTTGCCGCAGCCGGCCATCAGTTCACGGTTGAGGGAGTGGATGTTGCCCAGGTTGGTGGGGATGTAGATGCCGCCGTACTTGTGGGCAGCGGAAAGCGCGAACTTGTGGTCGTCCTCATTGATGGTGCCGCCCACAGCGCACAGGGAGTTGTGGCAGTTGGTCAGCAGGTAGGGCATGGGGAACTTGGTCATGCCGGAGGCACGGGCCGTCTGGATGATGCCGACGTAGGTGATGTCGTGGGATGCCATGGAGTCGAACTTCAGCTTGAGGTTCTCCATGTCGTCCACGGTGTTGTGGGACTTCAGAATGCCATAAGCCATGGTGCCCTTGCTGGCTTCTTCCTTGTCCACGCCGGCGGGAAGCTGGGCAGGATCGGTGACGATGGTCTCACCATTTACAAGAAAAATACCGGTGTCGTAGAGTTTCAACATGATGCTTCTCCTTTGCGTATCGTACGTTCCCGGGACGAAGGTCCCGAAAGTAATAGGTAGAAATCCGGTTCGGAAGATGTTACAAAACTTCTTCCCCATCATTCCCCAAGTATTATACAGGATGTACAAACTTTTTTCAAGTGGCATTCTGCCCATTTCTCTGTGATTTCTCTTATGCAAGGTATACATTTCTGTAATATTCCGGACCCAAAGCAGGGTTTTGAAACGCCGGCTCTTGCGTTCCGGCGGAAAAGCTCGTATACTGGACGCAGGGGCTCGAGCCGCGTCCAAACCGTTGCCCGGAAATGCCGGTCGCTCTTTGGGAAAGGGGAATCGCTATGAAGCAGGAAGCCTTGCAGCACATCGAATATTGGACCCGTCTGCCCTCCCCGCTTGGGACGCTGACCCTCGGGGCCTCGGAGGCCGGATTGGCGGGGCTGTGGATGGAGGGGCAGAAAAATCATCCCCGGGATCTGCCGGGGGCGGAAGCGCCGGAGCTGCCGCTGTTTGCGGAGACTGCCCGGTGGCTGGCCCTCTATTTCTCCGGGCAGAAGCCGGATTTTCTGCCGCCCCTGGCACCGGAAGGCACGCCCTTTCAGCAGGCGGTCTGGGCTCTGCTGGGGGAGATTCCCTACGGTCAGACCGTCAGCTACGGTGAACTGGCCCGGCGGCTGGCGCTCCGGAACCCTTCCGGGCGGGTCTCCGCCCTGGCAGTGGGCGGTGCCGTGGGACGGAACCCGGTTTCGATTCTGATCCCCTGCCATCGGGTCATCGGCGCCGACGGCAGGCTCACCGGATATGACGGAGGCCTGGACCGAAAACGACAGCTGTTGACCCTGGAGGGCGTCGTTCTCTGACCTGGGTTTTAGATACGCTGACACACCGTTGCGGCTCCTTCGCAGGGCGGCCACCTGTGCCCTTTATGGGTAGACCCTTGGCCGCCGAAACGCGGAAGGTCATGGCGGCGGGCTGCGGTCAGCCCGCCCTACGCAATTTCACGGGGGACACTCCCCTGGCGCCTGATATAGAAAGCCCGGCAGCGGAACAAGTCCGCTGCCGGGAAAAATCGGATTTGTGGGGATTACACCCGTAGGGGCCGGCGTCCTCGACGGCCCGAAGGTATCAGAGAACGGTACGTTCGGGGCGTCGGGGACGCCGCCCCCTACGGAGGATTGAATCCCGATTTGTTGGAGTGGCCGGTCAGATGATCGGCTGTTTTTTTAATCTTGGAGCAGGCAGTTGCCGGTCATGTGCCGGTACAGGTACAGCACGAAGGCAGCGCGGGTGCAGGGGGTGCCCTGGGAGAACTTACCGTTCTCGCCCCGCTCGATGCCGGCGTTGTAGGCCCAGACAGCGGGCGCATAATACCAGTTG
>CACXJE010000092.1 GCA_902767915.1 Oscillospiraceae bacterium | reverse complement strand
TCGAACGCGCAGATATGCCGGTCCCTTTTCTCAATGGACGCAAGGCACTCCTCCACGGAAATCTCATTACAGATCACAAGCCTGGAACTGTGCAGCCCCCGCTCCGATTCCGTCACCAGCTTGCGAAAGGTCTCGTCGGAAATTCGGAAATCGGCGCAGAACTTCACCAGAGCATGGACCAGTCCCTCGTCAAACAGATAGAGTTTCGTATGTAAACCCTTCAAGAGAAATATTTGTATTCCGCAATTCTTCATCATCCGCAAAGCTTCAATGCTGGTTGCCTTTGCTAGGAGTGTGTTTGTCAACAATAAAATGCAGCGAAAGGTCCCCGAAAAGTGCAGTGGTAAGCCAGCACGCATGAGAATGATTGCAGCTGGTGTGTAGAGGTGGGGCCCGGCACTGCATTTTTGGAGCACTTTTCCGAGGCCCAACGCTGTACTATCGGAGCCCCTGCCGGAGCCCCAAGACTGTACTTTTGGAGTACTTTTTCTGTAGGGCTCGGGACCCATCCTTGTAGACGAGCCCCAAGCCAATGGGTAATCTACCCGGCTGCCAGTTCGGAAGCCAGATCGCCGGTAAGCCTGGCCGCAGCCACGAAGTCGAGCTCACGCCCGGATTCGTCCGCCAGATTGTAAGGATTGCTGTACGGGGAATTGCCGGCAGCGACCCAAGCGACGAGCTCCTGCTGCTCTGCCGCCGTCACCGCCGCAGTTTTGGTATACGCCCGGTATTCCTCCCGGAGGATCGTCTGAGCCGCGCCGGGAACGTCCACATGGAAATTAAGCTTCATCCGCATCACACCCCCTTTGCTGCTCTCTGACGCTGCATCGACTGGGTCAGCCGGTAGCTTTCGCCGGAGAAGATGACTATATGGGAGTGGTGGATCAGCCGGTCAACCAGGGCCGCCGTCAGACGGTTGTCGCCAAAGATCGTGTTCCACTGGGAAAATTCGAGGTTGGAGGTAATGATCAGGCTCCTGCGTTCGTAGCAGTCGGAGATTACCTGGAACAGCAGCTCCGCGGCATCCTTGTGCAGGGGAACGAAGCCCACCTCGTCAATGACAATCAACTCGGTTTTCTTCATTCCGGCGAGGAAGCTGTTCAAAGACCCCTTGGAGTTTTTCTCCAGAAGGATGTTTCCGAGCTCCGCGGCGGTAAAGAAGCGGACGTCCCGCCCCTCTTGGCAGGCTTTCAAGGCAATGGCAGTGGCGAGATGCGTCTTGCCGGTGCCGACCGTGCCCATGAAAATCAGGTTTTCTTTGGCGCCAAGGAAGCTCAGGTCCTCCATGTAAGCTTGGGTCAGCCCGTTCGGAAGCTCAATCTTGGGCGTCCAGACGAATTCATCCAGGGTTTTCAGCACCCGGAAGTTGGCCTTCTTCATCCGCCGGTTGATTCGGTTGGCCTCACGCTCCAGCAACTCCAGCTTCAGCAGGGCCGTGACGTACTGCTCAGGATCAATAAACGGAATTGACCGCCAGCCCTTGGCCATGCCGCCGAGCTTGACCTGCCGCATCATGGTTTCAATCTCAGGCACGGAGCTCACCTCCCGTCAGGCCGTCATAGACGGATAGATTCGGGTGGTAGTTCAGGTCCGGCGTGTTCAGCTTCAGCGGCGTCGGGCGGTACTCCCGCTTGGAGATCATGTAATAGCACTGGCGGAGGCTGTCCGGATCGGTGCGTCCGTTCTCTGTGGCAAGCTCCAGCGCTTCGTCGCAAAGACCGGCGTTGCCGTCAGAGACGATTTCATTGAGAAGCTGCAAGGCGCTCTTGCGCTCCCTGCCGGTCGTTTCAGCCAGATAGGCCTGCCAGCGTTCCGGCATCTGGCGGAAGAAGCGGGTATGCTCTACCGCGCCGGGCTTCCGGCAGAGGATGGAAATGTACTGTGTCCAGTCGCAGACCTCGTCGTTGCTCTTGTAGCTGCGGGGGAAGTCTCCGACCTTCTGGTGGTCGTGGAAGAACTCAATGTGGTCGTAGAAGACCTTTGCCTGGACGATCTCACCGGCCAGAACCGGAGAGACGCCGTACTTGTTCGTATCAATCGTGGCGAAGCCGGTCTTGTTCACGGTGACGCTGGTATAGCGGAAGACCGTAAACGGATGGCTGGGCAGCGTCAGAAGCTCCTTCTGCTCCTCTTCCCACAGCTCCTGGATGGGAACCTTGTGGATGTAGTGCAAACGCTTGGCATCATCCTCGCACCACTGCCTGAGATGGCCCTCGTTGAACTCCTCAAAGGAGGTAATCGTGGGAACCGGAACAAAGGCGTTCCTGCGGCTGTAGCCGACCTTGTTCTCCACGTTGCCCTTCTCGTTGCCGGAGGCGGGATTGCAAAACTCCGCCTGGAAGCGGTAGTGCATCATGAACCGGGAGAAGCCGTCGGTCAGAACACGGTCGTGGCCGTCCAGCACCTGGGCGACGGCGGTGCTCATGTTGTCAAAGCGCAGATGCAGCGGAACGCCGCCAATGCGCTCAAAGATCCGCTTCATGCCCTCCAGCAGACACTCCTGGTTCTGCGCGGGGAAGGCCAGCGTGTAACCCTTGTTGGAATACGGGAAGGAAATCGTCAGAGCATAGCCCGTCTGCTCCTGCCCGGCGGCGTCGTAGTACACGAACTCCCCGAAGTCCACCTGGCCGCAGCCCTTGGGGTGGTTCAGCGGAAGGTAACCGCCGGCCTGCGATCTCATGGCAAACTTCTTTTTGCGGACGTACTTCTTTACGCTGGAGTAGCTGCCACGGAAACCGTGTTCTTTGACCAGCCGGTCAAAGATGCGCTGCGCGGTGTGGCGTTGCTTTCGGGGGACCTTGCGGTCCTCCTCCAGCCACTTGTCAATGATGAAAAGATAATTCCCCAGTACCGGATAACTCTTTGGCTCGAGATCCGGCAAGCTCTCTTGACTCCAGTCGTCGCAGTAGGCGTACTTCTGGACCGTGCGGAAGTTTTTTTCTGTCAGTCTTGCGATTTCTGACAAACTTTTCTCTTCCACTTCGTAGAGATGTTTGATATACTGTATTTGAGCCATTTTCAACACCTTTCTGTCATCTCCTTAGGTTGGATTGGGGTTCCTACCTAAAGAGTACTTGATTTGACTGGTGCTGGCAATGGCTCATTTCTTTTCGAGCCCCACCGCTGCATTTCTGGGGAACTTTTACTGCACTTTTATTTTACCGAAAACA
>CACXJE010000091.1 GCA_902767915.1 Oscillospiraceae bacterium | reverse complement strand
GAACAGAACCGATACCGCCAGCAGAACCGCGGTGATTATGATCACAGCATGACAACAACGCCTTGTAATATAAGGCACCTACAGCAAACTGAGCTATTTCTGTCTCGGCTGTTCAGCAGCATTGTAGACAACGTTTTGCAGCCCCTCGGGGCGGTGCCTTGCAATCAAATGAAAAGCTGGCAAATCAGCTTTCAGATACAGACCGAAGGATTGTGGTATTTGCCCGGTTAGTACGCTGACGGTTTTCCGAATCCGTCCCGCCGGTGACGGCTGCGACGCCGCCCGGAACGGGAACTCCGAAACACCGGCAAATGACTGCAATTCTATAAAGCACGGACAGCAAATCCATATGAAGATTATTTACAGCCTTTGCCTTCCATTCGTGCTTTGGGTCGGTTCGGCGTTATCATTAGAGGAAGCTGCGGTTTGCTTCCTGTGTCGGTGTGCAGCGAGGACACTCGGAAGGCGCGGGGCTTCGCTTCCGACACAACGCCGGTTTATTCTCCCCAGCGAACACCTGCGCTTGCTCCGTTTAACGGCACAGGGATGCCGCAGACCAGGAACCAAGGATTCCCCTAACGGCACAACGATGCCGCAGCTTGGAATCGGCGCAGGGTTCATAAAGGTGCCGCACAGCAATTTGCTTGATTGCCAATCAAAAGGCTTATATCCACTTGGGGAAACCCCGGATGTATTGCCGGGCACCTTGATAAAGGCACACACAGCAAACATGGTTTTGAAACCGCCAAGTCCAGCGTCCCCGGACGCTGGCATCAGGGTGCCTTGAAAAAATACAAAAAAGAAAAACGGACAAGCGATGTGTCAAGAGAAACATGGGTAACACATAGGGAATAGACATGGGTTACAGTTTCCGTATGGTGCGATTGCAAATCAAACCCGTCTCGGCGTCAATGGCAGCAATTTGGAAATTGCGATAAATCACAGCAAAGCTGGTCTCATTTAACTGACGGACAGCAACCCTGGTATCGGCCATCGTCTCGCTCAGAAAGACCTGCACCGGGCCGAAGCGGAGATAGCCCCAGTTGTTGACTTTTATTGTCTTCATGCCAGTATCGTAGACAAACTCCTTCGGCTCTGTGTACGGCCTTTTGCTCGGGACATAAACCGAGCCCGGCGTTTTCATCCCCAATGCGCTGTGCGGGCGAACCTCGTTGTACTTCCAACGGAAGTATCCCATCATTCGGCTTGCATCCAGAATATCGTCAAACGGCTGACGCAGAAGCTCCACCTTCATGGTTCGGTGAAATCGCTCAATTTTACCCTGAGTTTGCGGATGAAGAATTCTACCGTGAATTGGGAGAATGTCCAGATCCATCAGGAAACGCTCAAACGATGTACAGCCGGGACGTGATCCGCCGAACTGCATCCCGTGGTCCGAGAGGACGGCATCCGGCAGCCCATACTCATAAAAAGCCAGCTTGAAGCTGTCAATAACGCCGGTAGCAGCGAGTTTCGGCTCAAGAAGCAAGCAAAAACGTGAATGATCGTCAAGGATATCCAGCGGAAAACAGCGTTTGCCATCTCGCATTCGGAAGTCACCCTTGAAATCCGTCTGCCACAGCTCGTTGCAGATTTCACGCTCGAAGCGTTCATAGGCTTTGTGTTCCAAAGAGGCTTCTTCTGAAATCCAGCCATTGCGTTTGAGAATGTTGCTGCAGGTTTTTGCGCTTGGGAGCTTGATACAACCGTCAGCTTCCAAAACAGCCTTGATCGTTCTTCCACCCCAGGACGGATTTTCCTTGCGGGTATCGATGATGCGTTGCTCAATTTCAGGGGCTGTTTTGGAAGGCTGGCGGTGCGGTCGGCGGCTTTGGTCACAAAGACGCTGACCCAAATTGGCACGGTTCAGCCACTTGTAGCCGGTTTTCCGGCTGATCCCATACTCCCGGCATAAGGCAGCCATGGTTTGTTGACCACTTCTTGCCCGTTCGACAAATTCTTCTCGCTGCTCCATAACAGTTTTCCTTTCCCAAGGCATCTCGTCACTTCCTTCGCTTCTTGATGCCTCTATTCTACCAGAAAACTGTTACCTATGTCTCTTCTCTTTCTGTTACCTATCTTACTTCTCTATACACGATGCTTGTCCCTATGAAGAAGAAAAGGAGTGATTTCCATGCTGAACTACCTGAAACAGGAAGCCAACCGTACTTACACCGAAAACGGGGCCGTGACCAACCGGAGCACGGGCTCGGAGCTGCTGGATCTCTTTGCCACCGTTGGCGCGCTGCGTCGGGCAGACGAGCAGGAGATTACTGATCGCTTCCTGCGGGCCTGGACCGAGGATAAGGACCTGGCCATGAAGCTGCTGTTCTACGCCCGGGACGTCCGGGGCGGCCTCGGCGAGCGCCGGGTCTTCCGCGCCGTGCTCCGCTGGCTGGCGGTAAACGAGCCCAAATCTCTGGTTAAAAACCTGCCCATGATTGCCGAATACGGCCGCTGGGACGACGCGGTTACCCTGCTGGATTCGCCCGTGAAGGCTGCCGTCGTTGACCTGCTGAAAGAACAGCTAGACAAGGATCAGGAGGTCCTCGAGCAGGAGGACGCCCCTGTGTCCCTTCTGGGCAAGTGGCTTCCCTCCATCAACGCCCACAACGAAGAAACGGTACGCCTCGGCCGTCTGCTGGCGAAGGAGCTGGGCCTCTCCGAGCGAGAGTACCGCAAGATCCTCTCTGCCCTCCGTGCCAGAATCCGCATCCTGGAGAACAACCTCCGGGAGAAGGACTACAGCTTTGATTACGCCAAGCAGCCCTCGAAGGCCATGTTCAAGTACCGCAAGGCCTTCGCCCGAAACGACCGGGAACGCTACACCGAGTTCCTGCAGCGGGTGCAAAGGGGCGAGGCCACCCTCCATACCGGCACGTTGCTGCCCTATGAGCTGGTAGACCCCTATCTGGGTGGCAACGGGCGGAGTTTCCTCATGCCCCTGACCCCCGAGGAGGCGCAGACCCTGAACACCACCTGGGCGGCCCTGGAGGATTTCGCTACCGACGAGAACGCCCTGGAGCGTGCGAAGGGTCCCTATCGCAACCACTTCATCGAGTTCTCCGCGCACCCGGAGCTGATTGAGCTCAAGGGCGAGACCTTCGTGGAGAAGCTGCGCTATATCGCCAGCTTCTGCGAGGTCGCAAATACGAACCTCACAGCGGTCTTCGACCTGATCCTCTCCGCGGCTGTGAAAAACAGCGTGCCCCAGGAGGATCTGCCCCAGAAGCTCTATATCATCTCCGATATGGAGTTCGACGCCTGCGTGAACAACGCCTCCGCGACAGTCTTTGAGAACGCGCGGAAGCGCTACGCGGAGCATGGCTACGAGCTGCCGCAGCTGGTCTTCTGGAATGTTCAGTCCAGGAACTGCCAGCAGCCCGTCACCATGGACGACCGTGGCGTGGCCCTGGTCTCCGGCTGCTCGCCGCGGATCTTCTCCATGGCCATGGAAGGCGTCCTGGACCCCTATGCCTTCATGCTCTCGGTGCTGAACGCTGAGCGCTACGCGCCGATCTGCGCATAAAACAGGCCCCTCACTTGTTGGTCTGTCATGCCCATAAAGCAAAAAACTCCGTACCGATCCATCGACCGGTACGGAGTTTTTTTGCCTTTCTTCGAAAGCATCGCAACGCTATCGGCAAAATAACTCTTTTATTCTTAGCAATTATGCACAGTTATTTTGCCGGTAACGAGAAAAAGATTGCCGCAAGGGATTCTTGAAAGAACAGGAAACACGCCTATCCCGGAATCGTTCCCTTCATCATCACGG
>CACXJE010000090.1 GCA_902767915.1 Oscillospiraceae bacterium | reverse complement strand
GCACCGTCCTGCTGGCTTTCTGCTCCTTGGGCTTCACGGTCACTGCCATATCTCTGTTGTTCAGCCGACAATTCAAAGAGTTGTGATAACCTTGATTACTAGGAATAGGCCCGGGTTACCATATGAAACTCTCATTAACCGTCTGACGCCCTGCAAGCCTCAAACTTGCAGGGCGTTTCTATGTATGCACCGCAGGGGCTCCTGCGGTGTATTTTTCTGTCTTAGCGTCCTCTGTCATAATCGTGGCTGCGAGGGCGGGTCTGCTGCCTCCTTGCATCGTTCCGGCGCTTGGCCTCCGCCTCATTATTCAGAGTGTGAACGAAATGCCCCCTGCACAAATCGACGGAATTGTGCAGGGGGTGTATTTCGCTCTCAAACGGCAAGGCCTGAAAATAATAAAGGCGCTGCCCTCGTTTTGGTTTGTAAGGGCAAAAATAAGGGAAAACGGAGCTTTTTATGGCAGCAGGTCTGCGGGAAGTGCAGGAAAATCGTGGGTTTTCAGAGAATCGGATAGATAAAATCGAATTTGTCTGTCTATTCCTGACCGTCCGTTTCGTCATCGTCATTCTTTTCGCTGTTATGACCGAAGGCCAATCCAAGAGCCATTCCCATCGATAGTCCAATAGGCATCCACAAACCGATGTTTTTTGTTGCAACTCCGACTGCAGTTCCGATTGCAATTCCTATACACATACCAATCGTAAGGCCGGATGAATTATTGCCTTTCTTGTTGTTCTTGTTATTCTCGCTCATAAAAGCACCTCATTAAATCCCGGTTTGTCAATATAACTATTTCTTTCTATCCTCATTAGGCTCTGTCTGACTTAAATATGTCATCGATGCTGCCAGACCGATAGCTATCAACACCCACCGGATAGCACCCTCGCAAAAGTCTTTGAAACCGCCTCCTACAGTCCTGCTGATGGCATACACCAGCAGAACAGCGATAACCAGGATAGCAGTTACTCCGATCAGCCTCTTGTTGTTATTGGCGTCTTTTGCGTCTTTCCTCACTTTTTCCACCATTTTCGAATCTCCCTTCACCAATTCATCCAAACTGATGCTGTAGAGATCGCTGAGACTTATTAAACTGACGATATCGGGCAACGACTTTCCGTTTTCCCAATGGGAAACGGTCACACGGGATACCATGATCTTCTCTGCAACTTGATCCTGTGTCATGCTGGCCTTCTGCCTTGCTTCTTTCAGTTTTTCCGAAATCATCAGCTTTACGATCTCCTTTGCATGGCTTTAGTTTATCCGAAAATGAACCCGCCTGTCTATCAAATGGTTTTTACAAACCTCTCAATCGCTGTAAAAAAACCTTTACATCACCATTTTTCAAGGTTTTTCTTCATCATAACAGAGGGAGCCGGACGCCGGACCCGATCATCCGACAAACCGAGATTTGTTTTTATCATTATACCATTGCTGACCCGCGCGGTCAATTACCCTGCTTTCAAAGAGAAGGAGACACTTCCTTATGAAGTGCCTCCTTCCGGGAGCTTCTTTTTTCGCGTGTGTGGGATCTCAGGGCAGCGGGATCGTCTCCGTCACCTTGTGATAGTCCTCTCCGGCCAGGTAGGTCACGGTTACGGCCTTGCCGTCTTCGCTGAACCGCGCGGACACAAAGGGCTCCACTGCGTTGGACAGGGGCTCGGAGAAATCCCGGAGGATCGTGCCCTCCCCGGTGTCGAAAAGCCCGCGGACCTCCAGCTGATTGCTGAAGTATAGGTGGATCAGCCGGTCCCCCTGCCGGTCCAGGACGGCATAAAAGCTGGGGGAGAGCGTCCCCGTCTCCGGGGCGTAGTACAGCGTCCAGCGGGTGGAGAGCCCGGTGCCGGCCTGGAGGCTCACCGACCAGAGCCCCGGTTCCTCTTCTGCGGCCAGCGGCTCATGGTTCACGGGCCCAACGGCCCAGACCAGCTCCCCGTCCGCCCCGTAGAGCTGCACGGCGTAAATGCCCTTGTCCTCAAAGAGCGCGTAGACCTCGTTGCCCTCAATCCGCTCGCCTGCGGGAACAGGCAGCGACCCGTCCCGCTCCAGCACCCGGATCAGCGCGTCGTAGGTTCCGGCGGGAAAGCAAAGTTCCGGCCGAAAGGAAGCGTATCCGGAAGCGCTGAACCAGCCGCAGTCGTCCGCATAGACGCAGTACTGTGGTGCGCTGATCCGATCCGTGTCGTCTTCGCCGGGAAAGCCCAGAAGAAGGTACAGCATCTCCGGCTCGTGGTTTGCGAATGCGGTTCGCTCACCATAGACTAAGGCGTCTGCGCAGATCCGGTGCAGCTCCTGCGCCGTGTCGCCGCTGAGCTCTGTCTCCCCGCCGCCGTAGGTCACAAGACAGCTTTGAAAAACGGTCAGAGCTCCGGCTCCCTCAGCAGGATTCCCGGGTTCACCCCCCATCGCCCACAGCGCGCCGTAGGTCCCGGCGGGAAACTGCAGCGCCGCCTGGGCGTTGGCGTAGTCGGTGCCGAAGATGCCCTTGTCTTTCCAGTCGATCTGGTAAACCACGGAGTTCCCGTCGTCCCAGGAAAAAATCAGCGTCAGCAGGGGATTCGTCCGATCCAGCACATAAAAGTCGCCCAGCTCCGCCTGCTTCCGGGCCGATTCACAGAAGTCCAGCAGCTCCGCAGCCTTCTCCCCGGTGAAGGGAAGGCCAATATCGGCTATGCAAAAGTCACAGGAGCGCGGCGGCTCGGCAGCGGAGACATCTTCCGTCAGCGGAAAAAAGTCTGCCGACGCGGGCCAGAACAGCGGCTGCAACTCAGGCTTGACCGGGTTCCAGATCGCGTCCACGACGCCTGCTTGTGCCTTTTCCGTAAAATACAAGTCGGTAAAATCATAGCCACGCCCATAAGCCCACAGGGAAACATCTACGGTGAAAACGGGATAGCTGTTGTTCCCCGCGCTGTCGGTCTCGTGCTTCACCACAAGATCGCTGCCGTAGGCTTCCCAGTCCCACGGGTAGTAGGTATACAGCTCCTGCCTCTCCCGTTTCGTTCGGTCGTAGAGCGCCAGGATGGAGCGGTGCATCCCGCTGCCCCAGGAATAGGTGTAGAGCAGATCCGCCGTCCCGTTCTCGTCATAATCCCAGGGGACCGCGCTGGTCAGGCCGTAGCCGCCGAAGCCGGTGCCCAGCTCGCAGAGGCGCTGGCCGTCCAGCAGGAAGGCGTCGGCTTCCTCGGGGTCCTTGAAGATGCGGCAGCCGGTCTCCGTCAGGACCTCCGGCGGCGTTACCTCCGGAAGCGCACGGATCGAGATCGG
>CACXJE010000089.1 GCA_902767915.1 Oscillospiraceae bacterium | reverse complement strand
CGTATCTCAGTCCCAATGTGGCCGTTCAACCTCTCAGTCCGGCTACTGATCGTCGACTTGGTAGGCCGTTACCCCACCAACTATCTAATCAGACGCGAGCCCATCTTTCAGCGATAAATCTTTGGCAGCCAGATCATGCGATCCAACTGCATCATGCGGTATTAGCGGTCGTTTCCAACCGTTGTCCCCCTCTGAAAGGCAGGTTGCTCACGCGTTACTCACCCGTTCGCCACTAACTTGAGGGGAGCAAGCTCCTCTCGTCCGTTCGACTTGCATGTGTTAGGCACGCCGCCAGCGTTCGTCCTGAGCCAGGATCAAACTCTCTATAAAATGGTATCTTAAAGCCTCTCGGCCCTAAAATCTATTTTACTTGAATTCGCTCTTAGCTTTACTCAAGAATTTTCGTTGGCTGTTCTTGCAATCTCAATCCTTACAATTGACATTTCAGAACAACTCCCAGATGCTTTGCATCTGTAATTGTCCATGGTGTTTGTTCATGTTTTCGTTGTTTAATTTTCAAGGTACATCGGCTTTGCAGCCTATATAAAATCTCTGTGGTTTCATCGGTTGCCCTCAACCGCAGCGACCTTTATATATTAGCACGCCGCGTTCCGAATGTCAAGAACTTTTTTTGATTTCTCAAAAATTTCTTTCATTTTCGGGGTTTTTTCAGCCCCTTCCGCAGCGGGCCCGTATATAATAGCACCCAATGCGCCATTTGTCAATACTTTTTTTGAATTTTTTCAAACATTTTTTCTTTTCCGTTTTACCCCAACTAATGGTGGAATTGTTAAAATCAGGGCACTACATATTGCGATCCCGCCCCCAAGCTCCGGCAGACGGTCGGGCCTCAGCCAGATCAGCGCCAATAAAACCGGCAGCAAAATCAAAAACACGCTCTCCGCCCGGGGCTTCCCGAGCAGCCCCTCCAGCATGCTGCGGGCCGCCGCCAGCAGCAGCGTGCAGAGGCAGAACCCGCTGATCAGCTGGGCCCCGGAAATCAGGGCCTCAAACCGCAGCATGACCCCGAGGACCGACACGCTCCGGGCCAGGGTATGAAAGGCCATGGGCTCCGCCGCCAGCGCCGGCGACAGGATCCCCACCGTGACCAAAGCCCCGGCCCCCGCCAGAGGCACCACCGCCCAGGCCTGCCAGGGAAAGCCGGCCCGGCCCTCCCGCTCAAGGCAGAGTCCCGCCCCCGGCAGCAGCAGGACCCAAAAGCAGCGTACTGCGCCCGGCAGGCTCCATTCGGGCCGCAGCCATTCCCAACGGAGCTGGGGCAGGCTGAACACCAGGACGATCCCATAGAGTGCCGCCAGCAGCCGGACCAGCACCGCGGCGCATCTTCCCGGCACCTCCGCACCTCTGCGGACCGCCGCCCAGGACAGGGCCAGCACCAGACAGGCTGCGACGGGATTCCCGGCCGTTTCGGGAAAGGCCAGGGCGGAAGCTCCGGCACCCCAGACAGCCAAGAGCAGCATCCCCGCCGTCAGCACGACCAGCCCGATCCGGCGGATGCCGGTGGATCCGACGCCGGCTCTGAAGGAGCGACCCCGCAGCCCGCGCCAAAGACCGGTCAGCACCAGGCCTGCCGCGCCGCCGCCCGCCAAGGCCGAGACCCACCCCGCTCCCACGCAGTGCTGGAACACCGGAAAGGCCGCTGCGCTCAGCTCCAGGGCCGCCCGGCGGCCCTCACCTGGATTCCGGTTCCGCAATCCGATATCCTCCGTTATGGGCGAGCAGCAGGGGGATCCGGGGCTGCCGAGCTGCCCGCAGGTCCGCCCGTACCGCCATCACCGTGGCTTCCGCGGTCCGGTTATGCAGGTAGGCCTCCACGGAGGCCGGATCCAGCTCCGGTTCCGGGCTGAGATAGACCGCTGCAGCCGGCCGGAAGGCCGGCTCCTCCGCCACCGCCCGGACCGTCTCCAGGGGCTCCGGGTCCGGCCCCGCCACGATCACCTGCTCCGCCGTGGGAAAGAAGATCTCCCCGCTGACGCTGGCCCGCAGATCCGCCAGGGCACCGGACAGGGTTTTTCCCACGCCCCGGACCCCGGCGCCCACGTCCACCGCGTAGGAATCCCCGCTGCGGGTGACGATCACGGTCTTCACCGGGATCAGCTTTGCCAAGTCCACCCCGCGGAAGGGCAGACGGGCCAGCCCCGCCAGGACCAGGCCCAGCAAAAGCAGACGTCGAAGTGTTTTCATGACAGCCTCCATACATTAATTATTATAGGCAACAGGCAACAGGCCCGCCTGCAGCGCCGGCTAATAGCCGGCCGCCGTTCCCCGCACGGATGAATTGAGAATTGAAAATTGAGAATTTGTGGTGTTTTGCAAATCGCAATTTGCAAAACTCCGACCCTGTTCCCTGTTCCCCAGTCCCTGTTCCCCAGTCCCTGTTTCAATATAGAAAACGCTCTGTTTTCCCGTTTCTTCCTGTATTTTTTGAAAAATCTTAAAAAAAATTCAAATTTTTTCAGAAATTTATTTTATTTTTTCCCGGCCTGCCTTCTCGGCGGGACTTGAGCATATTTTGCAATTTCTTCCCGCTTTCTGCACTACATCTTGTGTATTTAATTCCATTTGTTACAGATTGTAACCTTTGTTTTTTCGTCATTTATTCCAGAAAATCCTTGATTTTTCGGACATTTTCACAGTTTTTACAAAAAAAGGGCTTGCATAATTTTAATGAATATGCTACAATGGTTACGAAATGATACAGATTATGTAACTTTCTCTTCTCTGTGTTCCCCGGAATCATCAAAGGAGGTTCTTATGAAACGACGTATTCTCGCGGTTCTCCTGGCGCTCTGCCTGGTGGCGGGCCTGGTGCCCACCGTCTTCGGCGCTACGCCCACCCTCGAGAACAGCGTAAATATGGATCAGTTGGTTGCCCACGGCATCAGCCTGTTCAAGGCTCTGGAGGCCGGCGGCCGTTGGGACAGCGTCATCAACACCAGCTCCTGTGTCGGGATGGGCATTATGGGCTGGATCAATTCCTCTGCCCTGCAGCTTCTGAAATGGTGCGCCACCTCCTCCAAGGGCGGCGATCCGGAGCTCTGCAAATCCTATCTGGGCGAGGAGCTCTACAACGAAGTCGTCAACGCCCCTGTGGCAATCCAGGACGAGCTGATGCCCAAGTGGGGCTACTGGGGCTCCCGGAAATTCAGCAGCTCTGAGCTGGCCGCCGCAAAGGCTCTGCTGGGCTCTGAGCTGGGCATCCGCGTCCAGCAGAATCTGGCCCGGCTCTACATCACCAAGCAGGCCAAGCGGGGCTGGGAGGCCGGCGTCCGCACGGAAGCCGCCCTGCTCTACTACTGCTCCGCCGACAACCACTACGGCGAATACGGCGTCAAGACCTTTATGAGCGCCGTCCGGAGCGCCCTGGGCATCACCAGCTCCGACACCATCAACTCCCTGAACATCTTCCACAACGGTGTGGTCAAGGCCGCCAAGACCTCCTCCACCGTCAGCAGCACCCTGGCCTATCGCACCAAGGTCTACAAGTACCTGGTCAACACTCTGCAGCTGGACCCCGGCGAGAATCCGACCCCGACGCCGACCCCGTCGCCGGATCCCACCCCTGCGGTTCCCTTTACCGACATGCCGGAGGAAGGCCACTGGGCCTATGACGCCATCATCTGGGCCTACACCAACGATCCCCAGG
>CACXJE010000088.1 GCA_902767915.1 Oscillospiraceae bacterium | reverse complement strand
TCCGGGCCGAAGGCTTGGCAAAGGTCCTCCAGGGTTTCCCGCAGCTTATGGGGCGCCTCATAGAAGATCATGGTCCGCTCCTCCCCCAGCAGGGCCTCCAGCCGGCGGCGACGGTCCTTCTTCGGCACGGGAAGGAAGCCCTCAAAGGCGAAGCGTCCGGTTGCCAGCGCCGAAACGCTGAGGGCGGTGATGGCGGCGCAGGGTCCGGGAATCGCGCAGACCGGAACGCCCTGCTCCGCGCAGAGCCGGACCAGGTCTTCGCCCGGGTCGGATATGGCCGGGCAGCCGGCGTCCGTCACCAGGGCGCAGGTCTCCCCTGCCAGCATCCGCTCCACCAGCTTTGGGCCGCTCTCCCGCTTGTTGTGCTCGTGATAGCTGACCAGGGGCTTCTTGATCCCCAGATGGTTGAGCAGCTTGACGGAAACACGGGTGTCCTCCGCGGCGATGAAGTCCGCCTGCTCCAGGGTTTCGGCACAGCGCCGGGAAATATCGCCCAGATTGCCGATGGGCGTGGGAACAAGATATAACATGCCTGTCATAGGGAAACCTCCGGGCTGCAGGACGGTCCCCGGTCGGGTCCCTCCTGCGGGATATGATAGATGCGGCGGTATTCCGCGCTGGGCGTACCGTCCGGGTTTTGTAAAATCAGCGGGTTCTGCAGGTCCAGGCCTGGCTTTCCGCCCTTGACCGCCCGCAGCAGAACCAGGGAGGGCTTTGCCTCCGGCTTGTGGACTACCAGCCGCAGCCGTTTCGGCTCCAGGCCGTGGGTACGGAGGGTGCAGAGCAGATCCGTCAGCCGCTCCGGTTTATGGACCAGATCCAGGCTGCCTCCGGTCTGCAGCAGCCAGGCGGAGGCAGCGGCCACGTCCTCCAGGGTGCAGCAGCGCTCGGTCTTGGCAATGGCAACCGCCTCGCTTTCCGCGGCGAAGCCTGCGCCCTCCGGGTAATAGGGCGGGTTGCACACCACGCAGCGGAAGGAGCCGGGGGCGAACAGGCTCCGGTGCTCCCGCAGATCCCCACAGATTACGGTAAACCGATCCTTGAGGCCGTTGCGGTCCACAGCCTGCCGCAGCAGGCCGCAGGGGGCCTCCTGGAGCTCCACAGCCGTGACTCTGCGTGCCGGATCCTCCGCGCTGAGCAGCAGTCCCACCGCGCCGGTACCGGCGCAGAGGTCGCACACCGCCGCGCCCCTGGGAATCCGGGCAAAGTCCGCTAAAACCATGGCGTCCGTGCCCAGACGAAACAGCGCCTCCGATTGGAGCAGCGCAATACGGTCCCGAAAGAATTCCGGTTTCACGATTCTCTCCTTTTCAGCGGCAAAAGGGTCTGTGCCGAGGCACAGACCCTTTTTTGTTTGCAATCAGCCTTGGAGCTCGATGGCTTCCACAGGGCAGGCAGCAGCGCAGGAGCCGCACTCAACGCACTGCTCGGCGTCGATCACGTACTTGTCATCGCCTTCGGTGATGATGCCCAGGGGGCAGGTATCGGCACAGGTGCCGCACTTCAGGCAAGCATCGGTAATAGTATATGCCATGTTTTCTTCCTCCTTATGTTCGGGGTGGTTGCTTTTGAATGCAACCATATTCTATCAGATTTTTCGAAAAATGCAATCCTTTATTCATGAATTTTTTGAAAATTCTATCCCTTTTGTTTGATCCGCTCCCGAAGCGGTAAGAATCTGCCTGCGGGCGTCCGTTTGACGCCCAAAAAGGAGGAACGGATATGCGATTGCTGGAGCAGTTTACATTCACAGTTCAGGATCCCAGGAGCCCCGTTCTCTGCAGAGAAGGGGAGCTTCGGGAGATCATCAGGGTGCTCTGCCGCCGGGAAAAGAACAGTCCTGCGCTGGTGGGGCCCCCGGGGGTCGGAAAAACCGCCCTTGTGGAAGAGCTGGCCCGAAGGATCCGGGCAGGCGCAGTCCCTCACCAGCTCTCCGAGAAGCGGCTGCTGGGGCTCAACATGGCCTCTCTTGTGGCAGGGACAAAATACCGGGGGGAGTTTGAGGAGCGGGTGCGGGAGCTCTTGACGGAGGCCGCCCAGGACGGCAGCGTGATTCTGTTCATCGATGAGCTCCACACGGTCATGGGCGCCGGCGGCGCAGAGGGCGCCATCGACGCGGCAAATCTGCTGAAGCCCGCCTTGAGTCGCGGCCGGGTCCAGGTCATCGGCGCCACCACCGACGGGGAGTATCACAAGCGGATTGAGACGGATCCCGCCATGGATCGCCGCTTCCGGAAGGTGCGGATTCCCCCGACAGACCCGATCCAGACCCGGCAGATCCTGGAGGTCCTCTCCCCTGTTCTGGAGCGCCATCACCGGGTCACCATTCTCCCCGAGGCGCTGGACGCTGCGGTGGATATGAGCAGGCGGTATCTGGCAGACCGCAGTCAGCCGGACAGCGCCTCGGATCTGCTGGACGAAGCGGCAGCCTCCGTCTGCCTGGAGGGGACCGGCGTTGTCAGCCGGCAGTCCGTTGCAAAAACCGTCCAGGCCCACACGGGAATACCGCTGGCCCGGCTGACCGTCGGCGACCGCATGGCGCTGCAGGGGCTGGAGCAAACCCTGGCCCGGTCCGTGATCGGTCAGGAGGAGGCAATCAAAGCGGTTTCCGCGGCGGTTCGCCGGGGACGGTCCGGGATCTGTGAGGAGGGACGTCCCACCGCCGCGATTCTGCTGACCGGGCCCACCGGTGTTGGGAAAACCGCCCTCTGCAGGGCTTTGGCTGAGGCGGTCTATGGCCGGGCCGGCGCCTTGATCCGGCTGGACATGTCGGAGTTCGGGCAGCCCCACACCGTCTCCCGGCTGATCGGCGCGGCCCCCGGCTATGTGGGGCACGGAAACGGCGGAGAGCTGACAAAGCGGGTCCGGGCGCAGCCCTACAGTCTGGTGCTGTTTGACGAGCTGGAAAAAGCCCATCCGGAGGTGCAGGCCTTGCTCCTCCAGATCCTGGAGGACGGACGGCTGACGGACAGCTGCGGACAGGCGGCGGATTTCCGAAACACGTTGATTGTCATGACCTCCAATGCAGGAGAGGACGGGCCCCGGGAGGCCCCCGGCTTCTGTCGGAATGCCCGGGCCGCCAGCAGTCGTCTGCGGAGCAGCTTCTCGCCGGAGCTTTTGGGCCGGATGGACGCGATTGTGCGGCTGCGTCCCCTGGAGGAGGCGGATCTGGCGCAGATTGCTGCCCTGCGGCTTCGAGAAACGGTGCGGCGGGCGGAGAAGCTTGGTCTGACCCTATCCCTGCAGGGAGATCCTGCCGCAGCTCTGGCCGCAGGCTGCCGGGGCGATTCCTCCGGGGCCAGGGCGCTGCGGCGGCAGATCACGGACCAGATCGAATCACCCCTGGCGGATTTCCTGCTTGCCGGGATCACACAGGCCAGGATCGTCGGAGCCGCTGAAGGGATCCGCGTAGAGGCCTTCTCCGCGGCGGACAGTGTCTGCAGGCTCGGTATTTCTTAATTCAGCCCCTTTTTCCGGGAAAAACAGGGATTAGCGTTGCAAATTCCTGTTTTTCCTGTTATACTGTAAGTTAGCATTTTATCCTTGATCTCCGGGAGGTGATGATCCGTTGCGTCCGCTCCTTAGACGGAT
>CACXJE010000087.1 GCA_902767915.1 Oscillospiraceae bacterium | reverse complement strand
GGATGTATGCATGTTTATGCTCTGGGTTTCTGTCATAGGCAATTACCTCCTGAATTGATAAAAAGTTATGAGTAAGTGAAAACATCCGTACAAGTGTACGAACTGTACCGGGCCGGGAAATACTGGCTGTCATGCGGGTCAACACCTGGAAAAACGGGCCTTTTGAGCTTCCACGTACAGGTCGTACAGATGTACAGATCAAATCGTGTTCCGTACATTTTTATACGGGCAGCGAGTGGTCCGGCTCGATGCCGATATAGCCCCGGACGCGCTTGCCGTGAGAATAGACGTTGTTGCTGGAACGGATGTGATAGGTCTCCTGGTTTTCGTTCAGGTGCCTGGAAAAGCTGTAACTGGAAAGCGGATTGAGCACGTTGTCCTCGCACCAGAGCTTGTAGGCGGCGTAGAGCTCCTTCGTGCTGCACTCCGCCTCGGAGAACAGGGTCACGTAGTCCTTCGCGTGCAGGAAGTCCACCACGTTGTTGCCGTCCGAGATGGCGGCTGCCAGGTTTTCTTTCGCCTGCTCACTGAGGGTGAATTGATAGTTCTGCTCGATCAGACGCTGCAGACCGTAGAAGCACCAAAGGAACAGTCCCTCCGGATTCGAGGTCAGCTTTTCAGACAGATTTGGGTCATCTATCCGGTCCGGCTCTTTTTTCTTGGCGCTCAGAATGATCTGTCTGCGGAAGAAGCCCTGGGTGCGGTCATAAAGCGCTTTCACGGACCCGTTGCCGAAGCAGAGAAAGCGGGCGTAGAGCTCGCTCTGGTAGCTCTGCTTGCCCTTCTTTTCCAGATCCAGGGGCAGCTCCGCGGTGATGATCAGCTTAAGGTAATTCGTCTCCGGCAGAGCCTCCATCTTCATGTCGTCGTCCACCATCACCAGGGCGTGTTCCAGATCAGCCCGGGCAAAGCGGTTGGTCTCCACCTTGGCCACGCTGCCGTTGACCATGCTCTCTCCGAAGATGGAGCGCATGACCACGCCGACCCGGGATTTGCCCTCGCCGCCCTGGCCGACGATCATCAGCATCTTTTGCGCCTTGGTGGTGGGGAGCAGGCAGTAGCCCATGAACTCCTTGAGGGTGTAGATGTCGTCCACCTCCAGAAGCTGATCCAGGAACGTGATCCACTCCGGCGGGTAACAGGCGTCGGGATCGTAGCGCACCGGCAGCCGGTTGCGGCAGTATTCCTTCTCTTCCGTGAAGCGTCCGTCCAGAAACAGCGTGCCGTTGGCCACGTGGATGCGGTCAGTCTGCACCGGAAGGTCCGGGCAGTAGGCCTCCCTCCGAAGGGTGTTTATAAGGCTGTCCACACGGCGGGAGAGACCGGTTTTTACACAGGTGCTCAGCTTGTCGTAGATCAGCTTTCCCAGTGCATCTTCATCGGCTATGCGCCCTTCCGTTGTGAAAAAGCTGCCCTTGACGCAGATCATGGGATGCTCTGACAAGAACTCCCGGCAGAAGACGACTTCGTTGATCTTCTTGCCGTCATACCAATCGGATAACGTTGTCGTTGCGTTGTAGCCAAAGGTGAATTCTTCACTCACGGGCTCCACCCACTTCCTTTTTCAATCGGGTGTGGATGCCTTTTGCTTTTCCGGCTTCCCGGATTGCCTGCTTCCGCTCTTCGGAATACGGCTTCGTCAGCATAAAGCCGAAACGGTGTTTGTCAATTACCGCGCTCATGCGGCCATCGTCCTCTTCCTCAATCCGGCACAGGTCGGGATACGCTGCGGCAAAGCCGCGCAGTCTGCGTTTCAGATCGGCGTTGTAAGTGTCGATCTCCGTCATGGGATCGGCTTCATTGAAATAGATCTGTGTGAATTTATCTTTCTTTCTCAAAATAGATACCTCCGTAAAAAGTAGTTGTTTTTTGACCTCCTGCGCTCAGGTGAAGACCTGGGAAAAGAGGCCGATTTTTCGATAGAAGCAGCCCCAATGACCGGTTGTATCACTGGGACTGCTTCTGCTGGATTATTTGCGTTTTTGCCGGGTGAACACAGGATTATCGGGTATCCTGGCCCGGACTTGTCTGCTGCGGATGCTTTTGCACCGTCCGCGCTGCTTTTTCTGCTTCCTGGCGTGACTTGGAACGGGAAAGAACCGCTTGAAGCTGCACAGGGCCGAGCTCCTGTTTGAGAGAATCGTAGTCCACAAGCTCCGCATTGAGGGCTTCGTTTTCGTCCCTGGCCTTTTCCCAGCGGCGCTTGTAAATGTCGCGGTCATGGGAAACAGAATCGAACTTGCTCTGCAGGGCACGGAAGTCCCGGCGAAGGTCCTGCAGCTTCCGGTACAGAGACAAGGCCAGAGCCTTCAGCTTTTCGACCAGAGGCAGCGCTTTCCTGGAACGGTAATGACTTGCGTATTCCAGCGCGCCGGCTTCCGGCAGCAGCTTCTCCGGATCGCCAAGGTACTTCTCGACGAAGCCCTCCGCGTCCTTGAGCTTCGGGGTCAGTGCGTTCAGCCGGGCCTGGGCTGTATCCGCTTTTCTCGAAACCTCGTCAAGCGTTTCCTCCGCCTGTGTGGTTTTCTCCTCCAGGGCTGCAAGCTCCGTTTCCTTTTCCCGGGATTCCGCCTGCAGGGACGCAAGGCGTTTTTGCTCCTGTTCCACCTTGAACTGCGTGACGGTCAGATGCTCCTCTGTGCTGCCGCGCTCGCCGCGCTGGACGTCGGTGTAGCCGGCGGACAGCATGAAATTGTAGAAATCGTCCTGGAGGACCGCATAAGAGCGCCGCAGGATCGGCTTGCCCTTGGAGTTGCGCATTGGGTTTCCGGCTTCGTCCAGCGCAGGAACATTTGCCCATTTCTTGGTGCGGCTAACCTGCGGCTTGATCTCTTTCACGGTGCCAACCAATGTCGGGTCCTTGCAGCGTTTGCTCCACAGGATTTTCTTTTCCACCACCGGCACGTAAACCACGTGCAGATGATAGTGATAAACATCCTGGCCAAGCGCCTCCGACATAGCGCGGTTGCGCTCGTCCGCGTGCATGACGGCAGAGAGAATGTACTGCTCTCCACCGACGATCTGAATTGCTGCCCGGTAGGCGTCGGCATAGAACTGCTTGGCGAACTCATACCCGCCGTGGTTGAAGAAGTAGGCGGAGTTGACGTCGAAGACCAGCTCGCAAAGCTTGGTGGAGTCCGGCTTCATGCCCCAGGTGGAAATGATTTTATCCTGCTCCAGGGCATCGAACATTTCCAGATATGTACCGCCGGGCGATTTGAAATGGACGTTCAGCGGTGTGCGCTCCGGGACGATGTCCGGGTTGGAATACGATTCCTTTTTCCGTTCGTTGTGGGCGTATGCGTTTTCCGGCGTGGAGGTTTTCCCGGGCTTAAGGTCACAGTTTCGTGCAACCAGGCGATCCACGCCATCGTTTCTTGGCATTGTTTTCCAGCTCCTTCCTTGTGAGAAATTAGAAAACGGCAAATCGGTGCCATGATGGTTTTTACGTTTTTGCGTTCTCCGGCAAGACGCCGTCTGCGTGTTTTTGATGTTTGGATATCCAGACGAAGTGTCGGTTTTGGGACGAAGACTCCCGGGGAGGCACTTCTGCGGAAGTGTATTAACCCACTAAGGTACTTTCATCCGGAGGCTGCAAAGT
>CACXJE010000086.1 GCA_902767915.1 Oscillospiraceae bacterium | reverse complement strand
CCAGACGAAGTGTCGGTTTTGGGACGAAGACTCCCGGGGAGGCACTTCTGCGGAAGTGTATTAACCCACTAAGGTACTTTCATCCGGAGGCTGCAAAGTACCGTGGGCTCTCCGAGGGGGATGCGGCCTCTGCGGAGGCCTACGCCGGAGATATGAAGCTGTTTTCGCATCATATCCCCAGCGCGGGCAGCCTGGATTTGCGGCTACCCTGTGCGGGAAAACCGCGCCGTGGTCTTCCCGCAGCCTCCCTCGGAAGCGAAGCCTCCTTCGTCCGGGAGTGGGGGTTGCGTGAGAAATGCATTTCGGCCAACTCCCGATTTTTCAAAAATCTCAAAACGGGGGCTTGCCATTTCTCACGAAATCGGCTATACTGTGTGCAGGGTAAAAAGAAAAGCGGCTGTTTCCCGCCTGTTGCAGCAGGCGATTTGGAAACGGTCGTTTTTTATGTGCGGTCTTTTTTTCCGGGGCCCGCAGCCCTCTGCGGTGCAATCATCCGGCATCCCTCCTTTCTTTGATTCTTCCTCAAGCGATTTCCTCGGTGCGTTCCTTCTCTTGCAGCAGGCGGAGCCGCTCTTCCAGTTGGTCGATCTTGCCGTCAGCCAGCAGCAGATCCACGGCCTTGACCCGCTGCTCCAGCGTGCCGACGATCAACAGATCCGTCAAATAATCAATCGTGTCGATCATCTGACAGGCTTCCACATACCGATCATCCGGTTCGGCATTGGGATCGATTGGCGCATACTGCGTCTTCCATTCCGTCAGCATCCGCAGATATGCACAGAGCACACGCTGACAGCGGAGCTGGTCTTCCCGAAAGATTCGCAGCTCCTCCCTGGCTGGCTGATGAACAATCTCAGCGCTTGTGTCCACACCGAAATCGCCCACCAGCTTGCAGGCTGCGTAGTAGGGTGGGATTGAAAAAAGCTCTGCAACCAGATTGATCACGTCCCCATGCTTGCCGCAACCGAAGCAGAAATAGTGATCCTCGTACAGCTTCATGCTGGGCGTGCGTTCTTCATGAAAAGGGCAGCGGACCATGCCTGCGCAATTTACCTCCAATCCGTATCTCTCTGCTGCCGCCCGCACCGGCACCGTCGCTTTCACGGCCTCAAAAATGCTTGCCATCTATATCACCCCCTTTCAAATGGTTCCCCTCTGATATGGTTATGTCAGATTTTTCAAAAAACCGGCTAATCGCGGGACAAGGTCATTTCAAAAAACGGGACAGTCAAAGATAGCTCACTGCTCCGGAAAAGTGAGACCAGTTATTTTAATATAAGGATTTGTGTTCCGCTGCACCCGATGTCGTTCCCAGGCCCGGACTTTCACCGCGCCGTCACCGCTTCCTGACACGCTCGCTCCCTTGCGGGAGGTCGTCGCATGCTTTCCCAAAGCGGCAGTATCCCCACCGGTCGGATATTCAATTTTCAAGATGCAGAAAAGTCCTCCCACCTCCTATTGGGAATTTTTCGCGATTTTTACTATTAATTTGTTGTAAGTTTTCTGTGAACGTGTCGCAGCGCTAATATTCGATTGTCTTGTTTTTGAAAAGCCTTCCTACCCTATATCCTGACTTTTTCGAATTTTTTATGGTCGATTTTCCTGTAAAATTTCTATGAACAGATTACAGCCCCCAGGAGTCAAGAGCAAAAGTGGATATAGCTCCGTTTTACTCATTTTCCTGTTCGCCAATACGACCGAGGATCAATATTCAGTTGTCAATCGGCAGCTTAGATTTGCCGGAAAAGGTCTCTACTATATTCAAGAAAATCCGTGTTTTTAGCCCCCTGTTCCCGCCAGTTTTTGACTAAATCCGGAATTCTGTCAGAAAAAGAAAAGCGCAAAAAAATAGTGCCTGCAGGATGCAGACGCTGGAAGCAGCTTTTTTCCTATGTGTTTTGACAGAAAAAGAGCATCCCACAAGGCCGCTCTGCCATGCAGGATGCTCGTTGATTCCTTAATATTTGATGCCGAAAGAATCCGCCATTTCTCTGCACACGATCCATTCAAAGAATCTCCCGCAGGCGGTGGGCAGCCTCCCGGGTATCGGCGGGAGTTCCAAAGCAGGAGAAGCGGAACCAGCCCTCGCCGCAGGGGCCGAAGCCGACGCCGGGGGTCCCCACGATGCGGGCCCGGTCAATCAGAAAGTCGAAGAAGTCCCAGCCCTGCATGCCCTTAGGGCAGCGGAACCAGACGTAGGGGGCGTTTTTGCCGCCGGTGTAGGGCAGGCCCAGCACCTCCAGGGCATCGGTCAGAATCTTCGCGTTGGCCCGGTAGACCTGGAGATTTTTCCCGCTCTGGGCTAGCCCCTCCGGGCTCAGGGCCGCCTCGCCGGCCCGCTGGAGCAGGTAGGACACGCCGTTGGAGCAGGTGGTCCGGTTGCGAACCCACATGTCATGCAGGGACGTCTCCTCCCGGATCAGGGCTTGGGGCACCGCGGTCCAGCCCAGGCGGGTGCCGGTAAAGCCGGCGGTTTTGGACAAAGAGGCAATCTCAATGGCGCACCGCTCCGCACCGGGAAGCTCATAGATGCTGCGGGGCACGGCCGGGTCTGTGATAAAGGCCTCGTAGGCAGCGTCAAAGAGGATGACAGCGTCTCTGGCGTTGGCCCAATCCACCCACTGTTGAAGCTGTGCTCTGGTATAGGCCGCCCCGGTGGGGTTGTTGGGGGAGCAGAGGTAGACCAGCTCCGCCTCCAGGTCCTCGGGCGGCAGGGGGAGGAAGCCGTTGTCCTCCCCGCCGGGGACGGATACAATGGTCCGCCCCGCCATCAGATTGGTATCCACGTAGGCCGGGTAGGCGGGCTCTATCACCGCCACCCGGTTTTCTTGTGCGAACAGGCCTCCGATCACGCCCAGATCGTCCCCGGCCCCGTAGGAGATAAAGATCTCCGCGGGGTCCAGCTTTGTGCCCCGGCGGGCGTAGTAGTCCGCCACGGCCTGCTTCATAAAGTCCTTGCCCAGCTCCGGCATATAGCCCTGGAAGCTCTCCTGCTTTGCCTGGTCCTCCGCCGCCCGGTGCAGGGCCGCAATCACCGCCGGGGCCAGAGGCAGGGTCACGTCCCCGACCCCCAGAAGCAGCAGCCGCTCCTGGGGGTGGTCCCGGCGCAGGGCGTCCACGGTCTGGTTGATGCGGTAGAACAGATAGCTGGTTTTCAGTCGGCTGTAATAGGGATTGATATGGGTCATAGCTTGATCTCTCCTTCATAGACGGTTTCCGCCGGGCCCTCCATCTGAATCGAACCGTCAGCGCGGACGGTGATGAACAGACTTCCGCCGTCCAGCACCAGCTCAATGGGGTTGTCCGCCGGGCAAAGGCCGCGGCTTACCGCAGCGGCCGCCGAAGCGCAGGCTCCGGTACCGCAGGCCAGGGTCACGCCGCTGCCCCGCTCCCAGACCCGCATCCGCAGGCGGTTCGGCGCCAACACCTGTACAAACTCCACGTTCACCCCGCCGGGGACGGAATGCTCCAGCTTTGGGCCATCTGTTGTTATGTCAACCGCTCCAACATCCGACACAAGAAGGACCAGATGAGGGTTCCCCAGATCCACCAGATCCCCGGCGCTTCCCGGGGTGGTTTTTGCGGTTCCCATCTCCACGCTCACGCCGGTGATTTTGTCCGCCTCGCCGTGCAGGGTCAGCTGCCGCAGCCCTGC
>CACXJE010000085.1 GCA_902767915.1 Oscillospiraceae bacterium | reverse complement strand
TCACGTTCTTGCTTTACGCTGTGATTCGCAATCACACCGCCCGCAATTTGATCCTTGCAGCCGCAAGCCTGGTATTCTATGCCTTCGGCGAACCGGTGGCAGTCCTGATCATGCTGATCTCCATCGCGCTGAATTATCTCTTCGGCCTGGGGGCTGCCGGGACCAGGTGGAGCAGGCTCTCCGTTTTTCTGGCGGTGCTTCTGAACATCGGCCTGCTCGTGACCTACAAATACACCGGCTTCTTCGTTGGAATTCTCAACCGGCTGCTCAAGCTCTCGATCCCCGTTCCCGAAATTCGGCTTCCCATCGGAATCTCGTTTTTCACCTTTCAGGGACTCAGCTACGTAATCGACGTTTATCGGGATAAGAAAAACGTCCAAAGGAATCTGTTTTCCGTTCTGTTGTACATTTCCTTCTTCCCCCAGCTGATTGCAGGCCCCATCGTGCGGTATTCCGATATCGCCCAGCAGATTCGGGAGCGGGAATTCAGCTTTGACCGCGTCAGCAGAGGCATCTGCCGCTTCCTGTTCGGTCTGGCAAAAAAGGTTTTGCTGGCAAATCAAATGGGGCTCCTGGCAGACAAGGTTTTCTCCTTTGATGCGGGGCAGCTCTCCACCGGCGCTGCCTGGATCGGCGCCGTCTGCTATACCCTGCAGATCTTCTTTGATTTCAGCGGCTACAGCGACATGGCCATCGGGCTGGGCTGCGTGTTTGGCTTTGATTTTCGGGAGAACTTCAACTATCCCTTCATTTCCGGCAGCATCCAGGAGTTCTGGCGGCGCTGGCACATTTCCCTCTCCACCTGGTTCAAGGAATATGTATACATTCCTCTGGGCGGGAATCGGAAGGGCAACGCCAGAACAACGCTGAACAAATGGATCGTGTTCTTTCTGACCGGCCTGTGGCACGGGGCCAACTTCACCTTTATCCTCTGGGGGCTCTGGCACGGCCTGTGGCAGATGCTGGAAACCTGGCAGATCGTCCCCACGCGGAAGAAGTGGTTTCGGCCTTTCGGACATCTCTACACAATGCTCATTGTGATCGTCGGCTTCGTGTTATTCCGCGCCGATACGGTTGCCCAGGGGTTTGGGGTCATCGGCGCCATGTTCCGGCCTGCCGCCGGCAGCGCTGCCGCGGTTTCGGAGGTGCTGTCGCTGCTGTCTCCCCTGTTCCTGCTCTCCTTCGGCTTTGCCCTGCTCCTGTCTACTCCGGTTTTCCGGAAATTGCGCCAAAGGGTGGAACAATCCGGGCGAATTGCCGTCTATAACTATGCTGCATATTCCGGGTCTCTCCTCCTGTTTGCGCTGTCTGTACTTTCCCTGGTCTCAAGCAGCTACAACCCGTTCATTTATTTCCGGTTTTGAGGGGAGGATACGCCAGTATGAAAAAAGCCTTCAAAATCGTCTACGTTCTTCTGTTTTTCGCAGTTCTGTGCCTGCCGATGCTGCTGATGCCGTTTTTCAAAAACGACGCCAGCCTGGAAAAGCGTCAGCTCGCCAAGCTGCCCGCCTATGTGGAAGGCGGTCGGTTGAATCTCAACTTCTCCGATCAGTTTGAAGCCTATGTCAACGATCATCTTCCCCTGCGCGCGCATTTACTGACAGCCTCCAATACCCTCAAAGGAGAGCTCCTGCACACCCAAGCCTCCAATGTCATCGTCGGAGAAGACGGCTGGCTCTTCTACGGCACGGAAGCCGCGGATTATATGAACACCAACGCATTGACTGACCGTCAAATCCAGGCAATCGCTGTCACGCTGTCTCTGATCGAGGAGGACATCACCGGCCGCGGGGGGCGCTTCACCTTTGTTCCCGTGCCGAACAAATCCTCTGTCTATGGGGAAAAGATGCCGTCACGCTTCCGGCGGGCATCGGAAAACAATCTGACCCGGCTGACCGACGCGCTGCAGGAGCACGGCGTTGCCTTCACAGACCTGAAAAGCATCCTGGGCGACAGCAAGGATCCGCTGATTTATCATCGGCGTGATTCCCATTGGAATTACCGGGGCACCCTGATCGGGTGGAACGCCATCATGGACAGCCTCGGGAAAGCTCATGAGACCTACGCAGACGCAGATTATTCAACTGAAAAAACCTGGCGGGGAGATCTTGACAAGCTGCTGCTTCCGGCCGGAGGCGTTATGGACGATCAGATCATCTATCAGATTCACCATGACAGCTTCCGCTTCACTTACCCGATGGGCGTCAGGGATCCTGTGGCCCAGCTGGAAAGCTATATGAGCGACAAAGAGGAGCAGGATGATCTGTTCACCACAAAGAATGCGGACCGCCGGGACGGCAGCGCCCTGTATATGGTCCGGGATTCCTTTGGCAGGGCCTTGCTGCCCTTTATGATCGACAGCTATGAGACTGCGACCTTCAAGCGAACGGACTGTCCCAACGTGGCTGCCGTTCAGGACGGAACAGATCTGGTCTATGAAATCGCTGAGCGTAATTTGAACCGGATCATCGACACCGCTCCCTTCCTCTATGCGCCGATCCGGGAGGGCTTCTCCACGGAAGGTATGGCAGATGGCGGCGCCTTGGAGCTTCACTGTGACCGGGAGGGCTACGGGTTACGGCTATACGGCGTTCTGCCGGATGACCTGCCTTCCGGAGATTGCCGGGTCTATCTGCAGCTGGAGCAGAACGGAGCCTGTATCACGCTGGAGGCGTTTCCAATCTGTGAAAACAAGCTTCTTGGCACCAACGCACACAACGGTTTTTCGGCAATTCTCTCCAACGAGCTTCCCTTGCACGGCACTTACACGGTTGAGATCATTACCGGACGTACAGTATTCCATTGCGGTACTTTTACCGCTGAATAAAAGGAGGAACCATATCAAAATGAAAAAAGTAATTTCCATTCTTCTGGCAGCGCTGCTGATCACAGTCTTATTTGCAGCCTGCAAGAGCAACAACGAGTCCGCTGAATCGAAGGAACCCGTTTCCACCACGGCAGAGCCTGCGGTTTCTGCCGATACCGAAATCGCTACGGAGGCTCCCAAGGAGCCGGATGCCGAGGAAGGGATCTATGCCACAATCAACGGCACAAACGTGACTGTCGGCGTTCCTTTTGCCGACATGGAAGCAGCCCTCGGCGAACAGACCCAGCCCGCAGAGACCATCGATTCCTGCGATCCTGACTCTGACTGGAAGCAAACCATGCACTATTATGAGGGCGTAATCATCACGGAAAACAAGGACGGAATCATTGACGGCATCCAGGTGCAGGAGGGCGATTCCGCTTTGATGGGTAAAATTAAGATCGGCGCCGCCAAAGACGACGTCAAGGCTCTGCTTGGCGAGCCTGAAACCGACGAAACCTGGGGCATGTTCTATGAAACAAAGCCGGGTGTTAACTTGTATCTGGACGAAGAGACCGGCCTTGTAAGCGGTTTTGCGATCATGTACAGCGGAGACTGATTCACATAATTGGGATTTGTCGAGCAGTACCCGTAGGGGCCGGGTCACCCGGCCCGCACGAAACGACTCTGCAAGACGAAGCACGGGACGGGAAACCCGTCCCCTACGGGGGTTTCATAACATCTCCACAAATCCCGATTTGAAAACGCGAGTGCTCGTCAAGCTCAATTGAAAAGACTGCAGCGCCGGCAGGCAATACTCGGCGGCTAAAAAAGCGCCCCGGTCGGTCCAAAGGACCGACCGGGGCGCAAGCTGTTATCAGCTCAATGTGCCCGTGGGCGAGCAGGTCAGGGAGACGGAAAGGGTCCTGTGAC
>CACXJE010000084.1 GCA_902767915.1 Oscillospiraceae bacterium | reverse complement strand
GATCCCGATCTGCAAAACGCGTCAAATTCTCAATTCTCAATTCTCAACTCCCCCGTCTGTGCTGAAACAAAAAAAAGAGAGGCCCGGCGCTCCGAAAACGGAGCGCCGGGCCTCTTTCGGTCAGATTACGCGGCCGCGCTGACCAGGATCACAGCCACCAGGCTCAGCACCACAAAGGCAAGGCCGATCCACTTGGTAGCCTTGGCGAGCTTGGCGTCCATGGTTCTGCTGCCGCCCTTCGCCATGAAGGAGTCGGAGGAGCCGGCAATGGCGCTGGACAGACCGGCGGACTTGCCGGACTGGATCAGGATGGTAGCGGTGAGCAGGACGGCGGCAATCAGATCAAGAATGATCACGATAATTTTGATGGCGTTCATATCATAACCTCCCAAAATGCCGTAGTTCACGGCACACGGCAGCCGGAATTGTTCTTACAAAGCACGATATATAATAGCACAAGGCGATTCAGAATGCAAGCATTTTTTTCCGGATTTCCGGTTTTTCGTCAACTCTGGCCCTTGCCCGGCCAGTTGCCGGTGGCGGCGCAGGTGAGATAGGCGTTGATGAAGCCGTCGATGTTGCCGTCCATCACGCTGTTGATGTTGGTGTTCTCAAAGCCGGTGCGGGCGTCCTTGGCCAGGGTGTAGGGCATGAACACGTAGTTCCGGATCTGGGAGCCCCATTCGATCTTCTGCTGGACGCCCTTGATGTCGGAGATCTTGTCGTAGTGCTCCCGCTCCTTGATCTCCACCAGCTTGGATTTCAGCATCCGCATACAGGTTTCCCGGTTCTGGAACTGGCTCCGCTCCTGCTGGCAGGCCACCACAATGCCGGTGGGCTTGTGGATCAGACGGACCGCCGAGGAGGTCTTGTTGATGTGCTGGCCGCCGGCGCCGGAGGAGCGGTAGACCTGCATTTCAATGTCCTCGGGCCGGATTTCCACGTCCACGTCGTCGGTGATCTCCGGGATGACCTCCACCGCGGAGAAGGAGGTGTGCCGCCGGGCCTGGGAATCGAAGGGGGAGATCCGGACCAGCCGGTGTACGCCGTGCTCGCTCTTCAAAAAGCCGTAGGCGTTGGGCCCCTCCACCAGAATGTCGGCGGATTTCAGACCGGCCTCGTCGCCGTCGATATAGTCCAGGATCTTGTAGGTGAAGCCGTGACGCTCCGCCCAGCGGGTGTACATCCGGTAGAGCATCTGGCACCAGTCCTGTGCCTCGGTGCCGCCGGCGCCGGCGTGGAAGCTCATCAGCGCGTTGTTGCCGTCGTAGTCGCCGGTGAGCAGGGTCTCCAGCCGGGCCTCCTCCATTTCCTCCGTCAGCTGGTTGAAGCCCTCGGTGAGCTCCTCCAGCATGGAGTCGTCGTTTTCCTCCAGGGCCATCTCGCAGAGGGTCAGCAGATCCTCCCGCTGGCTTTGCATCCTGGCAAAGCGGGCGCACTTGCCCTCCAGCTGCTTGGTTTTCACCATGATCTTCTGGGACTTTTCCGGGTCGTCCCAGAAGCCGGGGGCCTCCGCCATGGCGTGGAGCCGCTCCAGCTCGTCGTTGGCCCCGTCGATATTCAGGGAAGCCCGCAGCTCTGCCAGCCTGGGCTCCAGATCATTCAGCTTGACTTTGTATTCTTCAAATTCGATCATAGCAGGAATCTCCATTGCGTAAGCGTTCGGTATCTTGTTTCAGAAACTAATCTATTATACAGGATAACGGGACGCTTGTAAAGAACTTTTTTCAAGGGAACAGGGAACGGGGAACAGGGAACAGACCCGCTCGGTAGCGGCGATCATTGATCGCCACGGGCACCCCGCCCCGACGAGGCATCAGGCATCAGGGAACAGGGAACAGGGAACAGGGAACAGACCCGCTCGGTAGCGGCGATCATCGATCGCCACGGGTTCCCCGCTCCGACGAGGCAACAGGGAACAGGGAACGGGGAACAGGGAACGGACCCGCTCGGTAGCGGCGATCATCGATCGCCACGGGCACCCCGCTCCGACGAGGCATCAGGGAACAGGCATCAGGCACCAGGCAATAGGCATCAGACCCGCCTGTAGGGACAAGCACCTGTGCCCTTCATGGGTATTGCTTGTCCGCCTGCGCATGCGAAGCATGCATCGTTTGCGTCAGCAAACGATCTGACTGCCTTCCACATCGAAGCCAGGTTGGATTTGCCTCCGGCAAATTGTCCGCCCATGGCGGACCGGACGAGCAAGGCTCGTCCCTACGGCCTCGATCGAACGGTCCGGCATCTATGCTGACTGAAACAGCGTTCTGAAACTTTATTTCAGACAAAATCAAAAGTTTTGGGGTTTTTCTGTTACCTTGTTACCGAATCACGAAATTTGGGGCTGTACAAGGGAATTTTAGGGTAACAAGCCGGGTAACAGGGTCTGATTTTCGTTACCCTCTGTTACCGCCATAGCCGGGATGGGTTCCGTCTCTTCGCCGACCTGCCTGACATAGACCCTCTGGGGACCATAATGCCGCAGCTTTGTCAGACCCTCCGCCCGTTCCCACCCCTCGATCCTTGCCATAATGGCGGTGATCTCGGCGGACTCCCGGCGGGTGAGATCCTCCCGGGCCCGGCCGAAGCACTCGCACCAGATTTCAATGTTGCTGACCTTATCCCGGGGGATCCAGCCGTCCCCGGGCCCGTCCCGGAGCCAGCGCACCCGATCCTGGACCGTCTTGTCGTCCCAGTTGCCGGGCAGGTCCCGCTTCAGATAGTCCCGCACCAGGCCCTCCCGGTCGTCCTGCTCCATGGCGGCGCGCTGGGCTTCCCGGGCCTCGGCCTCCAGCTCCGGCGGCAGGAGCAGCGACTCGTCAAACCGGGCCACGGTCTCGGCCCAGATCTGCTTCACGGTCTCCGGGTCCAGCTCCCAGGGCTTTTTGGGTCCCTGCCCCGTCACGGGCACGTTCCAGAACCGGCGGTTGCCGGTGACGTCCCGGAGATAGCCCTCGGTGTTGTTGGTGGTGCCGAAGAACACGCACTGCCGGGGGTGGCTGGCGACCCGGCGGCCGTAGGCCTCCCGGAACTTGTCGTCCTGGCGGGTCAGAAAGCTCTTGACCTTCTCCAGGTCCGCCTTCCGCATGCCGGCCATCTCGCCGATCTCAATCAGCCAGTAGCCCTGGAGCTTCTCGGCGGCGGTCTTGTCGTTCATGTCCGACAGCGTCAGACAGTCGGAATACCACTCCATGCCCAGCCGGGAGATCAGCGTGCTCTTGCCGATGCCCTGGGGCCCGGAGAGCACCAGGATATTGTCGAACTTGAGCCCGGGATGGAAGGCCCGATTCAGAGCGGCGATCAGGATCTTTGCGGTGACCGCCCGGACGTAGGGCGTGTCCGGGGCACCCAGGTAGTCGATCAAAAGGGTGTCGACCCGGGGCGTCTCGTCCCAGGGCTCCAGCCCCATGAAGTAGTTCCGGACCGGGTGGAAGGACCGCTTGTCCGCCGTCCGCAGCAGCGCCGGGGGATAGAAGCTCTGGGAGAAGACCCCGTAGTTGGTCTCCACGTAGAACATGAGGTTGGCGTCGTCGGAGTCCCGCCAGACGGGACCACCCTTGGCAGGCTCCCGCCAGGGCAGGGCCTCGGTGACCTCAATGCAGCCCGAAAGCTCGTTGAGCCGGATCCCCTGAAGCTTTTCGTCCATGTCGAGAATGTGGTTCAGATTATAGAGGGTGTTGGCAAAGCCGCCGTTGCGGTCGGTCTCCAGATATTTCAGCCATCCCGGGTCCCGTTCCTCCGGGACCTGCTTTGTTGCTTCTGCGTGCATAGGCGCTCCTTTCCTGTATCTTAGCTCGATTATCTTCACCCTAATTATACCACATTTTCCGGGAAAAGTCAAGAAAAATATTCTTTGCAAGATACTTCTTCGGAAAAGAGACAGGACGGGCCCCTTGGGGCGCCGTCCTGTCTTTCCCGGGTCAATGCTTCGGATCAGCCCTGGGCTTCGTCAGAATTGTCCTGCCGGCGGTCCTCCATCAGACCGCAGATCAGCTCCGTGTATTCGGCGGCGTTTTCGATGGGCAGGTCCGCCAGCAGCAGGCCCTGGGTGTAGAGAATCTGCAGGTATTGCTTCGCCTGATCGGGGTTCGCTGTAATCAGCTCCTTGACCTTCTGCATCACGGGATGCGCCGGGTTGATCTGCAATACCTTCTCCACGGGCATGGCCATCTCCGGGCTGACCCGCTTGAAGTATTTCTCCATCTCGAAGCTCATGCCGCCCTCGGGCACCAGGCACACCGGATGCTTGCCCAGATCCGCGGAAACCTCCGCCCGGACGATTTTCCCCGCCAGGGCGGTCTTGATGAATTCCAGCTCGTCCTTCCAGTCGGCAGCGGCAGCCTCGGCAGCCTTCTTTTCCTCCTCGGTGGACAGATCCAGATCGTCGGTGGTGATATTGCGGAAGTCCTTTTCCTCGTAGGTCCGCAGGGCCTGGGGCACGAATTCGTCCACCTCGTCGGTCATGAACAGCACGTCAAAGCCCTTGTCCGCCAGCCGCTGATACTGGGGCAGCTGGGCCAGACGGCTGCGGTTTTCACCGGCAGCGAAGTAGATGTGCTTCTGTTCCTCGGGCATGGCCTCCCGATATTCCTTCAGGGTGATCAGCTTCTCCTGCTTTGCGGACCAGAACAGCAGCAGATCCTGCAGCAGCTCCTTGTGCATGCCGTAGTCGGAGACCGCGCCGAACTTCAGCTGCCGGCCGAAGGCGGCGAAGAATTTCTCGTAGTCCTCCCGGCGATCCTTCTGCATGTTCAGCAGCTCCTGCTTGATCTTCTTCTCCAGGTTGCCGGAGATGATGGCGAGCTGGCGGTTGTGCTGGAGCATTTCCCGGCTGATGTTCAGGCTCAGATCGGAGGTGTCCACCACGCCCCGGACAAAGCGGAAGTGGTCGGGGATCAGATCCTCGCAGCGATCCATGATCATCACGCCGGAGGAGTAGAGCTGCAGACCCTTCTTGTAGTCCTTGGTGTAGAAATCATAGGGGGCCCTGGCGGGGATGTAAAGCAGGGCCTTGTAGGTGACCGCGCCCTCCACGCTGATGGGAATGTGGGCCAGGGGCTTTTCAAAGTCATAGAACTTGTCCCGGTAGAAGCTGTCGTACTCCTCGTCGGTCACGTCCTTTTTGGACTTCTGCCAGACGGGCACCATGGAGTTGAGGGTGGTCAGCTCGGTGTAGGTCTCCCATTCCGGCTCCTTGTCCTCCTCGTCGCCCTCGGCCTTGGGCTTCTGCCGGCGCTTTTCCATCTCCATGCGGATGGGGTAGCGGATGTAGTCGGAGTATTTCTTCACCAGATTCTGCAGCTCGTACTGCTCCAGGAACCGGGAATATTTGTCGTCGTCGGTATCGGGCTTGAGCTTCAGGATCACGTCGGTGCCCACGGTGGTCTTCTCGCAGGGGGAGACCGTGTAGCCGTCGGCGCCGGAGGACTGCCACATCCAGGCCTGGTCCTCGCCGTATTTCTTCGACAGCACCGTCACGGTGTCCGCCACCATAAAGGCGGAGTAGAAGCCCACGCCGAACTGACCGATGATGTCCACGTCGGCCTGATCCTTCTCCAGCTCCTTCCGGAACTGCAGAGAGCCGCTCTTGGCGATGGTGCCCAGATTCTGCTCCAGCTCCTCCTGGCTCATGCCGATGCCGTTGTCGGAGATCGTCAGCAGACCCAGCTTCTTGTCCGCATGGATGTCGATGGCGAAATCCTCCCGGTTCATGCCCACGTTCTGATCGGTGAGGGCCAGATAGGCCAGCTTGTCGATGGCGTCGCTGGCGTTGGAGATCAGCTCCCGCAGAAAGATCTCCTGGTGGGTGTAAATGGAATTGATCATCAGATCCAGCAGCCGCTTGGATTCCGCCTTGAATTGCTTCTTTGCCATAGTAATCACTCTTTTTCGTAAGATATAATAAGGATAGGGTTAGCACTCAAGTCTTCCGAGTGCTAACCCTATTATAACAACCTTTTCCGAAAATGCAACCCTGAATTGCATTTTTTACAAACTGTTCAAGAAATCGGGATTTGGTGCGCCGTAGGGGGCGGCGTCCTCGACGCCCCGAACGTACCGTTTTTTGATATCTGCGGGCCGTCGAGGACGCCGGCCCCTACGGAATCATCCCCACAAA
>CACXJE010000083.1 GCA_902767915.1 Oscillospiraceae bacterium | reverse complement strand
CTGCTGAAAACCTCGGTTCAGACCTTCCTGAACGCCATGACCTTCCCGGATAAGACGGTCTACCCCTTCAGCTCCCGGAACGACAAAGACTATTTGAATTTGATGGACATCTATCTGGACGCGGTGTTCCATCCGGCAATCTACCATAAGTCGGAGATCTTCCGCCAGGAGGGCTGGCGGTACGAGAACCCGGACACAGAGCCCGTCTATCAGGGCGTTGTCCTCAACGAAATGAAGGGTGCCTTTGCCGACCCCGGCACGATTCTGGAAAACACGATGAATCAACTCCTGTTCCCGGACAACTGCTATCGTTTTGTGT
Organism: Oscillospiraceae bacterium; assembly: GCA_902767915.1. Taxonomy (GTDB): domain Bacteria; phylum Bacillota; class Clostridia; order Oscillospirales; family Oscillospiraceae; genus JAFRPC01. The sequence goes on along the minus strand of CACXJE010000083.1, from coordinate 3,716 downwards.
CCGGGGGAGACCCGGCCTGTATTCCGGACCTGAGCTATGAGCAATTTTTGGCCATGCACCGAAAATACTACCATCCCTCCAACGCCCGGATCTCCCTGGTAGGCAGTGTGGACCTGGATGCCGCCCTGGAAAAGCTGGACAGCTTCCTTCGGGACTATGACCGACGGGAGGAAAAATTTGCCATTCCCGAGCAGGCCCCGGTCCCTGCCTGCACCATGGAGGTCCCCTATGAGATCGGCACCGACGAGCCCACCGGGCAGCGGACGATCCTCTCCTGCGGCAAGCTGCTGGGGAGCTTTGCGGACCGGGAAACGCTGGCAGCAGCTCAGATTCTGGCGGATTATCTGACCGGCGATCATGATGCGCCACTCAAGCGGGCAATTCTGGAGGCAGGACTGGGCCAGGACGTCTGCGTCTCCGTCCACGACGGCATCCGGCAGCCCTGGATCTCCTGGGACGTGTGGAACACAGACAAGGAAAAGCTGCCCGCCATCCGCGACGCGGTCTGCCGGACCCTGGAGCGGCTGGGACAGACGGGGTTGGACCAAGCCCGCCTGGAGGCCTGCTATAACCGGGTTGCCTTCCAGCTTCGGGATCGGGAATCCGGCGGTTTGCCCCGTTCTCTGAATGAGACCCTGACCATGCTGGACACCTGGCTCTATGACGGCGACCCTGCCCAGGCGCTGACGGCAGACAGCGTTCTGACCTCTCTGAGCCAGAAGCTGCAAAAAGAATACTACGAAGACCTGATGCAGGCGCTGCTGCTTCCTTCTGAAACCAGCGTGACCGCTGTCCTGGTTCCTTCCAGTACGCTTGGCGCAGCGCATGCCCAGGCGGAGGCGGAGCGGCTGCAGACGGAACAGGCTGCGTGGGACGACGCGAAAAAAGCAGAGCTCCGTACCCAGGCAGAGACACTGCGGCAATGGCAGCAGACGCCGGACAGCGATGCAGCCCGGGCCTCCATTCCGCGGCTGCAGCTATCAGATCTGCGGCAGTCACCGGAACCCCTGGGGGCGGAGGAAACAAAGCTGGGAAAAACCACGGTTCTGCGCCATCCCACAGCGGAGGCGATCTGCAATCTTCGCCTCCACTTTGACGCCTCCGACCTGCGCCAGGAGGAGCTACCGCTGCTGCCCGTGCTGGCCCGGCTGCTGGGCCTGGCCCAAACGGAGGTGCATAACGGCGAAGAACTTCAAATTCTGGTGAAGCAGCGGATCGGCCGCCTGAATTTCCAGGCAGGTGCCCTCCCCGGAAGGGACACAGCTCACTGCAGGGTCCTGTTCACTGCCTCCCTGGCCTGTCTGAAGGAGCAGACCCGAGGCGCGGCAGAGCTGGCGGCAGAGGTTTTGCGAAAAACCCGCTTCTGCGACACGACGATGCTTCGCACGGTTCTGCAGCAAGCACATATGGAGATGCAAATGGCAGTCACCTCCAGCGGCAATCAGTTTGCCATGACCCACGTCAGCGCCTGCCATACGGCCCATGGCGCAGCAAGAGAACTCCTGCAGGGCCTTGGCCTGGCAGCCTGGCTGAAGGAGCGCGCCGCTGCCGAAGAGAGCGAGCTGAAAGAGATGCTTACCGCCATAGAGAAAATCGCCAAGCAGATTTTCACAAAGCCTCGCCTGACGGCCTCCTGCTCTGCTCATCTGGACGACGAGATTCTGATGCAGTTGCTTGCCGCCTTCCCCGAAGGCGGCGCAGTCCCGGAGGCTGCAAGCTATCCCCCCTTGGGCCGGCGGCAGGACGGCTTTTCCATCCCTGCGGCGGTGGGCTTTGCCGCCAAGGGTACCAACGGCCTGGTTCACGGCAGACGCTATCACGGAAGCCTGCCTGTGCTGGCCAACGTGCTGAATTACCAGTACCTGTGGAATGAGATTCGGGTCCTGGGCGGAGCCTACGGTTGCGGCTTTCTGGGAAGGGATTCCGGCGAGCTCTGCTTCTACACCTACCGCGATCCCCGGCCCGGACGTTCTCTGGACGTCTTTGACGAAGCTGCCGCCTTCCTGCGGACCTTCTGCAAAGGAAACCCGGATCTGACCGGCCCCATCCTCGCCTCCGTTTCCAATCTCGATCCGCTTCTGAATACGGAGAGCCGCATCAGTGTGGCGGAGGGCCGCTTCTTCCGGGGGATTTCCCGGGAGGACGTCTGCCGGTGGTACCGCCAGCTGCTACAAACAACCCCTGAGGATTTGCTTGATCTTCTTGATGCACTGGAGGAGCTTCGCGCAGATCAGACCGTCTGCGTCCTCGCCGGCAATGACCTTCTGGCGCAGTGCGGGGAAAGACTGACAGAAAACCTGACCTTATAATCCCAAAAAGCAGAAGCAAAAAACGAGAGAGGGAGTGCAATGAACGCACAGCGAATTTCGAAAGTCATCAACAAAACCATGGAAATTGGCCGGCAACAGATCTCACTGGGCAACGTGGCCACCTATATCCCGGAGCTGGGCAAGGCACGCAAAGATGCACTGGGGCTTTGCATTTCTCTGCCGGACGGGACAGTCTATAAGGCAGGGGATACGAATATTCGCTTTACGATCCAATCGATCTCCAAGGTGATTTCCCTGTGCAAGGCATTGGAGCTTCGCGGTGCGGAAACGGTATTCAGTCATGTGGGCATGGAGCCCTCCGGGGAAGCCTTCAACTCCATCGTGGAACTGGACCTGCAGTCAAACCGCCCTTTCAATCCCATGATCAATTCAGGCGCGATTGCAGTGGAAAGCACGATCATCGACTACGTCTCCTTTGAGGAAATGTTGGAGTATACACAGCGCTTGTGCAGCGATTCGGGCATTACGCTGAATCGTCAGGTTTATCATTCCGAGATGAACTCCTGTGACCGCAACCGAGCCATCGCTTATCTGCTGAAAAGCAAGGACATCATCACGACAAACGTGGACAACAGCATCGAGCTATACACCAAAATGTGTTCTCTGAACGTAACCGCGGAATCCCTGGCGAACTTTGCACTGCTTCTGGCAAACGGCGGAATCTGCCCCGGCAGCGGAGAGCGTCTGTTGAAAGAGGAAACTGTTCGGATCGTTCTGTCCATCATGCTGACCTGCGGCATGTACGACGGGTCAGGCCGTTTTGCGGTGGAGGTAGGCGTTCCTACGAAATCCGGCGTCGGCGGAGGGCTGATGGCCCCGGTATATGGCCGCTGCGGGATTGGAATTTATGGCCCCTCCTTAGATCAAAAGGGAAACTGCATCGCCGGCTGCGAGATGATGAAGCATCTCTCACGCGAGATGTGTCTGCATATGTTTCAGGAAAGACAAAGCGGTTGATGATGATCTGCACAAAGCACACGCAAGCAGAGTTCACTGAAATGGAAAAGCTGGGTTACTTTTGCGAGTAAGAAAAAGCCTCAGCCAGCGTTCAGAGATTTCTTTGCTTTGCTGACAGAGATGGTTCATAGAAAGTCGGTTCTCTTCAACAAAGAAAAATGATATGAGCATTTTTCGGCTCATATCATTTTTCTTTGAGGGAAGCATCCAAAGAAACCGGGCGGTTTCGTTGGCAAGAGGATTTAAGGGGAACAGCGTTCCTCTTACATAGGGTGTCCAGAGGGGAAGCTCCCCTTTGGGCAGAGAAGGCCGGAGCATGATTGGAATGCTCCGGTCTTCTCTGTGGGGAAGAATCCAAAGAAACCTGGGTTTCGTGGCGGGGGTATCCAAAGGGGGCAGGGCCTCCCTTGGCACACGATCTTGCTTGCA
>CACXJE010000082.1 GCA_902767915.1 Oscillospiraceae bacterium | reverse complement strand
GAGCGCACCAAGGCCGCCGCAGAGCAGGCGGATCTGGCTGTCTTTGTCTGTGACGCCGCGGTCCCCCTGGACGAGGAGGATCGGGAGGCTATCCGGACCGCCCGGGAAGCGCCCCGGTCTATCGCGGTCATGAATAAGACGGATTTGGAGCAGCGGGTGTTCCGGGTCCAGCTGCCCTTTGAGACGATTTTCTCGGTATCAGCGGCCAACGGCACGGGACTGCTGCCCCTGTGCCGGTACATTGAAGAGCTGTTTGCCAGCGACGAGCCCTGCGACGGCTCCATCCTCACCAACACCCGGCAGGCCGAGGCCGTGTTTCGGGCAAGATCCGCCGTGCTCCGGGCACTGGAGGCCATGGACGCCGGCATCACCCCCGACGCGGTGCTCACCGAGATCGAAGCCGCCATGGAGGCTCTGGGAGAGCTTACGGGCCGTACCGTCCGGGAGGACATCACCCAGCGGATCTTTGAACGGTTCTGCGTGGGGAAGTAGGTTCGGACAGCCGACATTCGGCCCGCCCGTAAGGGCGGTCATCGTCAGGTCGCCATACCTCGCAAGGATGAATTGAGAATTGACAATTGACAATTGAAAATTTGTGGTGATTTCAAATTGCCATTTGAAATCATTAAAAACGGAAACGGATTGCCACGGGCCTCCGGCCCTCGCAATGACAATATCGGAAAGCTTCCCGCAGCAGGAGACGGCAGTATGCCCTGCAGGTTTCTGATCGCGCAGCGGGGATTGTTCCGGTGCAGGCACCTTCGAAGAACGAAAACAGGGAAGGATCCACCCCTTCGGGGCAGGTCCTTCCCTGTTGTTTTGCGGCTTTTGGCCTGTCCTATGTCAATTACCGCAGCCGTTCAGCGGCTTCCCGGACGGCGGAAATCAGGGCGTCCGCTTCTTCCGCGGTGGTGAAGCGGCTCAGAGAGGCCCGGACGGAGCCCATGGCCTCCAGCACGTGGGACCGGTGGCCCTTTGCGCAGGCGGAACCGGCAGAGACATAGACCTCCCGGTCCTGCAGGCAGTTGATGATGCCCTGGGACCGGACCCCGGGGATGGCAAAGCTGACGATATGCGGGGCCGCATGGGCGCCGTTGATCACCACGCCCTCGATGGCGGAAAGGCCGGCAAGAATCCGGTCCCGCAGGGCGGCCTCCCGGGCCAGATCTTCCCGGAGCGTGGGCAGGGCCGCCTCACAGGCGGCGCCGAAGCCCAGAATGTTGGGCACCGCCTCGGTGCCGGAGCGGTAGCCGCTCTCCTGGCCGCCTCCGTGGAGATAGGGCGGCAGGCTCAGGCCCTTGCGGATATAGAGGGCCCCCGTCCCCTTGGGCCCGTGGATCTTGTGGGAGCTGACGGAAATCAGATCCGCTTCCAGATTCGACGCCCGGAAGGGGATCTTCAGAAAGCCCTGGACCGCGTCGGTGTGGAACAGGGCGTTGGGGCAGGTCCGATGCACCAGCTTCGCCATGGACTGGATGGGCATCACCGAGCCCACCTCATTGTTGACCATCATCACGCTGACCAGAATGGTATCGGGCCGCAGGGCGGCCTTCAGGGCCTCTGTCGTGACGCAGCCCAAAGAATCCGGGGCCAGATAGGTCACCTCAAAGCCCCGGGCCTCCAGTTCGCGCATGGGATGGAGGACGGCGTGGTGCTCGATTTGGGTGGTGACGATATGTTTTCCCCGCTTTTGAAGCCGCTGGACAGCGGAGAATACGGCCCAGTTATCAGCCTCGGTGCCGCCGGCGGTGAAAAAGACCCGGTCCGGCTCGGCCCCCAGGGCTTTGGCCACGGACAGTCGGGCAGACTGGATCCGTCGATGGGCGGCGATGCCGTAGTTGTGCAGGGAGCTGGGGTTGCCCCAGCAGTCGGTCAGCGCCTCGGTCATGGCTGCCACGGCCTCCGGGCAGGGCTTTGTGGTGGCGGAATTGTCAAAGTAGCTTGTCATAGTACGCAATTCTCAGCAGGGGCGGATGCAAACATCCGCCTGATTATTTCTCATGTTTCCAATAAAACGTATAGTGGAACGCCTTCCGGAAGCCCAGCTTTTCATAGAAGGCCATGTCGGAGATCACATAGGCTTTGACTGCCCCAAGGGCTTTTGCCCGGGTCAGGGCTTCGGACAGCAGGGCCTTTGCCAGCCCCTTTCCCCGGTGAGACGGGACCGTACAGACCGGCTCCACATAGGCGTAATCGGTGCCCGGATGATACCACAGGCAGCAGAAGGCGGCCAGTTCCCCGTCGGGAGCAACGGCGGCAAGGCCCAGGTGCGGGTTCAAATGCCTGCGGATCCCGCGCTCCGGCGCCTCGTCCTCCGCCTCGAATTCGGTCCGGTCGCTTCCGTGGTCGAAGCCCTGCCAGAACAGCCAGCGCAGAGCCTCCGCGTCCCGGATCGGGTCCGGCTCGGTCAGCGTATAGCCTGCCGGGAGCCCTCCCGCCGGGATCCGCTCCAGGTCCAGCGCCATGACCGTCTCGGTCTGCTCTGCCGGCGCAAAGCCCAGGTTTATAAGGGCTTCCCGCTCCCCGGTATTCCCGTCGCAGACGGCAATCCCCAGGCCGGATTCGTCCTTCAGAGCCCGCCAGGCATAGGCCGCGGTCTCCGGGTACAGAGCCTCATGCCCCGGCAGCACCCCGCAGAAGGCCTCGCCGAAGTACATATCATAGATGGCTGCCCCCACGATCCGGCCGCCGTCCCACCAGAGGCCGAAGGTGTATTTTGATTGGGCGTCAAATTCCGGATGCTCATACATCCACTCGAACCGGGCCCAGTTCCAATGGATATGGGTCCGGTCTGTCCGGTTCAGGGCGATCAAAAAGTCACAGACCGCCTGGTAGTCCCGGTCTTGATAGGTCCGGAAAAGCATTTGTTTCCGCTCCCTTCAACGGTTTTACGGGCAGCGCAGATCACCGCTCATAGTCGAATTCGAAGTCGTAGATGGAGACGGTGTCCCCGTCCTGGATACCCAGCTCCTCCAGCCGGGTAAAGAGGCCGGATTTCCGAAGCTGCCGGTCAAAATAGTTCCGGGATTCGAAGTCTCCGAAGTTGATGTCGTTGATGAGCCGGGCCAGCCATTGGCCGGAGATGACCCAGGTATCGCCGTAGTGCTGGATGTTCAGGTCCTCCAGCTCTCCTGCCTCCGCCAGAGGCTTCACGTACTCGGTCTCATAGACCGTCACGGGGGGCAGATCCCGGAGCTTGTTGGCAATGGTGCGGACCAGCTGCTTCGTGCCCTGGGTGGTGGCGGCGGAGATCTCATAGAGCTCCAGGCCGGCGGCCTCCACATGGGCCCGCAGCCGCTCCAGATTGTCGCTGTCGGGGCTCAGCAGGTCCAGCTTATTGGCAGCCACGATCATGGGCCGGGCCGCCAGATCGGGAGAATACTCCGCCAGCTCCCGGTTGATCTTCTCGAAATCCTCCACCGGGTCCCGGTCCTCAGAGCCGGACACGTCCACGATGTGGACGATCAGCCGGCAGCGGTCGATATGCCGCAGGAAATCGTGGCCCAGGCCAGCCCCGTCGGCAGCGCCCTCGATGATGCCGGGAATGTCCGCCATGACAAAGCTGACGCCCTCGTCCACCCAGATCACGCCCAGGTTGGGATAGAGGGTGGTGAAGTGGTAGTTGGCAATCTTGGGGTGGGCGTTGGAGGTGACGGACAGCAGGGTGGATTTGCCCACGTTGGGGAAGCCCACCAGACCCACGTCCGCCAGCAGCTTCAGCTCCAGCACCACCTCATGCTCCTCCCCCGGAAGGCCCGCCTTGGCAAAGCGGGGGATCTGCCGGGTGGGGGTGGCGAAGTGCTTGTTGCCCCAGCCGCCCCGGCCGCCCTTGCACAGGACGTACTCGTCCAGATCGGACATATCCTGGATGACAGCGTCGGTCTCGGCGTCCTTGATGACGGTGCCCCGGGGAACCTTGATGATCAGGTTTTCTCCCCGCTTGCCGGCTCTGCGGCCGCCTTCGCCGTCCTGGCCCGCGGGCGCCTGGTACTTGCGCTTGTAGCGGAAGTCCATCAGGGTGGACATGTTGTCGTCCACCTTCACGATGACGGAGCCGCCGTGGCCGCCGTCCCCCCCGTCGGGGCCGCCCGCCGCCACGTATTTTTCCCGGTGAAACGCCACGGCGCCGTTGCCGCCGTTGCCGGCTTTGACGAAAATTTTTACTTTATCGACAAACATATTTTTCAATCCTCCTCTGTATAGTACGCATCCTTTTCCCATCGGGGCGGATTGCCGTCGATGTAGTTCCAACGGGTGAAATAATCATTTTCATCTCGAATGACGTGATCATAATAGGATCTTTGCCAGAACGAGGCCTTTTTCGTTTCCGCTTCATTGACTGCTTTCGTCGTTTGATATTTGAACCATCCAACGACGTTCCCAACTGTAGGAGACAGGTTCTCCGTCCCGCCGTTTCCCATCGTAGGGGACGGGTTTCCCGTCCCGCAAAAACGGTCAATTCGGAGCAGCAAATGAACATGATTCGGCATGATCACATAATGGTCTACGGAAACAGTCGGGTATTTGACCGGGATCTCATAAATAAAACGTTCGACAATTTGGCCCTTTCTTGTCAAAGTGACCATCGCCTCTGATTGAATTAAACGAATTTGTGACAAACAGCATTTCTTTTTTTCAGTACAGATCGTAATGAAATATGCCCCGTTTTCGGAGTAATCATAATCAGCCAAACGATTGCGTTTTCGTTGCGGATAGCTCATGATTTTCCTCCATCGTATCGGTAAGTAAGCGGATGCGGGACGGGGAACCCGTTCCCTACGCATGAGAGTCCGGTACAGGCGGACGGGACGGGGAACCCGTCCCCTACGGGCGCGGGAGCCCGGTGCAGACGGGCGGGACGGGGAACCCGTCCCCTACGGGCCTGTTGCCTTGGAAAATACGCCAAAGGCCGGAACATATGCTGTTCCGGCCTTGTGACTGTTCTTACTGCTCTGCGTAAACGGAGCACATCTTGCGATCCTTGCCCATGCGCTCG
>CACXJE010000081.1 GCA_902767915.1 Oscillospiraceae bacterium | reverse complement strand
ACCGTATCCAGGTCTTTGGCGTCGGGGCTGTCCTGGATCTTGGACTCCGTCCCCATTACGTCGGCAAAGCGGCGCAGGCCCGCAAAGCCGTTGGCCAGCATTTCAGACAAGGTGGCCATCTTCCGGATCGGATTCACAAAGGCGGCAATGTACAGCGAGAAGGTGATGATGTCCCGGTAGTCCATCCGATCCTTCATGATCAGATAACCGCCCACGGTAATGACCACCACGTGCAGGATCGAGGTAAAGAACTCCATGGAGGCATGGAATATGCCCATTTCCTTATGGAATTCCCGCTTGGAGATCTTGAACCGGTCATTGGAGCCCTCGAACTTGTGGAGCTCCACGTCCTCGTTGGCAAAGGCCTTGGCGGTGCGGAAACCGGAGAGAGAGGATTCGATGTCAGCGTTGATGGCGGCAGTCCGCTGCTTGACCATCTTGGAAACCCGTCCCATCTTCCGGCGGCGTACAATTACCACTGAAAGGCAAATTGGGAACATCAGGCACACCACCAGAGCCAGCACCGGCTGAACCGTGAACATGATGATCATGGCGCCGATCACCGTCAGCACGGAGGTAATCAGATCCTCCGGGCCGTGATGGGCCAGCTCTGTGATCTCGAACAGGTCCGAGGTCAGGCGGCTCATCAGCTGACCGGTTCGGTTCCGGTCATAGTATTCGTAGCTCAGATACTGCAGGTGGGAAAACAGATCCCGCCGGATATCCGCCTCCACCCGGATGCCGAAGGTATGGCCCCAGTAGGCGATCACAAACTGCAGGAAGGACCGGAACAGATAGGCCGCCACCATGACGCCCATGACGGTGAAGAAGGTTCCGTATTCCTTTCCGGGCAGCAGCTCGTACAGGGCCGCACGGGTCACCAGCGGAAAGGCCAGGTCAATGGCGGAGACCATCACCGCGCAGGAAACATCCAGCGCAAAGAGCTTTTTATGGGGTTTGAAATAGTGCAGGAACACCCGCAGCAGGGACCCGTTTTTATAGTCTATTGGGCGCATACCGTTGTCTCATCCTTTACGATATTTTGGATCCAAATTCCGCTTCGGATCATCAGGAAGCCCACCAGGCATTTGATCAGCTCCAGGCTCTGGCAGCACAGGAACAGCGGAACAATCGGAAGGTCGGTGAACCGGGAGAGGCAGAAAGCCACAGGCGCCACCACCGCGCAGGAGAAAAAGCTGTCAAACAGGAAGGTGATGAAGGTCTTCCCGCCAGAACGCAGGGTAAAATAGGCGGCGTTCGAATAGGCGTTGATGGGCATCATCGCCGCATGGATCAGAATCAGACTGGTGGCCAGGGATCGGATTTCCGGCTCGGTTTTGTACATACGAGGGAAGGCACCGGACACGCCGGCCATAATCCCCGCAAACACCAGGCAGATGATCTCTGTCATCACGATCAGCTTCCGGTCGGTATCCTTGGCCTCCTCCACCTGACCCGCGCCCAGCTTCTGGCCCACCAGGATGCCGATGGAGGCTCCCATGGCGATAAAGGCCACGCCGCAGACATTCCCCAGGGTGAAGGTGATGTTTGTCGCAGAAATGACCCGATATCCCCGGATGGAATAGCTCTGGATCAAGAGGGACTGGCCCAGGGCCCAGAGGGTCTCGTTCAGAATCAGCGGAGAGCCCTTTCGGATGATCTGCCCCGCCAGCTTCCGGGGAACCCGGAGGCTCCGGTAGGCTCCCCGGATGAAGGTATGCCGGTGGGAAGCCCTGTGGGTAAAGAGTACGACAATCAGCGCCTCCACGAACCGGGAGATCACCGTGGCAATCGCCGCGCCGTCGGAGCCAAGCCGCGGCAGACCCAGCTTGCCGAAGATCAGCAGCCAGTTGCAAACCAAGTTCACAAACACCGCGATCACGCCCGCTGTCATGGGCAGGACAGTCTGCCCGGTCTCCCGCAGAGAGCCGGCGTAGCACTGGACCAGCGCGAAGGCCGGCAGGCCGATCAGCATGATTTTGATGTAGCGATAGCCGAAGTCCAGGCTGGCGTCGATGTGGGCCTGCTCCCCTTCTCCCTTGAGAAACAGCCGGATCAAGGGCTTCCCGAAGAAGAACAGCACACAGCCGCCCACCAGCAGCAACAGCAGGCACTCGATCAGCTTGAACCGGAAGGCATATCGGACCCCTGCAACGTCACCCTTGCCGTGGAATTGGGCGCCGAAGATTCCGGCGCCGGAAATGGCTCCGAACACCGCCAGATTAAAGACGAATAACAGGGTGTTTGCAATGGAAACACCGGTCATTTCCACCGTGCCGATCTTGCCCACCATGATGTTGTCCAGCATGCCGACAAAATTGGTGATGCCGTTCTGGATCATAATGGGCAGCGCTACGATCAGCGCGGCACGGTAAAACTGACGATCTCCAAAATACTTGTTCCGGTTCATAGATACCTGCTTTTAACAAATGTATTACAGTCTTTCAAGAATTGCCAGGAGATATTTCCAGGTTCTTGCCGTGGAGGCAACGCTCAGGCGCTCCCGGGTCGTATGAATGTCCTGCATATCGGGGCCGAAGGAAACGCAGTCCAGGCCGGGGATCTTATCGGAGAACAGGCCGCATTCCAGGCCGGCGTGTATGGCCTCCACCACGGGCTTTCTGCCGTAAAGATCCTCGAAGGCGGATACCATCACATCACGGAGCCGGGATTCCTTCCGGTACTCCCAGGCGGGATATTCGCCGGACTGGGTATAGGCCGCGCCGTACTTTTCGCCCACTTCCTTCAGCTTTTCGATCAGGGCCTTCTTTTCCTCGTTCACGCTGCTGCGGACAGAGAAGGTCATGGAAACCTTGCCGTCCTCGGTCTTCAGAATGCCCAGATTCAAAGAGGTCTGCACCAGTCCCTCGATGTCCTTGCTCATGGCCTGGATGCCGTTGGGGACGTCCTTCAGCAGACCGACAGCCTTCTTGGTGGAAAGAATGCTCATGGCCTTTCCACGGCAGACGCAGGTCTCGGTATAGATCTTGGCGTTGGTTTCCTGCGCGGGCAGCTTGGCCAGGATGTCCCGGGAGAGCATGTCGATCTGCGCCAGGGCGTCGTCCAGCAGGTTTTCCGCCACAATGATCTTGGCCATGGTATAACGGGGAATCGCGTTGTCCTTCTGGCCGCCGCGCACATAGACCAGGCGATAGGGCAGCTCTTTCAGCAGACGGGCCAGCAGCTCGCCCATGACCTTGTTGGAGTTTGCTCTGCCCTTGTGGATCTCGGCGCCGCTGTGACCGCCCACAAGACCGTCCACATAAATATGGATGCCCTTGCCCTCGGCCTTTTCAACGGTGATGGGCAGATGCAGACCGGAGGTGGCGCCGCCGGCGCAGCTGACGGTCAGGATGCCCTCATCTTCGGAGTCGCAGTTGATCAGGATCTTACTGGTGAGAACGGACACGTCAAGAGCGGCTGCGCCCTCCATGCCCACTTCCTCGTCCACGGTAAAGATGCATTCCAGGGGCGGGTGAGGAATGTCGTCGGCCTCAAGAATTGCCAGGGCATAGGCAACCGCAATGCCGTCGTCACCACCCAGGGTGGTGTCCTTTGCCCAGACGTACTCTCCGTCGGTCTGCAGATCCAGACCGTCGGTCATGAAGTCGATGGTGCTCTCCTTGGTCTTCTCAGCAACCATATCCATGTGACCCTGAAGGATCACGGCAGGATGCTGCTCATAACCATGAGAGCCGTCCTTATAAATGACAACGTTGTTGACCTCGTCCTGATACCATTTCAGGCCATGCTCCTTTGCAAAGCCCACCAGATAATCGCTGATTTGCTTTGTATTATGGGAGCCGTGAGGAATCTTGCAGATCTCCTCGAAGTAATATAAGGCTCTTTCCGGCTGCAGGCCTTCCAACACTCTTTTCATAATTTGAAACCTCCTATTGTATGTTTTCAATCTTTTTTATTATAGCATACATTTTGGGAATTGTCCATGAAAAGACAAGAAAACAACGACACATTTTTCTATTGTATGAGAGCGAATCTTTTCTCCTGATAACAGAGAAAGCCCGGCAGCGGAACAAGTCCGCTGCCGGGTTGCGTTTGTTTGTCGTTGGCCGGTCAGATGATCGGCTGTTTTTTTAATCTTCGAGCAGGCAGT
>CACXJE010000080.1 GCA_902767915.1 Oscillospiraceae bacterium | reverse complement strand
GCTTGTCCCTACAGGCGGGTCTGATGCCTCGTCGGAGCGGGGTGCCCGTGGCGATCGATGATCGCCGCTACCGAGCGGGTCTGTTCCCTGTTCCCTGTTGCCTGTTCCCTGATGCCTCGTCGGAGCGGGGTACCCGTGGCGATCGATGATCGCCGCTACCGAGCGGGTCTGTTCCCTGTTCCCTGTTGCCTCGTCGGAGCGGGGTGCCCGTGGCGATCGATGATCGCCGCTACCGAGCGTGTCCGTTCCCTGTTCCCTGGTCCCCGTTCCCTGATTTGCCCCATTATACCCGAGCGGCGGAGTGCTGTCAATCGGTTGCCGGTGGGTTCACGGATTTTTCATTTCCCTATGGAATTCTCCCCGAGGCCGCTGTATAATATAGAAAACACAAAGGAGGGCATTCCTATGATCCGAGAAGGCTATGTTTCCTGGGGCGGGTTCCGGACCTGGTACCGGATCGCCGGTGATCCCGCGTCGAAAAAGACCCCGCTGCTGCTGCTCCACGGCGGCCCCGGCTCCACCCACAACTATTTTGAGGTGCTGGACCGGCTGGCGGAGGCCGACGGCAGACAGCTTGTCACCTATGACCAGCTGGGCTGCGGCAACTCCTGGCTGGAGGGTCGGCCGGAGCTTTGGCGGATGGAGACCTGGCTGGAGGAGCTGGAGGCTGTCCGAAAGGCCCTGGCGCTGGAGCAGGTCATCCTGCTTGGCCAGTCCTGGGGCGGCATGCTCCTGCTGGAATACGTCTGCCGCCGGAATCCCCGGGGAGTCCGGGGCATCGTGCTGTCCAGTACCCTGCCCTCCAGCCGGCTATGGGGCGAGGAGCAGGCCCGGATGATCCGGCAGCTGCCCGAAAATATGCAGGCCGCCATCCGTCGGGCCACGGACAGCGGCGATTACACCCACCCGGACTACCGAGCGGCGGAGGATTATTATATGCTGCTCCATGCGGGCGGTCCTGCGGGACCGGACGCGCCGGATTGTCTCACCCGGCCCAAGCGCAAGGGCACAGAGAGTTATGTGACCGCCTGGGGCCCCAACGAGTTCACCCCCATGGGCACCCTGCGGGACTATGACGTGACCGGGCTGCTGCACACCATCCGGGTGCCGGCGCTGATCATCAGCGGCGGCAACGATCTGTGCACGCCCTATATTGCCAAAACCATGTACGACCGGATCCCCAACGCCCGCTGGGAGCTGTTCCGGGACTGCCGCCACGCCTGCTTTGTGGAGGACACGGCGCGATACGTCGAGCTGCTGACGGAATGGAGCAGGGCAATTGAGAATTGAAAATTGAGAATTGAGAATTGAGAATTTATTGTGTTTTGCAAATGGCAATTTGCAAAACCCCTAAATTATTCATTATTCATTATTCACTATTCACTATATCGAACCCCCCCACCACCGCGCTTTGCGCGGCGGTCCCCCTCCCCTATAGCCTCCGGCGATAGGGGAGGTTTTTTGCGGAGCCACGGTGCCTGGTGCCTGGTGCCCGGTCGCGAACTCTACTCCTGGGGGCGGGCGTCGAAGGTGACGGTGAGGGTCAGGGTCTCGCCGGCCCGCCAGATCTGCAGCTCTACGCTCTGTCCGGCGGTATGGGATTGGATCTCCGCCAGCAGATCCGTATAGGACCGGATGGTGCGGCCGTCCAGCCCCACCACCACGTCGCCGGCCTGCATGCCCGCGGCCTCCGCGCAGAAGCCCGCCTCCACCGAGGAGATATAGGCCCCGTTGGGCAGGTCCCGGTCCGGGACCTGGGAGGCGTCCCCCACCTTGACCCCCAGATAGGCCCGGTTCTCCGCCCGGCCGTAGAGCTTGAGATCGTCAATCATGTTCATCACCGCGTTGATGGGGATCGCAAAGCCCAGACCCTCCACGGCAGCGCCGGAGGAGGTGGTGCCGGAGGCCTTGGCGGTCACGATGCCCACCACGTTGCCGGCAAAGTCGAACAGGGGACCGCCGGAGTTGCCGTTGTTGATGGCCGCGTCGGTCTGGAGCATGCTGATGGGGCTGCCGTCGGAGTTGACGGCCCGCTCCTTGGCGCTCACGTAGCCCACAGTCAGGGTATAGGTCAGCTCTCCCAGCGGATTGCCGATGGTACAGACCGGATCGCCTACCTGCAGGGCATCGGAGTCCCCGATCTTCACCGGGGTCAGGCCCTGGGCGTCGATCTTCAGCAGGGCCACGTCGCAGGTGGTGGATTCGTAGCCCACCAGAGCCGCCGGGAACGTCCGGCCGTCATAGAGGCTGACGGTCAGGGTGTCGGCCTCCTTCACCACATGGTAGTTGGTCAGAATATAGCCGTCCTCCGACAGGATGAAGCCGGTGCCGGAGCTGGCCACAGGGGTCTCCTGCCCCCAGATGTTGGTAACGGTGCCCTCTTTGGAAATGCCCACCACGGAATTCACGTTCTCCCGGTAGATCTGGGAGGGGGTATGGTATTCCCCGTTGACCTCTCCATGCTCGATCCGGTCGGAGATGGGGTCCGTATCCGAGGGAATGGGGGCGGGGGCAGAGGGCGACGTGGGAGCGGTGGGGGTTCGGCTGCTGCCGGTCCGGTCCCGCAGGCCGAACACGCCGATGATCAGGCCCATAGCCAGGGCACCGACGATCACCAGCGGGATCCACCATCTGCTGCGGCGGACCTCCCGGCCCTCGGCAGCGGGACGAACAGGCTCCCGCCGGACCGGTCCGTAGGCGGCTCCCGGATAGGCGGGCTGGCCGTAGTTCGCGGCGTTCTGGGCGGCCTGGCCCCAGTTGGGATAGGCCCAGGGCCCGTAGGCGCCGCCTGCCTGGGCGCCGGTTGCTCCCGCCTGGGCAGGGCGGACAGTCTGGGTCGGACCCGCCGGCTCAGAAGGCCGAAGGGGCTCCGAGGGCCGGACAGGCTCAGAAGGCCGGACAGGCTCTCCCCCGGGGCGGGTATAGGGATAGACGCGGCTGCCGCCGCCGTTGGTCACAAAGCTCCCGGGTCCGAAGCGATAGGCGCCCGACACGGCGCCGGTCTCCCCGGTCAGAACCCGGTCCTCTCCCGGATTGGGGGTCTGGGCCTGGGGCTCCCCGGACGTGGGCGCGGCATCAGCCTGCCGGGGCTCGGACACAGGCTCCGGTTCCCGTTCCCGGATCCCGTCAAATGGATCGTTGTACTCCATGTGGATTTCCTCCTCTATGGAATGGCTTCCAAACTCGAAGCCGGATGCGCGGAGCTGTCCCCGCAGTCGGTTTGTTAAAAAATATTATATACGCTTTTCCGGGAAAAATCAACCGGTTTCGAGATTCAGAGCCGATTCCTCATTGAAGCGGGCTGCACGATTCCGGAAAATCGGATTTGTCGAGGAGAATGAAAAAATGAAATGATGAAAGCATGAAAGAATTTCGGAGTCCCTTCGGGACGATTTGAAATCATTTTCATTTTCCATATCGGAGATATGGAAAATACCATAATTTTTTCATTTTTTCATAGTTTCATATTTTCATTGATTTGTCGAGCGGAGCTCGACAAATCCCAATCTGTAAATCAAAGCCCTATGTGCCGGTCGGCCGGCCTGCTGCCGGGACCAGGCGGGCGCCGGTTTGCAGCATGGCACGCAGGCTTTCCAGCTGCTGCTCCGGCTCCTGGACGCTCAGGGCCAGCACGTTGATCTGCCGATCCAGCCCCGTCAGCGGCTGCCCCCGCCGGGACCAATACCGATGGAGCTGTTCCATGGGCTCCCGCAGCGCCGGATTCTCCGCAAACAATCCGGAATATTCCCGCTCTGCTTCGGAAGGGAGATCGGAGGCCGCGCCAGCGGCAAAGACGCCGCACGGGAACGTGCCCTTGTTCTCCGCCTCTTCCTCCCTCTCTTCCTTACACTCATTCTTGTACTTGTACTTATTCTTATTCTCTTTCTCTTTCTTGTTGCACCCGGTGGGCGAAAGATCCTCCCCGATCTTCTGCCCAGTGGGAGAAAGAACGTCCCGCTCACCGCCAGTTCCCGACAGCTCCTTCAGCCGGGCCTTGGCCTTGGCCCGGGAGGCGTCGATATTGGGACGCAGCGCCGCGAACAGCGCCCCCACCCGAGGGGAGATCTCCTCCGGCAGGGTGCCGTGGAGGGCATAGTCGGTGATCAGACGGTAGGCCTCCAGCTGCCGGGCCTTGGGCAGCTGCTCCACGGCCTCAAAATAGGAGGCGTAAAAGGTGAACTGGCTGCGATGAAAGCCTTGCTTCGGCATAATTCGGTTCCTCCTTGCAGTAAAATAATCTTTTCAAGATACTTGAATTATACCACAAAATCCGAGAAAAGTCAAGTGCAAAATCACCTTTCTCGGATTAAAGTATCTTATAGAAAAGAATCAGCGCACCGCAGACAGACTACGGTGCGCCGGTTTGTCCGGTCAACAATCGGAGTTTAATGCGCCGTAGGGGGCGGCGTCCCCGACGCCCCGAACGTACCGCTCTTTGATACCTGCGGGCCGTCGAGGACGCCGGCCCCTACGGGCATTTTCGCTCGACAAATCCGAATTGTCCGGGCGGGGCCTAATTGGCGGACGGGATGCTGCCCGGCAGCAGGTCGAAGTAACGTTGGCGGGCCCGGTTATAGGCCTCGTCAAATTCCTTGTTTCCGCCGGCGTGGAGCCGGTCGAAATACAGATGCTCATGGTCCGCCAGCTCCGGATAGACCCGGACCACCGTGGCGATGCCCACGTTGGAGCAGACGTCGCCGATCCGGTGGAATTCGATCAGCAGATCCGTATAGGTGGAGTCGGCATAGACGTTGCACTCTCCCGTGGCCATGCGCTTGAGATGGTTCCGCTTCAGCACCACGATCAGCTCCCCGATCACCTGGACCAGGGGCTCGATCCGGCGGGCAGCGTCCACGTCCCGCTTCCGGAAGGTCTGCTCCGATTCGTCCAGCACGTTCATGATGGCGCTCTCCAGCACCGCCAGCTCCGACAGGGCCGCCGCCGAGAGCACGGTGTTGTTCTTGTTCAGGGTGGCGGCATGGTCCGCGATGTTCACGGCGTGGTCCCCCAGACGCTCGAATTCCGAGGTGACCTTGTAATACTGGTCCATGATGGCCACATGGTCTTCATTCTGCAGATGGGGCAGGAAGCTGACCAGATACCGGCTGACCCGGTCGGTCATTTGGTCGATCTCGTCCTCGTCCGCCAGGAGCTCCTTGTGCAGCTTGGGATCGTACTGCTTGAGCAGCCGGAAGGACCGCTCGATGTTGGTCCGGGCGGTGGTGAACACCGTGAGCAGCAGATGGTAGCAGCTCTGGAAGGCCAGGGCCGGCGTATTGAAGAAGACCGGGTTCAGAGCGTCGGTCACGTCCTTGAACTTTCCCGGCTTTTCCGGCCTGTCCTTTACGATCCGGCGGCTGAGGCCCTCGATGGTCCGCATCAGCGGCAGCAGAGACAGCGCGCAGAACAGGTTGAAGATCGTGTTGGTGTTGGCGATGACGCCGGAATTGGCGGTCCGGTCCCAGAGCCCGTCCAGCAGACCGATCTGGTGGGCAATGACTACGCCGGCCAGCGCAAGCACCGACTTGCAGAGATTGTAGATGATGTTTACCACGCCCACCCGCCTGGCCTCCGGCTTGGCGCCGATCCAGCATACGATGCCGGTGGTCACGCAGTCACCAAGGTAGATGCCCACGATAACCGCATAGATGGATTTGAACTGCAGCAGACCGGACCCTGAGAAGGCCTGCAGAATGCCCACGGCCGCAGAGGAGCTCTGCAGCACAAAGGCCACGCCTGCGCCGACCAGATAGCCCAGCACCGGATTGTCCCCCAGGCCGGAGAGCAGCTTTTCAAAAACGCCGGACTCCGCCAGGCTGTCCACCGCTCCGGTCATGTTGAGCAGGCCGGAAAACAGGATGCCGAAGCCGATGGCGATGTTGCCGATGGACCTGGCATTCTTGAAAAAGCTGCCCATGATCAGCACGATGCCGATAATCAGAGCGATAGGCGCCAGCGTGGAGGGCTGCAGAAATCGCAGCCAGGCGCTGCCGGAGCCGTCCACGTCCAGCAGACGGATGATCTGGCCCGTCACCGTGGTGCCCACGTTGGCGCCCACAATGATGCCCAGAGACTGGCGCAGGGTCAGGATGCCGGCGCCCACCAGGCCGGCGGTGATGACGATGGTGGCGGTGGAGGACTGGATCAGCGCTGTGACCAGCACCCCCAGAAGAAATGCCTTGAAGGCGTTGTCGGTGACCTTGCCCATGACCTTTTTCAGGGTGCCGGAGGAGTTCTCCTTCAGAGAGTCTCCCATCAGCCGCATGCCGTACAGGAACATGGCCAGTCCGCCCAGCAGAGAAATCACTTGAAATATATCCATCGTTTTCTGCCTTTCGATCAGTTTATCCGGCCTTCAGCCGGGTTCAGCCGCCCACGGCCAGGTGGAAGCAGCCGTAGATGCCCGCGTCGTTGCCCAGGGTGGCCAGGGCGAACCGGGTGCCCCTGCAGGCGTGGAACATGTGGTGCTCGAACCGGGGCATGACCCCCTCCAGCAGGGCCCTGCCCGCCTTGGACATGCCGCCGCCGATCACCACCAGCTCCGGGTCCACCATGCAGCAGCCCATGGCGATGGTGAGGCCCAGCGTGTCGTAGAGCTCCGAAAGGATCTCCTGGGCCAGGGCGTCTCCCGCCGCGGCGCAGGTGAACACGTCCTTGGAGGTGGCGGCAGTCTGCCGCAGGGCGGAGGGCCGGGGATCCTCATGGAGCCGGGCGGCCGCCAGCCGGCCCAGGCTCCGGGCGGAGGCGTACTGCTCGGCACAGCCCCGTTTGCCGCAGGTGCAGGGCAGGGCCTCGGGGCTCCGGTCCACGGTCAGATGGCCGATCTCACAGCCCACGCCGTGGGCCCCGTTCAGGATCTGGCCGTTCCAGATGAAGCCGCCGCCGATGCCGGTGCCGATGGTGACCATCAGCATGGAACGGCTGCCCTTGCCGCCGCCGTCGTAGTATTCGCCCAGGGCGGCCACGTTGGCGTCGTTGCCGGCCTTGATCCGCAGGCCAGTCATGGCCCCCAGGGTCTCGTGCAGGTTGAAAACGCCCCAGTTCAGATTGACGCAGCGGTTCACGTTGCCGTCGTCGTCCACCGGGCCGGGTACGCCGATGCCCACCCCGAGCACGTGGGACTTGTCCACGCCCCGGCGCTCCAGGCAGCCGTTGATGGCCGCGGTGATGTCCGGCAGGATGGCGCTGCCGCCGTTCTCCGGCCGGGTGGGGATCTCCCACTTTTCGATCAGAACGCCCTCCTGGGAGAAGAAGCCCAGCTTGACGGAGGTGCCGCCCACGTCGACGCCGAATGCATATTTCATCGGATCAGATCCTTTCTGCTTGCGTTTTTCCTATCATACCACAATCCGACCGTCTGCGCAAGCGGAATGTCGGGAGAGGATTAAGAATTGAGAATTGAAAATTGAAAATTGAGAATTTATTGTGTTTTGCCCCTGTTCCCTGTTCCCTGTTCCCTGTTGCCTCGTCGGAGCGGGGTGCCCGTGGCGATCGATGATCGCCGCTACCGAGCGGGTCTGTTCCCTGTTCCCTATTCCCTATTCCCTATTCCCTATTGCCTATTGCCTATTGCCTATTGCCTGTTATCCCCCTTTTTTTCCTCCGCCTCTTGATTTTTCCTGCCGTATCGTTTATAGTAGTGCCGGGCTCTCGGAGAGTAGAGCGCGCGCGTCGGGATTTCCCGGTAGTGCCATTGGATGGGAGGTTGCCAATGGACGAAAAGACTTCGGTCTTACGGTGTGCGCTTGCAGCCGCTCCGAAATATCCACACAGCCCGTCTAACCTCCTCCCATCCAAGGAGGATTTTTTATGTCCGAAACCATCTCTCCCCGACAATCAGACGCTCCCCTGCAGACAAACAACCGGAACCGTTTTCTCTCCGCCATGATGACCCCTGTGGGCTGCCGCCTCTCCGGCACCAGCCGCATCGCCGTCGACGGCATGCTGGCCGCAGTCTACTTCGCCCTGACCTTCCTCACCATCAACACCGGCTCCTTCAAGATCACCTTCGCCTCCCTGGCCTTCGTGATCGCCGCCCTGCTCTTCGGCCCCCTGGACGCCATGGCCGTGGCCTTTGTGGGCGAGTTCCTGTATCAGCTCATCATCTTCGGCCTCACCCCCACCACCCCCATCTGGCTGATCCCGCCGGTGCTCCACGCCCTGCGGCTGGGCGTCTTTGCGGTTTTGATGGGCACCCGGGAAAAGCCCCTGGCAGCGCGGCCTGTGGCCTGTGTCCTTGCCTGCCTGGACTGCGGGTTCTTCAATGCAATCTTTAACACCGCCGCCCTCTATGCCGACAGCAAAATCTACGGCTATTACAACTTCAAGATGATTTTTGTGATGGGCCTGTACCGGATCCTCATCGCCATGGCCGCCGCCGCTGTCATCTGCGCCGTCGTAATCCCTCTGATTTACGTTCTCCGCAAGCGGGTGCCGGGCCTGGGCTAAGCTCCCCGCCGGATCCCGAATCCCGAACACCGAATCTCGAATCCCGAATCTCGAACACCGGCGCACACCGTGCGCCCCCTTGGAGTATCCTATGACTTACGAAGAAGCTTTGCAATACATCCACGCGGTGTCCTGGAAGGGCTCCGTGCCCGGGCTCAGCCGCATTACCGAGCTGATGCACCGGCTGGGGGATCCCCAGCTGGGGCCCAAGTACGTCCACATCGTGGGCACCAACGGCAAGGGCAGCACCGCCGCCACCCTCTCCTCCATCCTGACCAGAGCCGGCTATCGGACCGGTCTGTTCATCTCTCCCTACGTGATCGACTTCCGGGAACGGATGCAGATCAACGGGGAAATGATCTCCCGGGAGGCACTGGCCGCGGTCACGGACGATGTCCGGCCCTTCGCCGAGACCATGACGGATCTGCCCACCGAGTTTGAGCTGATCACTGCCATCGCCCTGACCTGGTTCAACCGGGAGGGCTGCGACATTGTGATCCTGGAGGCGGGTATGGGCGGCGAATTCGACGCCACCAACGTGATCCCCGCCCCGGAGGTCGCGGTCTTCACCAACATCGGCCTGGACCACACCGAGTTCCTGGGCCCCACCGTGGAGGCCATCGCCGCCACCAAGGCCGGCATCCTTAAGCCCGGCTGCGACGCGGTGCTCTACCCCAACCTGCCCTCGGTGGAGCAGGTGCTCCGGGATCGCTGCGCCGCCCTGGACGTCCCTGTCACCGTTGCCGAGCCCGACTGCCTGACTCCCCTGTCCCATGATCTGGACGGGCAGCGGCTGCTTTGGGAGGACCGGGTCCTCCATCTGCCCCTTCTGGGCGAGCACCAGCGCAAAAACCTGTCCGTGGTGCTGGCGGTCATCGACCGGCTCCGCTGCCGGGGCTGGGAAATCCCGGACGCTGCCGTGACCGAGGGCGTGGCGGAGGTCCGCTGGCCCGGCCGCTTTGAGGTGCTGGGCCGGGAGCCCCTCTTTGTGCTGGACGGGGGCCACAACCCCCAGTGCATGGAGGCCCTGCTGGAGGCCGCCGAGGACTATCTGAAGGGCAGGGCGCTGACCGTCATCACCGGCGTGCTGGCGGACAAGGACTACGCCTCCATGTTCGACCGGACCGCCGTGCTGGCGGATCGGTTCTTCACCCTGACCCCGGACAACCCCCGGGCCCTGTCGGCGCAGGATCTGGCCCAATGGCTGGGCCGTTACGGCAAGCCCGTCACCCCCTGCGAAACCGTGGCGCAGGCCGTGCGCCTGGCCATGGCTGCCACCCCGGAAACCGGCGCTGTGCTGGCCTACGGCTCCCTGTATCTGGCCGCCGAAATCCGAAGCGTCTATCAGACAATCACCTGATCAGCCCCGCAGGGATCGCTTATGCCCCGCCAAACGACGGGGACAAGCGATCCCTGTACTGCTGAACGATCATTTTTCCGGAGGTGAATCCCATGGCCGACACGGCCCCAAAGGGCGACTTTTCCAAGGGTCGCGTTTCCACAATTGTTTTGAAGCTGGGTCTGCCGATCATGCTTGCGGAGCTGGTCCACGTCCTGTATAACGTGGTGGACCGGGTCTTCATCGGCCACATGCCCGGAGACGGCACCGCCGCCCTCACCGGCCTCGGGGTCTGCTTCCCGCTGATCACCCTGATCGGCGCCTTCGCCAACCTCTGCTCCACCGGCGGCTCCACCCTGGCCACTATCGCCCGGGGCCAGGGGGACGACGAACGGGCCGGCAGGATTCTGGGCACCTCCTTCACCTTCCTGCTGCTGGTGGGCGGCGCTTTGACCCTGCTGCTCTTCGCTACGGCCCCCCTGACCCTGCTGCTGCTGGGCGGCGACAGCGAGAGCCTGCCCTTTGCCCTGCCCTATTTCCGGATCTACGTGCTGGGGACCATCCCCGTACTGATCAGCCTGGGCATGAACCCCTTTATCACCGCCCAGGGCTTCCCCCGGGTGGCCATGCTGACCGTGATCATCGGCGCGCTGCTGAATCTGGGGCTGGATCCCCTGTTCATCTACGCCTTCGGCATGGGCGTCCGCGGCGCGGCTTTGGCCACCGTCCTGTCCCAGTGCGTCAGCGCGGCCTGGGTCCTCCGCTTCCTCACCGGAAAGCAGCCTCCCGTCCCCCTGCGCAGGCTGGGTCTGGATCTGCCTCAGCTGGGCAATATCATGAAGCTGGGCGTCACAGGCTTCACCTTCAAGGTGACCAACTCTGTCACCCAGGCCGTGGTCAACGTGATGCTCAAGACCTGGGGCGGCGCCCTGAGCACTCTGTACATCGGCGCCATGAGCCTCATCAACTCCCTGCGGGAGGTCATGAGCCTGCCCATCAACGGCGCCACCAGCGCCGGCCAGAGCGTCATGAGCTACAACTACGGGGCGAAAAAGTACGACCGGGTCTCCCAATGCATCCGCTTCGTTCTGCTGGCGGGCCTCACCATCAACACCCTTATGTGGGCCCTGGTGATGTTCGTGCCCCGGCCCCTGATCCGGATCTTCACCGACGACGAGGAGCTGGTAAAGCTGACCGTGGGCTGCGCCCGGATCTATTTCGGTGCCTTCCCCTTTATGGCCCTGCAGGTGACGGGCCAGCACACCTTTGTGGCGCTGAATTACCCGAAGCACGCCCTGTGCTTCTCCCTGCTGCGGAAAATCGTGCTGGTGGCCCCGCTGACCCTGCTGCTGCCGAACCTGGGCCTGGGCGCCAAGGGCGTCTTCTGGGCGGAGTTCATCAGCCAGTTGGTGGGGGCCAGCGCCTGCTTCACCACCATGAGCCTGGTGATTTGGCGCAAAATGCGTCGGGGCTCCCCCTCGGAATAGGATCCCGGGTGCCGGGAACGCTCCCGAAGCCAAAGCACTCTCAACGGACAACAAACTGCTTTCCTTGACGTTCTCTTCTCCACGAACATAAAACGCCCTTTCCCGAAGCACCGCCTTTCCTGACGGTTCTTCTTTCCGGGCGAGAACCCCCTCTCTGACGCAGCCGCATTCCTTAACGCAACCCCCTCCCCTGCCGCCGCAAAGCGTCCCGGGGAGGGGTATTCATGTTTGCGCCGGGAGTTTTTCTCCCGCTCGGAAGATGATTTTCAAAAATATTGCGTTTTTGAAAAATTCTTCTTGACTTTTCCGGAAATCTGCATATAATAATAATGCACTTGCAGGAATCGTCAGAGAGGAGCAAGGGCACGATAGCGGGTTTGTGTAAAGGTAGCACACCGGACTCTGACTCCGTTTGTGAGGGTTCGAATCCTTCACCCGCTGCCAAGGAAAACAGGTCAATTTCTTCGGAAATGGCCTGTTTTTCCTCGTTTCAGGCAGCTTTTTGAGGCTTTTCCCTTGTTTTGAGTCTCTTTTTTAAGATATTTTCCTCAATTTTCGATTGAACTCAATCGTTTTTGACACTTTTTTGACCTTATACAGAGCATTCATCGAAAATATGCAGCGTATTTCTATCCATTTTTCCTGGCCTTTTCGGCGGCAGGCACACAGAAAAGTTTTCCCTTATACACTCGATCCGCACCGTGTTTTTGGTGCTCAGGCGGTTCTTACACTGTGAATGAAGCGTTCCATGCGGTTAGCGCTATCCTCCTTCATCTGGTCAGTGACGTGTCCATAGACGTCCAGCGTGAAGGCTGCCGTGGCGTGGCCCAGGTTGCCTTGCACAGTTTTGATATCGTCTCCTGCCTGCAGTGCCGCTACAGCGTAGGAATGCCGCATATCGTGGAACCGGATATCCGGCGCACCGATCTGGGCAACGACCTCTTTGAAGTGGTTGTAAACCGTGTTTGGATTCAGATAGCCTCCAAACTCGTTGGTAAAGACCAGGTTCATCGGGTTTTGGAAACACTCTCCGTGCTCAAGCTGCCAGGTCATTTGCTGCTTTTTCACGCGATACAGAACATTCATGACCTCCCGCGCCGGTTTCAGCTTTCTGGATTTGCTGTTCTTGGTGGTCACCAAGATACACTTTCCATCACCCTCGCGCGGCCGCTGGAGCTGCTTGTCGATCAGAATGGTTCCGCGGGCAAAATCCACAACGTTCCAAGTGAGCCCAAGGACCTCGCCCTTTCGCATCCCGGTGAACAGCGTAACGAAAAACAGATACTCAAACTGGTTTCCGCGGATCGCCTCCAGAAAATCCGTGATCAGATACTCATCCATCGGGTGCATTTCCTTCTTCTCGATCCTCGGACGAATCGAGGCATCGGTAGGGTTCGTGTGGATGTACCCGTTCAGGACGGCCTGCTTCAGGGCTGCATGAAGGATACCGTGGAAGTTCTTGATCGTTTTGGCGGAATGGGTTTCAATCTTGCTGTTATAGAAGCTCTGGATCATGTGCGGAGTCACTGCATCCAATCGAACAGCGCCCATTGCAGGCTTGATATGGTTCTTGATAGATACCTTGTAAGTGTAGGCGGTTGATTCCTTTACACCAACGAGGTATTCCTTCACCCAGATATCCAGCCATTCACCAAGCGTCATTTTGCAAGGATCCAGGTATGTGCCTTTGTCGATGTTGGCAGTTGCTTCACGAAGGCGTTCTGCAACCTCCTTTTTGGTCTTTCCGTTAATCGTGCGCTGAATCTGTTTGCCGGTTCCTGGGTCGAATCCAGAAGTAAAACGCGCTTCCCAGTAAGCATACTCTTTCCCGTTAGAAACGAATGTTTTTTTACGGATTGTACCGGCTCCGTTGGCCGTGCGTTTTGGATTGTTGTATGGCACTGTGCCCTCCTTTCCAACCATACAGCAGTCTGTTCCTATCTATATTATACTGACAGCATGGTTGATTTACAACTTAATCCGATGTTTTTCGCAGGAATTCTACTACAGCATCTTTTGGTATACGGTAGGCTCGACCAATTCGAAAACTGCGAATCTGCCCGGACCGGACCATCTCATAGGCGCTGTTCCTGCCAATGCCTAAAATGGGCATCAACTCCTCCACCTTGTAAGTAAGGCGGAGGTCTTTTTCATTTGTGGATTGTTCTGGCATAAAGACCTCCATAAGAGTTTTTTTATAGATATGCCTGACGCCTGGCGAATGGACACATAGAAATCTCATCTCCCCGTCTCTCCGACCGGGCCGCGTTGGGCGGAAGTATCATTATACCCCCGAAAGTGTCCTCGCGTTGCGCAGGTGCCGCCCGCGCATATGTGCTCATGCTCCTGCTGGCATCAGGAGAGATAGCCGCTCGGCTTTCGGGGAAAGATCAGGCACTTTCAATTGTCAAGGTACACAAAGTCGCGCTAAATCAGCGCATTATCGCATGGGGATGCGTTCACTAATAATTTTAGATTCTGAGGCAGAAGCACAGCCTCAGCGTTTCTTGCTCTTCACAAGGGCATACAGTTCCTCAAGCTCTTTCGGGAGCCAGGTGTTCAAGGAGATATAGACATCAAAATCTCCTGCATCGTTTACCAGGAAGATCTGCCATCCGATGTCATTATCACTGAAATACACTTCGTGTCTCCAGGCATTGAAGGCCGAAAAGCTGGAGAAATGCTTGACCAGACCGGCGGGGATTCCCGCTTTCTTCCAGGCAATTACTTTTTTCCTGAACTGCCGCAGGACAGCGTTATCACAGCTGAGGTATGCGTTTCGGTCAATCCGCTGGTCAGGGCGCGCGGGAATCGGGTCATCAGAGAAAAACAGCATTCCGTGCTTGAAATCAGCACAAATGGTTCCGGAACGAATTTCGTTCGGATTACTGGCACTGCTCATATCTTCGCAGAACGAAATAAAAGCTTCTTTCATGATGTACACTCCTTGTTTGGATTTGTAGAATAATATAGGTTTTCTTTGGTGAAACCAAGCGTAATGCCGCTCTCTTGTTGCTGCGGCAGCGCTCCTGTCAGTTGGAGAATCTCGTCATTGATCTCATACAACTGCATTGGGGATAGCTGACTTTCTGACTTCTGTGATGGTGACCTCGTCCACAGTATCGCCGGGAACGAGAATGGTAAGCTTCACGGGGTTGCCAAGCAGGAAACGGAGGAATTTCTCTCTTACTGTAAGATGCCTGCAGGCGATGACCCCGCCATTCGGTCTCTCCTTCGAGACCATGATCTTGAGGGTGTGTCTCATGTCGTTTCAACCTTTCCGAAGGAGTGTTCTTCTGTTGCCCTTCATAGTTAGCTCACGGGAAAAGAAAATCTACACGGTTTCTTTGAATTTTTTTATTCTTCTAGAAGTTTTTTCAGACGAGCATAGATGCGAACCAGGCGGTTTTGTATGGCCGTCCAGTAAACGCCCTCCGATCGGGCTATTTCGATTTGCTTCATTTCTTCCCAGAACACTTTTTTGAGCAGTTTCTGCTGTTGTGGCTTAAGCTTGCGAATCGCATCATAGAGATCGGCATATTCCTCATCGCTGAAATCAGGCATCACATCTTCAGCTCCGGGGATATAGTTGTCATCCACATCGAGAGCATCAAGAGAAACATGACGGCGGGTCTCACGCTGATGGCTGTTGAATGTGGGCTTATTGCACTCCTCATCCATTATCTGCTGGGGGGTTCTGCGAGCCACAGAAGATTTGTCCTCGACAGCGGCGAGGCGCTTCTGATAGTCGGTTTCCACCCAGATCTCGCAGTCCTCATCCGGGACATCAAGAACGGTGGGGTGTCTCTTGTCTTCGTAGTAAACCGTGATTTTCATATGCGGCTCCTTTCAGATCGATGAGATCCGTCAGAGCCGCGAGATCCGTGAGAACGAAAAAGACGGCAGAGAGATACAGCTGTTGCGCTGTACCCGCACTGCCGTCTCGCGTTCTGGCGGATCGGAAATAAATGGGTTATGTGGATCGGGTTACGGTGCCTGAGTTTCCTTCCTGCTCTTTATGGAAAGGGTACCGTCCTTTTCGGCACGGACCTCCGTGATGCAGTCGCCCCGGCGAATGTACACGGTCTTTCGATCGTCGCTCAGATCGCATACGCGCTTTCTGTTTAGGTCTTTGACTTGAGCCATTGAGATTCCTCCTTCCGTGGAAATAAAAATGGCCGGCACAAACATCTACGGAAACGGATGTCCGTAAGATGCTCGTGCCGGCCAAACTCGCATTCGGTTCAGGCTCATGCGTGAGCGGGTTGGATTATCGAGAGCGAGTTCCTCCGTTACGGGGATCTCTGCTCACTGGCTTTGATTTTACCTTGCGCGACCAGCTCGTGCAGCTTGTCCAGTGTGACGATTTCCGTCACGTCTCGTTTACCACGCCGCCATTTGAGACGGATGCCGTGGCCCCCATTGGGGAGAATGATGGGCTCACCAATGGGAATCTTTTCTTCAGGGGAGTAAATGAGTTTATTGTCCTGTTTCACTTCATACCTCCGACTGTGTTTATCATGAAAATGTCTTACTGATACATCATGCCCGGCATTTTAACCGAGTCTCTTCCGTCACATGGCAGCTTGAGATCCCCAAGCAGGGCCGCATATGTGATTGCCCGTTTGCCAAACCTGGCGCGGAGACTCTCCACTGTGTCTTCCAGTCGTTCCCGTTTTTCGCGACGGGCAGTATCGTCGAAAATGGTCAGTTGTTCCGGGCTGCTTTTCGGCACCAGGTTGATTGCCCTGACGCAAACGGCCCTTATCTTCTTACCCCACTGATACCGCTCCTTGAACACCCGAAACCCGGC
>CACXJE010000079.1 GCA_902767915.1 Oscillospiraceae bacterium | reverse complement strand
GTGGCTCTTCCACTGGGAGAAGGACAGCGAGGCCTACAATAACGTCTTCGTCAACGCCCCTGCCAACGGCAATATGCTGGTCTACATGGGCGGCGCCTGCATCCTGCAGGCTGAGGCCATCAACGGCCTCTATGCCGTGGCCTTTGCCGAGGACTACGCGCAGAAGGATGCCGTTCTGGCCGATTTCAAGGCACTGCCCAACAAATAATCCAAATCGAATCCAAATCGCCCCCCACTTTAACCAATAGCGGATAAAGCGGAGGGCGTCTTCATAGGAGAGACGCAAATGGATCAAGACAAAGTATTCCGAAAAAAATACGGCAGCTTTCGAAGGTTCTTCCGAATGCTCTGGAAGGCACCTCTGCCGATTCTCTGGATTCTGGTCTATATCGGCGTCAGCTTTGCCCTGACGCACGTGGGCGGCCGGGGACGTGGATGCGGTCAGCGTGGTGATCCCCTTCCTGCTGGTGACTCTGCTGAGCCTGCTGATCGGTTCCGCCTCCGGCCTGGTGAACGGAATTTGCAGGGCCTTCATCAACCGGAATCTGCGCCGGATGGTATGGCGCAAGGCGGTTCGCCTCCCGCTTTCCTTTTACGAAGCCAACGAACCCAAGCAGCTGATTTCCCGTGTCACCACCGATACCACCGCAATCAGCCAGCTGACCATGCAGGTCTTCGTGCCCCTGATTACCATGGGCTATTCCACCTTCGTTCTGCTGCGGAGGGTCAGCAGCTATGACAGCGCCCTCATGTGGTCTCTCTTTGCGGTGATCCCGCTGAACGTGCTGATCAGCTTCATCCTGGGCCGGCTGCATTTCGGCGTCAGCGACCGGGTCAACCGGGCCACCGCTGAACTCACCGCCGGCATCGCCGAGCGGGCCAATCAGACGCTGCTGATCAAAACCATGGGTACCGAGGAAAAGGAATGCAAGCAGGGCGAGGTCCTGATGGAACAGAGCTTTGCCGCAGGAAAATCCAGCGTGCTGCTGAACCAGCTGTCAGGCCCTGTTCATGCCATTGCCGGGGCTCTGCAGGTGGTGGTCATCATACTGGTGGGCCGGGGCTTCTATTCCGCCGGCCGCATTTCGCTGGCGGAGTGGATCGCCTATTACGGCTTTGCCACCCAGCTGGCCAACACCATCACCGGCTATCTCAACGATTGGACCAGCTTCAAATCCGCCCAGGGCGCTACAGACCGGGTAGCCCAGGTGGTGGACACCCCCGACGAGAACACCAGGGAAGGGGTACCGGTTACGACCCTTTCCGGCGGCATCCGTCTGGAGGACGTCTGCTTCTCCTATGGGGAGGCGCCGCTGTTTGAGCATCTGGATCTGGAGATCCCCGCCGGAAAGATCACCGCCCTGGTGGGTCCCTCCGGTTCCGGAAAATCCACCGTTCTGAATCTGATCGACCGGCTTTATCCCCTCCGGGAGGGCCGGATCACGGTGGGAGCCGATGACACGGCCCGCTTCACCCTGGCCAGCTATCGGCGAGCCCTGGGCTACGTGACCCAGGAGTGCGTGATGTACGCCGGGACCCTGCGGGAGAATCTGACCCAGGGGATCGAGCGGAGCGTCACCGACGAAGATCTGGACCGGGCCTGTGAAGGCGCCGGGATCCTGGACTTCGTCCGCATGCAGCCCGAGGGCTACGATCTGGCGGTGGGCGAGGGCGGCGCCAGCCTCTCCGGCGGCCAGCGCCAGCGCTTCACCGTAGCCAGGGCTCTGCTCCGGCAGCCGGACTATCTGCTGCTGGACGAGGCCACCGCCGCCATGGACATCGAGGGCAAGGATCTGGTCTGGACCAGCATCCGGCAGCGGATGGCGGGGAAAACCGTGGTCTTCGTGGCCCACGACGCCCAGACGGTCCGCAACGCAGACTACATCATCGTCCTGCGGGACGGAAAGGCAGAGGCCGCCGGCGACCGGGATACCATGCTGGCAAGCAATCCCTACTGCTTGGAAATGATGGAGCAGACCGGGAAGGAGGCGGGCTGATATGAAGAAAAAACGCTACGGCTTCTCTCTGAAGGAGCTGGTGAAGTTCTACACCCGCTTTCCCATCCCCTGGTGGATGTACGCCATCTCTCTTGCAGCGGGACTGGCTTACGCGGAGCTGGCCCTGTTGGCGGCCAAAGCCCTGGTGTCCTTCAACAAGGGCGAGCTCTACAACTCCGTGATCCTGGGCTACGTTCTGCTGACCGTGGGCAACAGCGTCATTGCGGCGATCCAGAATATTTTCAGTGAAACCGCCTCCCTGCGGATCACATATCAGGCCCGAAAAATGCTCTGGGACAAGATCCTTCGCCTGCCGCAGGCCGAGGTGGACAGGCGGCAGCCCTCCGCCCTGATCTCCGGTGTGGTCAACGACGTGCAGACCGCCAGCGAGGTGCTGGCCATGGTCTTCCGCCTGGTCTCCTCTCTCTATGCCTTGGTCCGGGCAGTGATTGTGCTGTTTCAGTACAGCGCGCCTCTGGCCAGCTGGATGCTGGTGCTGATCCCCCTGGGCATTCTGGTGTTTACCGTTGTGGGCAGGACCCAGCACGCGGTGGCCAGGCGGCAGTATGACAGCTTGCGGCAGATGACGGAATTCTTCTCCGAACATATTTCCGCCGCCAAGAACGTGAAAACCCAGGCCCTGGAGGACCGGGAGGAGCGGGAGGGCCTGGCCCAGATCAACAAACGCTTCAAGGCGGACGTCTTCGAGGCCTTTATGAGCGTGGTGCAAACCACCGCCTTCTCCCTCTACAGAAGCTTCAGCACCGTGCTCATTGCGATTTTCGGCTCCCGCATGATCCGGCAGCAGCAGATGGCCGACAGCGGCATCAACGAATTCAGCACCTATATGGACAAGGTCCACCAGTACACCGCCGAGATCCTGACCCACTATCAGATTCTCCGGAACACCCAGGGCGCCCTGCAATATGTGGGAGAGCTGCTGGAGCAGCCCCTGGAGGAACTGGACACAGGCCTTCCCCTGCCCGAGGATTCGGGCAGCGGGGATCTGGTTTTGGACAACGTCAGTTTCAGCTATGAGCCGGGCGCGCCGGTGCTGAAGAATCTCAGCCTCACCATTCCCGAGGGCAAGGTTACCGCCGTCATCGGCAACAACGGCTGCGGCAAATCCACCCTGATGAAGCTTCTGCAGGGCATCTATACCCCCGACAGCGGTTCCATCCGCCTGGGCGGCATGGAGCTGCAAAGCCTGAAGCCCCACCTGCTGCGGCGGCAATTCGGGTATATTTTGCAGAACAACCCGTTGTTTTCCGGCACAATTCGTGATAATATCTGTTACGGAGCCCCGGAGGCCGCCGAAGAAGAGATCGCCGCCGCCGCGGAGCTGGCAGACGCTTTGGGCTTCATCCGGGAGCTTCCGGAGGGCTTCGACACCCAGGTGGGAGAGTCCGGCAAGCTGCTCTCCGGCGGCCAGCGTCAGCGCGTTGCCATCGCCCGAACTCTGCTGACCCAGCCGCGCTATCTGCTGATGGACGAGGCCGGCGCCAGTCTGGACCACAAGAGCGACGCCGCCATCTTCCGGGCTGTGCGGGAGGCCCTGCAGGGCCGCACCATCATCCTGATTGCCCATGACATGCGCTCCGTGGTCCAGGCGGACCACATCATCGTTCTGAATCGGGGCAGCCTGGAGGCAGCCGGAACCCACGAGGAGCTGCTCCGGCGCAGCCCTACCTATCGGGCTTATCTGGAAAAGCAGGGCCTGACCGGGAAGGAGGCGCTCCAATGAAAAAGCTGACCGTCGGATTTCTGATCTTTCTGGTGCTGGCCCTGGCGGGCACGGTGACCTATCTGCTGGTGGGACCGGACTTCACGGCTCCCGCCGCCATCGTCACCCCGGACGAGGACCCGGACGCCCCGGTCTGGGATCTGACCATAGAGGATCTCATGGCCTACCTGGAGGAAAAGGGCTTCTGGGACCCGGAGGACGCGCTGCCCATCAGCGAGGGCGTAGCGGACAAGGCCTTCGTCAGCCAACACGTAGAGATCTATTGGTGGAACCTGAAGGATCCCAACGAGGATTCCCCTGAGTACCGGGCCTATATGGACATGCTGGAGACCGGGATGATCGACCTCTACGGCAAGGGCCTCTGGTTTATGCCCATCACGAAAAACGGACCCTTCGGCCTGTTCTCCGCCTACTATGAGGGGGACGTCAAGGCCCTGGAGGAGGCCTTCAAGGCCTTCGGACACTGAGCGGCAAGGAGGAAGACCCCATGGAAAAATTGCGTCTGCTGATGGTGGACAGCGACCCCATCATCCGTTTTAATCTGCTGGAACTTCTGAATATGCACAACTGCTTCCGCCTGGAGGCGGAGCTGGAGACCACCGAGGAAGCGTTG
Organism: Oscillospiraceae bacterium; assembly: GCA_902767915.1. Taxonomy (GTDB): domain Bacteria; phylum Bacillota; class Clostridia; order Oscillospirales; family Oscillospiraceae; genus JAFRPC01. The sequence continues at coordinate 584 of CACXJE010000079.1, read as the reverse complement.
GACCACATTCTGACCCATGAGGTGGACGTGGTATTCATCAACTGTCAGCCCGCGGACCCAAGCCGCACCAGCCAAGGAACCTGTCTGCCGCTGATGCTGGAGAGCAAGTATCCGGATATTCAGGTGATCGCCTACAGCGGCTCCCCGGAGGACGCCTATTCCGCGGTGCGGAACGGCTGTTCCGGTTTCTTTACCCTGCCTGCCGAACCCGTAGACCTGCACCGCATCGTGAACCGGCTCTGCTACATCTATCAGCTCCAGCGTCTGCGGGATGAGACCGCCTACAGCAGCCTGATGATCAAGACCCGCTCCGGCTACGATATGCTCCAGGTCCGTCAAATGCTCTTTCTGGAACGGATCGGCCGCAGCTGCCGCATCCACATGGAGGACGGGCGGCAGGTGGAGCTGGTGGGCTACAGCATGGCGGAATTGGAGCGGATGCTGAAAAAGCGGGGCTTCTTCCGTTGCCACCAGTCCTTTCTGGTGAACCTGGCCAAGGTTGCCATGATCCAGTCGGACAACGACAGCAAGCACTATGCGGTCCGTTTCGTGGGCCTGGACGGAGAGATCGCCGTCAGCCGGGA
>CACXJE010000078.1 GCA_902767915.1 Oscillospiraceae bacterium | reverse complement strand
TCTGTACGAAGCCTTTGCCGCCGCCGATCTCGGAACAACTATCGGAACAGAAAAACCAAGCCAGGGTATCAAATAAGGAGGATTTTTCCAATGATCGAATTATTCAAGACCAACCAGGAAGTCATCGAGGCCGGTGACAAGTACCTCTATCCCAACCACGTTCGTATGCCCATCTCCATGGAGCGGGGCGAAGGCTGCTGGGTCTTCGACAAGGACGGCAACAAGTATCTGGACTATGTGGGCGGCATCGCCGTCAACGGCCTGGGCCACTGCCATCCCCGCATTCAGCAGTGCCTCCGGGAGCGGGCTGAGACCATCCTGCACTGCTCCAACTACTTCTACAACGAGCCCGCTGTTCAGACCGCCAAGATGATCGTGGAGAACAGCTGCTTCGATAAGGTCCTCTTTGCCAACTCCGGCGCCGAGGCCAACGAAGGCCAGATCAAGCTGGCCCGCAAGTACGCCAAGGATCACGGCCATCCCGAGCGCTACGTGGTCATCACCATGAAGCAGTCCTTCCACGGCCGCACCCTGGCCACCTGCACCGCCACCGGTCAGTACGGCGTGCACCGCTACTTTGAGCCCCTGCCCGACGGCTTCCGCTATGCCGAGTTCAACAACCTGGAGTCCGTCAAGATGCTGATGGACGAGTACGTCTGCGCCATCCTGACCGAGCCCGTCCAGGGCGAGGGCGGCGTCAACCCCGCCACCCCCGAGTTCCTCCAGGGCCTGCGCCAGATCTGTGACGAGCGGGGCATCCTGCTGATGTTCGACGAGGTCCAGGTGGGCTCCGGCCGTACCGGCAAGCTCTTTGCCCACCAGCACTACGGCGTGGAGCCCGACACCTGCTCCATGGCCAAGGCGCTGGGCTCCGGCGTACCCATCGCCGCTGTCTGCGCCCGGGGCGACGCTGCCAAGACCCTGACCCCCGGCACCCACGGCTCCACCTTCGCCGGCGGCCCTCTGGCCTGCGCTCTGGCCATGACCACCCTGGACGTGATGCTCCACGAGGGCGTCATCGACAACTGCGCCAAGGTGGGCGAGTACTTCCGCAAGCGGGCCCATGAGGTCATCGAGAAGAACCATCCCGATGCCGTCAAGGAAATCCGCGGCCTGGGTCTGATCAACGGCATTCAGCTGACCAAGGAAAGCGGCAAGCCCGTGGTGGATCTCTGCTTCCAGGACAACAAGGTTCTCATCAACTGCACCGCCGGCAACGTGCTGCGGTTCATCCCGCCTCTGGTCACCACCGAGGAGGAGGTGGACATCGTCATCAACGCCGTCGACGCCGCCATGACCAAGCTGGGCTGGTAATCCGAAAAAAGCAAGCCGGGCGCGACAGCGTCCGGCTTGTTTCGTAATACGAATATTTGATGGAACGATTTCGTTAATTATTCGTATAAAGTGAGGTGAACGTGTGAAAACCGTAACGATCTACACCGACGGGGCCTGCAGCGGAAATCCGGGACCCGGGGGCTGGGGCGCGATCCTGGAGTATCGGGGCCGGGAAAAGGTCCTCTCCGGGGCGGAGGCCGCCACTACCAACAACCGCATGGAGCTCACCGCGGTGATCCGGGCCCTGGAATGTCTCAAGGAGCCCTGTGTGGTGGAGCTCTGGTCCGATTCCAAGTACGTGATCGACGCCCTGGCTCTGGGCTGGGCCCGGGGCTGGCAGGCCCGGGGCTGGAAAAAGCCCGACAAAAAGCCCGCCCTGAACCCGGATCTCTGGGAGCGGCTGCTGGAGCTGACCGGGCAGCATGAGATGCGGTACCATTGGGTCAAGGGCCATGATGAAAACGAGAAAAACAACCGCTGCGACCAGCTGGCCGTGGCGGCCCGGGAGGCGCTGGTCCGGGATGCGGAGGCGCTGCCCCCCGAGGATTAATGTCTGCGTTCGATTTTTCGCCTTTTTTCGCGGGCGTACTTGCATTCTATTCCGAAAACTGGTATAATATTCTGTAACGAAAAAACTACAATGGACGATGATCCGGAAAGAGGTTGATCCCCTATGAAAAAGGCCCTTTGGCTGCGTCGACTTGCCTTCCTGATGGCTGTGCTGACGCTGCTGTCTGTGACGGTGTTCGCAGAACCCGTTGTCCCGGAGGCAGATCCGGTGGAAACCGAACCCGCTGAGACCGAGCCTGCGGAAACCGAACCCGCGGAAACCGAGCCTGCGGAGACCGAACCCGTAGAAACGGAGCCGGTGGAGACTGAGCCCATCGAAACGGAGCCCATCGAGACCGAGCCCATCGAGACCGAGCCTGTGGACCCGGACCCGGACCCCGATCCCGATCCGGACCCCGATCCCGATCCGGATCCCGATCCTGACCCGGATCCCGATCCCGAACCGGATCCCGATCCCGAACCGGATCCCCGGGACATGACGGACGAGGAAATCATTGAGAAATACGACATCGAAGACAACTGGGCCCGGGCTGCGCTGATCTTTGCGGTTCGGACCGGCCTGCTCTCCGGCAAGGGAGACGCTGGCCTCTGCCCCAAGGATAAGACCACCCGCGCCGAGATTGCCACCATGCTGATGCGCCTTGCCGAAACCCAGCAGGTCACGGATCTTTCCGGCTATACGGATATGTCCGAAACCTCCTGGTTCTACCATGTCATGTGCCGGGCAAACGCTCTGGGCCTCATCAGCGGTACCTCCGCCACCACCATGTCTCCCAGAGCCAAGGTCACCCGGGAACAGATGTGCGTGATTCTGGCCAAGCTGTTCGGCATCCGGAGCGCCGACAAGACCCCCATCTATGAGTATTCCGACTGGAAGGACGTGAGCCCCTGGTCGGTCTATTATGTGGCAGCGATGATCCGCGACGGCAATCTGAGCGGCTCCGGCGGCAAGCTCAATCCCAAGGGCTATATCTCCCGCCGAGAGGTGGCGCAGATCCTTTTCCGGCTGCTGAAGGATTGGGGCAGCGAGATTCCCGCGGAATTTGACGGAAACTTTGCCCTGGCAGCCGACAGCGTCCCCGCCGGTACGGTGGTGAACGGGAACCTGCTGCTGTGCAATGAGGTGGGCGCCATCACGCTGGACAACGTCACCGTGAACGGAACCCTGATCATCCAGGGAAACGGCACGGTGCAGCTGACCCTGAACAACTGCAGCATTGAGAACCTGGTTCTCTGCCGCAATACCGTGCTGACGCTCAACGGCTGTGTGGAGAAGGTTTCCTCCATGGCGAGTTACGTGGACCTGCGGGACAGCGTCTCCGAGCTGGAGATCTGGTCCGGCACCGTCCGGGTCTTTGAGGGGGCGGACGCTCGGACCGTGGACCTTATGCAGGAAAACGCCCGCCTGGTCATGCACGGAACCGCGGACACCGTCAACGTGCTGGGGAAAAACCAGGTCATCGACGGCAACGGGCAGATCGGCTGGCTCAACGTCTATGCCGACGGCCTGACGCTGAACTGCGCCGTGGATAACCGCAACGACGTGGTGAAGCCCGGTCTGACGGCGGTCCAGGCGGAAAAGCTGGGAGGAGAAACCTCGGTCAACCCGGATGCGCCCAAAACCGAGCTGTCCGTCCGGCTGACCAATCTGCCGGCACCCGTGGGGGAATACACCGTCGCCTGGTATTACGGCGGCAAGCCCATGTTTAAGGAAGACCGGGTGCTGATCCGGGAGGGCTGCGTGGTGACCGCCCAGGTGGATCTGAGCCCGATTTTGAGCCAGGTAAAAGGCGAGGAAACCGTTACGATTTATTTCGTCCTCACCTGCGAGGGGGGCTATCATCAGTATCCCTTCCCCGTGAACGTGAAGGAGTCCTATGCGGTTATCGACCGGCAGACCAAGGCCATCGTGGCCGAGAAGCAGGAGAACACCGTTGTCACCCTTGAGAATCCCAAGGGCTATGTCTCGGCAAAGGTCTCCAATCTGCCTGCCACGGAGCGGGAATATACGGTGAGCTGGTACTTCCTCGGGAAGCCCCAGTACACCAAGACCAACGTGAAGCTGAAGAACGGCGACGTAATCGGCGCCACCCTGGATTTCTCCGAGGGCATGGATCCCGCAAAGCCCACCCAGACCGTCTATGCCTACTTTGTGATCCGCTGCAACGGCGGCTACGTCCAGTACCCCTTCCCGGTGGACGTCAGCGACACGATCCACCAGGCGGCCCTGGCGGTCCGGACCCAGAACGTCCAGGCCACGGCCCGGGGCAACATCCCTGTGTACAGCAGCTATACCCTCCAGGGCGCCACGATCGGCACCCTGAATAAGGGCGAGGAGGTCACCTACCTTACCTACTCCAAGTCTGACGGCGCCATGTTCAGCGCCCAGGTCCGCACCAAGGACGGCCTTGTGGGCTGGGTCAATTATTGGGACATCACCATTTCCAGCGCCAAATTCTACGTGACCTGGGACTATCCCGCCCAGGTGAAGGAATATTGGATCAACAACATCAAAAAAGCCTCTTCCAGCAACAAGTACCTGATCTGGATCAGCCTGTACACCCAGAAGGTCAACATCTTCGAGGGCTCCAAGGGACAATGGAAGCTGACCCATGTGTTCTCCTGTGCCTCCGGCACCAACGACCACTGCACCAGGGTCCAGGACACCAGGATCCTGTACAAGACGGAAAAATGGCACTATCGGAATCAGGGCTTCTATGTGGACCATGTGTCCGGCTTTGACAACAATGGCCGCGCCTTCCACTCCCGACTGAAGAAGTACGATCCGGAGGGCGATATCTACAGCTACGCCATGGGCTATCCGGCCTCCCACGGCTGCGTCCGTATGATGGA
>CACXJE010000077.1 GCA_902767915.1 Oscillospiraceae bacterium | reverse complement strand
AGAATCGTTTTCTTTTTCATGGTATCATTGCTCCTTTCGGTTATGTTCTGAGCTGAGTATAGGGCCCAAAGCTTAGTGCAGGCTTAAAAAAGAATGAACAAATGGAAAATGCTCCCGAAGCGGGAGCATTTTCTGAAAGAATGATTATTCCTCGGGAGAGAAATCGTCCTTGCCTACGCCGCAGAGCTCGCAGGCGAAATCATCGGGGAGATCCTCCCACTTCACGCCGGCCTCGTCCTCGTCGTAGACCCAGCCGCACACGTTGCAAACATACTTCATCGTCTGTTCTCCTTTGCAGTCAGATTGTAAGCGTCCTTACAAGGTAAGTATAGCAGATTTTCCGGGATTTACAAGTGCTTTTTTGCAGATCTACTCCATAGAGCAGGCCACAGTTTCTTGATAAAGAATGTTGTCCGTCTCGTCAGCAACCACGAGGTCAAAGGAGACCTTGGTGACATCCGCGCTGGTGAAATCGAGGGAATCGAACAGATAGCCCCGGAATTCGCACAGGTAGTACCGGTGCGTGCCGGGCCGGACAGAAAGTGTAGTGGGCTGACCCGGCTGCCTTGTATAGCCCTCGTGGATGATCAGCAGCGCATCGTTGAGGGTGGTATTATATCCGGAGAACTTCAGATCCCGGTCGGACTTGTTGTCGAACCGCAGCAGATAGACATATCCTGTATTGGGCCAGGTGGGCTCCGGCTCCCCATAGAGGAAGGTGACGGTGAAATCGTCGGTTTCGGCCAGGACCGTCTCGTTGGTATTCTTCGGATGCTCATTCTGGACAGCCGTTTCAGGGGTCAGACCGCTGGGGAAGAGGGTTACAGGCTGGGACAGGAGCGGTTCCATGCTCTCGTCAAAATAGCGGCCCGTGATGTCATACACATTGAGCGTTGTACTGATCATTTCCGGCATGTCGATGCCGATGAAACCCAGATCAGTGGCTGAAACGCCGCCATATTTCTCCACGTGGTCCTTCGGCTCCAGCGGCTGCCACAGCACGTCTCCGATCCAGTAATCAAAGATGCGGCTGTCCTCCATGCCGACGACCAATCTTCTGTCCGTCTTGTTTTCGATGTCAAACCAAAAATTGACGCCGTCTACTTTAACGACCTTCGTAAATACCAGACGAATGGTATCATTGTCGGCGATGACGACGTCCTCAAAGCCGTCGTCTTCCTTGGTTTCGGCGGGGGAATCCGTTGCTTCAGAGATTTCGACATCCGTCGCGGCCGATTCGGAATCGGAGGAAGCGGACGTGCTGTCCTTGCGCTGATTGCAGGCAGCCAGGCTGAGCGCCAGGCAGAGGACCAGCAGCAGTGCAAACAATTTCAAAGTGTGTTTCATCGTTCAATCTCCTTTTTTTTGTTTTCAAGTTCACGACTTGTTTTTTTACTCTGAGACGGGGTCTACTGCCCCTCGTTTATGGAGATGCTGACCGGGTCACCGACCAGGTATTCGTCCCAATTGCTTTGATACTTCAGATATACGCGCAGGGTGATTTCGGATATGGTATCGATTCCGGCTTCTTCCAAATCATCGCCCCAAACGCTCAGGGTGCTGAAGCCCCTCCGGTTTTCATCCACATACATGGTGGCCAGATTGGAAACCGGAACTCCGTTGATCCGGAAATCCGCAAAGGTCATGACCAGATCCTGGCCGGAGTGGTTGTCGATATAATACTCCAGCTTGAAGTCGTTGTCATAAGTCCGTTCCCAGTTCAACGCTACCACCGTGACCCCGTTTTGCTCCAGCAGAGGGGTGCAGTCATCCGGGTCGTAGGGAACATCCGGCAGTGGATCCGGATTCGTCCAGATGTTGTAGACCTCGGTTTCGTCAATGTAATCCCAGGTGCCGGCTTTTTTGATCTCAAAGCCCATGTCGAAGTCGTTGATAAAAGAAATGTGGTGCTGTTCCTGATAATCGCCTCGCACGGAAGCGGCGACAATCCCGCAGTTGCCGGGGGTGACAGTGGCAAAGCCTTTGAAGGTGACGGGACAGACGTAGCGATTGATCACAGAGTTGGCAAAGACTTCCCCGACCTCGATGGCCTGGTCGCTCCGGTTGACGATGGTCATATACAGGCAAGGCTTGGAGGAACCATCGTTTCCCTCCACACGGTCCGTGTAGATCCGGATACCGTAGTTGTCATAGACCAGCCTGCCGCTCTCGTCAAAGACCGGGTCTCCCCGCCAGGCGGTAGTTTTTGTCGTAACCGGCTTAGAGCGGTAAACCTCCTCTCCGGTGTCAGAGTCTGTGAAAACCATCACGGCGGAGATTTGCTCCAGAGTGCTGATGCCGTACAGCTCCAAATCCTCCTCCGTAAGATACAGTACGCCGGTTTCCGGACCGAGACCGAAGAGCTCCCCGCTGCCGGAAACCATGCATCCGTTGACAGCTATCTCCTCAAAGCTCAGGTTGAGATCCCTGCCGGTGTTGTTTTCGACCGTATAGGTAACGGTATGATTGCCCTGGGAATCCAGGTCCCTTGGGGTTACCTTCAGCCCTGCCTCGTCGATCAAAACATCCGGAATCAGGTCCAGCTGACTATCGAATGGATCGCTGAGATTGGGCGTATTGTCTTTGTGCAGCAGGCTGTAGGTCAGTACGCCGCTTCCCACCATCGTGAGGGCTGCTGCCCCAAGCACGATTTTTCCCGCCAGCGTATGCAGGAATCCGGTCTTTGCGGCTTTCGCGGCGACAAGGGCAGGACCTCCATTGCCGCCGGCGGCACCTCCTGCAGCGGAGGCGGCAGCCTGCCCGGCCGTGCCTGCTGCGGAAGCCGCCGCGGTGGCGGCGTTTGCCTTGCCGATGCCGGCCAGGACGGAGGCCAGGGTCCGGGCTTCCATGCCCGCGGCGGGCTCGATCCCGCGCAGCAGAGCCAGCAGGAAGGGGAGCGGAGCCAGACCGTAGAGCTTGACGCCCTGCTTCTCCAGATCCAGCACGCCGGCCTCGATCTTCTTCCGGCCCCGATAGAGCTGGGCCTTCACGGTGCCCGGGGCAACGTGCAGGGTGTCGGCGATCTCCTGGATCGACAGATTCTCGTAATAGAACATACCGACCACCATCTGCTGCTCCGGCGGCAGGGTCTCCAGGATCTCCCGCACCAGGCGGGCGGTCTCCTTCCGGTCCAGACTCAGCTCCGGCTGATAGGCCTCCCGGGTCTCCGCGAACTGGACCGGTTCTTCGTCCGGCCCTTCCAGCTCGGTGAAGGTCAGGGGCCGGGTCCGGGCCATGACGGTGGCGGTCTCGTTTACGGCGATCCGCCGCAGCCAGGGAAGAAAGGCCGCCGGGTTTTCCAGCTTGTCCAGGGCGCGGAATGCGCGGATATATGTGTTCTGTTGAATATCCCAGGCCAGGTCCTCGTCCCGGACCATGGACCGGATGGTGCGATATAAGGCGGGGCTGGTCTGCCGATAAAGCTCGGTATAGGCCGCCTGATCCCCGGCCTTGGCCCGCTCGATCCACTCCGGAGAGAGGGAGGGGGCCGAGGTGATGCGCTGCTCATGCATCGTCATTTTCTGCATCCTCCTTTTTTTTACAGTTTGTAAAGATTTGGGAGTTGTTTTTTGTCATTATAGCACAGCCTGTTTTCGGCTGCAACGGTTTTCCGGTTTTTTTCGGGGGATCCGTACCGGCCAGCATCCGCAGGATCCGCCGCAGGGCCAGACCGGAGCGTTCCGGATCGGGCTCAAAATACTGCATCAGCAGCTGGTAGGTTCGATAAAAGGGCTTTTGCGCCACCCCGATCACCTCCTTTTTTGCTTCTTTGTCTATAGAGACCGGAGAAACCGCAAAAAGGTTTACAGGAAGAAAAAATTTTTTATAAAAAATTCCGGACAGCGGAATTGCCGCTGTCCGGTTTCAGTAGATTCAGATGTATCGATCCCGCTTCGAGAGCCTTCGCAATACGATGAAGGCGATCACAAACATGATCAGGATAAAAACAATGAAGAGCACCAGGGGGATGGCGCCGCCGATCATGGCGATGAAGTCGTAGAGGGCGTGGATCAGCATCGGCACGATGACCGCCAATCTGCGGCAATTCTTGCTGCGCAGCAGATCTCCGGCCCGCTCATAGGCCTTGGCCTGGCCGTACCAGGCCCCCATGAAAACCCCAAAGGAGGCGTGGCCCGGCACCGCGGTCACGGCCCGCAGCATAGCCCCCTCAAAGCCGAGAGCGGCCACGTAGGCGATGTTCTCCCAGATGGCAAAGCCCATGGAAACAAATACGGCGTAGACCACCCCGTCAAAGCGGCAGTTGAAATTGGGGTTGTACCAGGTGCGCCGCTTCAGAAGCAGATATTTGCTGCCCTCCTCGGCGGGGCCGACGATCAGGAAGGTGAGCAGCAGAGTGTGGAGCAGAGGCCGGTCTGCCCAAGCCTCCAGAAAGCGGATCCCGATCCGTTCCAGATAACCGGCAACCGCTGTGGCCAGGACGCCGAACAGCAGCAGCCGCCACAAAAGCCCCTTGGGCTCCTTCTCCAGCCGGTCCAGCCGGTAGACATAGATCAGCAAAATGAGCGCCGGAACCACGGCGGCAGCGATCAGGGTGGGATTGATTTGCAGCAGATACATAGGCATCCTCCAGGAATTGCATCAGGCGTCCGTAAACCGCTCTTTGGCTTCGAAAGCCCTGCAGAGTGTGGAATAATCGCCGAAAACCGTGATCCGGTCCCCAACCTGAAAAACCGTTCTGGCCAAGGCTGCGACGGGCTTTTGGTCCTTCCGCTCCACCAGCAGCACCAGAATGTTGTACTCCTGCTTGAGCCCGGTCTGGGAAAGGGGCTTGCCCACCAGATACTCGGGCATGGTGTTGAGTGTGACCGTGGCAATGGAGTCTCTGCCGATCTGGTCGATCATCAGAATGCTGTTGCGTGCGGCCTGGCTGGCGAGTCTTCCGGCAACCATCTCGATTTTTTGATCCAACCATCTCCGGACTCGGCTGGTTCGGGAGAGCACAATCGCCGTTGCGATTGCCAGCAGAGGAATCAGCATACTGAGAGCCGTGTTGCCTACCTCTGTTTTTTTCATGGATAAAAACACGTTGATCACCGCAGAAACGATGGTCACGTTAAAGACGTAGCCGAAGAGCATGGTGATCCGTGCCAGCCTGCGACGGGAACGGGAGGAGAGAATCATTTCACTCTCATGGGTGGTAAAGCCCACACCGGTCAGCAGGGAGGTCACCTGAAAACGAGCTTTTTCCGTGGGCAGACCGATGAGACGAAACAAAACGGTGAAAACCTCGGAGATGATCCAGTACATCAGGATCATAATGGCGAAGAGGGAAGCGGAAGCGTAAATATTCATCCCTCACCCTCCCCGGATTTCCCGTTCCGGCGCTGCAGATGCAGCAGATAGAAGGCCAGGGCGGTTCCCATCAGGGCGTGGCAGTATTCCGGCCCGCCGTAGCCGGCCAAAACCCGATCCACGTCCACCAGCTCGCAGTTGAGCAGCTCGTCCGGATCTAAATGCAGGTCTCCGGTGGGACGCAGATCCTCGGCGAGATAGCAGTGGAACCGATTTTTGAACAGGGCGGGGTTGGGGTTGACGGTCCCCAGATGGGTTAATTTGCCCACCCGGAAGCCGGTTTCCTCCTCCAGCTCCCGCCGGGCAGTCACAGCCGGATCCTCTCCCGGATCCGCAACGCCCCCGGGGAACTCCAGAGACAGTGCCTCGGCGCTGTGCCGCCATTGCCGCACCATCACAAATTTCCCCTGATACAGGGGGATCGTCATCACCCAGTCCGGTGCGTCGATGGCCACGTAGTCTCCCTCGATGCCGGTGGCGGACCGCTCCCGCTGGGAATAGACGTCATAGACCGGGGTGTGGAGCAGCAGCTTACGACCTAACGTTGTCCATTTTAAGCGTTCTTCATACATGCCTGCACCCGCTTTCTTTTTTTGGAGGGGAATGCCGCCGAATCGGCACATCCCGGTTCCGACGGTTTATTTATCCAGCACCGGCACCTGGATCTCCCGGACGGCGTCTTCCATGAACCCGATCTCCTCCGGGGTCAGGGCAATGTCCAGGCAGGCGGCGTTGGCGGCCGCGTGCTCGGGTCGGCGCATGCCCACCAGCAGGCTCATCTGCTCATACTGGGTCAGGGCCCAGGCCTCCACCAGCTGGGCAAAGCTGCAGCCCTTGGCCGCGCAAAGCGGCTGCCAGGCGGCAAAGACTCTCCGCAGGCCGGCGTGATATTCCGGCTGCACCCAGGGGATCCGGGACCGGATATCCGTCTTGGCAAAGGTCTTCTCCAGGAAGGCGGGGCCGGTCAGGAAGCCCTCCTCCAGCACCCCGTAGGTCTGGAAGCTGACGTTGTGCTTCTGGCAGACCGGGAAATAATCCCGGCCGTGGAAGGGGGAGAGAATGCTGAAGAATTCCTGCACCAGGCTGACGCCCTGCTTCTTTTCGGGGGCGGACATATATTCCTCCAGATCCGCGGGCTGGCTGTTGGACAGGCCGTAGGCCCGGATCTTGCCCTCCCGGACCAGGGCTTCCAGGGTGTCCACGGTCTCGGCCACCGGGAAGGATTTGCAGACGTAGTGGACGATCAGGGAATCCAGATAGTCGGTCCCCATCCGGCGCAGAGCGTCCTCCACGTCCCGGCGGATGGCGGGCCCCCGGGTGTCGTTGTTGACGGTGTAGCCGTCCCGGGAGTAGTGGAAGTTGCCGCCTTCTCCCCGCCAGTTGAGGGAGCACTTGGTCTGCAGGATGAAGTCGTGGCGACGGCCCTCCAGGGCTTTGCCCAGAAGCGTCTCGCTGGCGCCTGTGCCGTAGACCGGCGCGGTGTCGATGTAGTTGATACCCTGCTCTTTGCAGGCGTCCAGCAGACGGGCGGCCTCGGCCGCGGTGGAGTCCTTGTCAGACCAGACGCTGCCGCCGCCCAGGCCCCAGGTGCCCAGGGCCAGTACGGAAACCATCAGATCGGAATTGCCAAGCTTTTTGTATTTCATGGTATTGTTCTCCTGTTTCCTGATATTCGTATTACTCCCTGCGCTTCCGGAACAGGTACTCGTCCAGCTGGGTCCTGACCTTTTCGGGGATCTCCCGGCTCACGGGGCAGACAGCGGCGTCGGCCATCCGGCGGGTGAACTCCGCCAGGAAGGCGATGTCCTTCTGCAGCTGGGCCATGGAAAGCACCTCCGGGGTGTCGTAGCGGCAGTGGATCGGGGCCGCGTTGGGAGAGGCCAGCCGGGCGAAGGACAGGGCGGGGACCCCCTTGTCTGCGAAGGGCGTGGAGTCGCTGGAGTAGACGCCGATCTTCGCGGAGACCGGGAAGCCCAGCTCCGCGCCCATGTAGCTGACATAGCCTGCCAGCTTTTCCTCGGCGGAGACCTCGGCAATGAATTTGCCCATGTAGGTGCCGATCATGTCCAGATTGATGTTCAGAGCCACCTTGGGAAGCTCTGCCTCGTGCTCCCGGACCCAGGCCTTGGAGCCCAGCAGACCCCGCTCCTCGCTGCCGCAGAAGACCAGCCGCAGGCCGTAGTTGTGGGGCTTGTTTTTCAGCGCCTCCAGGATCCCCAGCAGGCCGGCGCAGCCGGTCATATTGTCGTAGGAGCCGTGGGAGAGGGCCGTGGAATCATAGTGGGCGGAGAGGGTGATCCATTCGTCCCGCTTGCCGGGCAGCTCCGCCACCACGTTATGGGATTC
>CACXJE010000076.1 GCA_902767915.1 Oscillospiraceae bacterium | reverse complement strand
TGGGCTTCCGGCAGGTGATCCGCCCCGAATGGCGCTCCGGCCTGGTGGCCTCTGCCATCTACCCGGACGATCCCAACTGGAGCTTTGAGCGGGTCCACGACTACTGCTACGAGCGCGGCTTCACCATCTACCCCGGCAAGATTTCCACCACCAACACCTTCCGCCTCTGCGCCCTGGGGGCCATTGACGAGGCGGATATCCGGGACTTTTTCGCGGTCTTCCGTCAGGCCCTGGCCGAGACCGGCGTCCGGGTCCCGGTGATCTATTCCAAGTGAGGAGCATCCCATGAAAACTGTCTATACCTGCTTTTGCACCGACGTGATCCACGACGGTCATCTGAATATCATCGAGGAAGCCCATAAGCGGGGCAAGGTCATCGTCGGGGCCCTGTCCGACCGCACCCTGATCCGCTACAACAAGTTCCCCACCATCTCCCAGGCCGAACGGATCCGGCTCTATGAATCCCTCGACGGGGTGGACAAGGTTGTGGTCCAGGACGATATGATGTACGATGACGTGATCGAGGCCCTGCACCCGGATTACGTCGTTCACGGCGACAACTGGAAGGAGGGCCCTGAGTCCGCGATCCGCGCCCATGTGGAGGAGCTGCTTTCCGCCTATGGGGGAGAGGTCATCGACGTGCCCTACACCTACAATGAGAAGGTCCGCAAGATCGACCTGCAGCTCCGGGAAAAGCTGGCCATGCCGGAATATCGCAGAAGGCGGCTGCGCCAGCTCATCGACATGACCCCCATCGTGAAGGTCATGGAGGCCCACAGCGGCCTCACGGGCCTGATTGTGGAGAAGACCGTCGTGGAGCATGAGGGCCGCCTGGACCAATTCGACGCCATGTGGGTCTCCAGCCTCTGCGACAGCACTGCCAAGGGCAAGCCGGATATTGAGCTGGTGGATATGACCAGCCGCTTCCGCACCATTGACGACATCATGGAGGTCACCACCAAGCCCATCATCTTCGACGGGGACACCGGCGGCCTGGCGGAGCACTTCGTCTATACGGTCCGGAGTTTGGAGCGGATGGGCGTCAGCGCCGTCATCATCGAGGACAAGACCGGTCTGAAAAAGAACAGCCTCTTCGGCACTGAGGTCAGTCAGACCCAGGCGAGTATTCCCGAGTTTTCCGCCAAGATCGCGGCAGCCAAAAAGGCCCAGCTCACTGACGATTTTATGATTATCGCCCGAATCGAGTCCCTGATCCTGGAGCGAGGCATGGAGGACGCCCTGGAGCGCGCGACTGCCTTCACGGCAGCCGGTGCCGACGGCATCATGATCCACAGCCGGAAGAAGGATCCCACCGAGATCCTGACCTTCTGCGACCGCTTCCGGGAGACGGACAAGACGACGCCCCTGGTGGTGGTGCCCAGCAGCTTCAACTCCGTCACCGAGGAGGAGCTGGCGGCCCATGGGGTCAACATCGTGATCTACGCCAACCAGCTGACCCGCAGCGCCTTTCCTGCTATGCAGAAGACCGCCGAGGACATCCTGCGCTATCACCGGGCCAAAGAGGTGGACGACCGCCTCATGCCCATCAAGCAGATCATCACCCTGATCGACGAGCTGTAGGAGGAACAAGATGCAGGTTCAAACACTTTTGGAGATCATCGGGTCCGACTTTTACACCGGTGTGCCGGATTCCCAGCTCAAGGCCCTTTGCGGCTATCTGATCCGCACCTACGGCACCGACCCGAAGCACCATATCATCGCCGCCAATGAGGGCAACTGTGCCGCCCTGGCCGCGGGCTACCATCTGGCTACGGGCAAAGTCCCGGTGGTCTATATGCAGAATTCCGGCGAAGGCAACATCATCAACCCGGCGGCCTCTCTGCTGAATGAGCGGGTCTACGCCATCCCCACAGTCTTTATCGTGGGCTGGCGGGGCGAACCGGGCATCCACGACGAGCCCCAGCACATCTTCCAGGGAAAAATCACCCGGAGCCTGCTGGATCTGATGGAGATCCGGAACTTCGTGATCGGAAAGGATACCACGGAGGAGGAGGTCCGGGCGGCCATGACGGAATTCCGTCCGCTGCTGGAGGCGGGAAAGGACGTGGCCTTCGTCATCCGCAAGGGCGCCCTGACCGATTCGGTACCGGCGATCTATTCCAACCCATATACCATGAACCGGGAGGAGATCATCCGGCATATTGCTGCTGCCAGCGGGAAGGACCCCATAGTCTCCACCACCGGCAAGGCCTCCCGGGAGTTGTTCGAGATCCGAGCAGCCAACGGTCAGAGCCACAAGTACGACTTTCTCACCGTGGGCTCCATGGGCCACAGCAGTTCCATTGCCCTGGGCGTCGCGCTGAACCAACCGTACCGTCGGGTCTGGTGCATTGACGGCGACGGCGCGGTGCTGATGCACATGGGGGCAATGGCGGTGATTGGCGCCTGCAAGCCGGAGAACCTAATCCATGTGGTCATCAACAATGAGGCGCACGAAACGGTAGGCGGTATGCCAACCGTGGCCGGACACACGGACCTTGTGGCCGTAGCAAAGGCCTGCGGCTATCCCTACGCGGCCCGGGTGGAGCGCTTCGAAGACCTGGATCGGGAGCTGGCAGCCGCCAAGGCTCGCCGGGCATTGACCTTCCTTGAGGTGAAGGCAGCCCTGGGCGCCCGGGCTGACCTTGGCCGTCCCACCACCACTGCCTTGGAAAATAAGAAGAACTTCATGCGCTGCTTAGCAGAGACCTGTTGAGCTTGCGCAGAAAGGCAACGCGCACAACGCCCCGCTATCTGCAGGGGCGCTGTGCGCGCTTCGTCTATCCTATTGCGATACGCCCGAATTCGATCCGGTGTCAATCAGTTCTGAGGCTGCGATCAGCTTTCCACGGCAGCGTCCAGCCATGCGGTCCAGGCGTTCCGGGCGGCGGTCAGATCCGTCCCGAAGGCCTCCCGGAAGGTGGACTGACCCAGGCAGAAATCGCTGACGGCCTCGAAGCCGTATTCCTCGGTGAGCCAGGCGATGAAGGCGGTGGCCATGGCAGGGCTCATATCATTTCCGGCGACGGCCTTTTTCGGGCCGGTGTACCAGGCAAAATCCGTCACCGGATGGCTCTCGAAGGGGGTGCCCCAATGGCCGGTTCCTTTGTGGATACAGTACCAGGCTATGGCCTGATGCAGCCGCAGATAATTCTCTGCTTCGTCTTCCGAGGGCCCGCCCAGAGCCATATAGGCTTCATAATAGGGCAGATCCTCCGTAATGATCGTGCCTTTGGCCAGCAGCTCTCCGTAGGGATCCGTCCCGGCAAGATAGAACACGTAGCCCAGCTGCTGCCACTGGACGTCCTTAAAATCCAGCAGGGACAGCAGATAGACGGTGTCCCGGAGCCAGTAGTAGTCGCCCACCTCCAGCATGAGGCGATCCTCGTCCATGGAGTATTCGTAATTGCCCTTTCTCCGGATGGAGAGCTCCACGAACTTCTCCCCGTTCTCCGCCTGGTAGCCCTCGCCGGCCTGTTCCTTCAGATAGGAGCGCAGGAAGGAAAGACTCTTGTCGGTCCGGTCCAGGAAGCCGGGAATATAGGTCTGCAGCGGCTCCGCTTCGTTTCTGAGCACGGGCAGATAGACGGACAGATGGAAGCTGTCGTCCTGAACCTCCAGATTGACGGCCTGGTTCACGGTATCCGGCAGCTCCAGGCGGGTGTAGTCTTCGGTTCCGTAGACCACCAGGGTCTTGGTTTCCTCGTCATAGGTCCACTCCGGCATGGCGGCCTGCAGGATCTGCCGGGTTTTGGTCTTTGGCCGCAGCAGCAGGAAGATTCCGACGCCTGCCAGCAGCAGGGTCAGCAGCGCCGCGGCGACGGTCAGGCGCCTTCTGGAGCGGTGGACCTTTTTCAAATAGTCCACCTCCGCCTGCTCCTCGATCACAACCGGCTCCGCGCCGGTCATGTCCCGATAGATGGCGGCACAGTCCCTGCAGCTCTGCAGGTGGTTTTTTACGAGACGCTCGGTCTCCTCGTCGGTCAGATGCTCCACATAGGTCGGGAGGAGATCCCGCACCACAGAGCAGGGCAGATTTTCACGCATCATGGTTCAACTCCTTTACAAGCTTTGCTTTGGCCCGATAGAAGGTCACTCTCGCCCAGGTTTCCGTTTGGCCCAATACCGCTCCGATCTCCCGGAAGGACAGGCCGCCCAGCAGCCGCAGGTACAGAACCTCCCGGGCCGGCTCCGGCGCCCGGTGGATGGCCTGGAGGGCAGCGGTTCTGTCCAGATCCGCCAGGACCTCCTCCTCGGCGGAGGGGGCGACGGGCTCCGGGGCCTCCTCCAGGGGCACGTTTTGCAAGGACACGTCCCGATAACTGGCATAGAGCAGGTTTTTTGCGATGCCGCAGAGCCAGGTCGTGATCTTGCAGCTGCCGTCATAGCGATGGATGCTGCGCACGGCCTGGTAAAAGGTCTCCTGGGTCAGCTCCTCCGCAGTCTGCTCCGAGCCGCACTTGGCCAACAGAAACCGGTATACCGTGGCCGCGTGTTCCCGGTAGACTTGATCCAGATCCGTCACGTCCTCACCTCCTTCTGCCTGTAAATGCGCGTTCTGCTGCTTTCGTTACAGCAGCGGGACAAAATCTCAAAAAATTTTGCCGCATCCTTCCTTCCAATCTCGGAAGCTCCGGGCGGAATGTGAACCGCCGGAAGGATTCTGATTGCGAGAATCCGAGCATGCTGCAGGATAACACAAGGCCGCCGGCACAAGCCGGCGGCCTTGATCACGTTTGAATTACTGCTCCTTGATGGCAGCCTGGGCGGCAGCCAGACGGGCGATGGGCACACGGAAGGGGCTGCAGGACACATAGTCCAGGCCGATCCGGTGGCAGAACTCCACGGAGGAGGGATCGCCGCCGTGCTCGCCGCAGATACCGATGTGCAGGGAGGGACGGACGGGCTTGCCCAGCTGGATGGTCATCTGCATCAGCTTGCCGACGCCAACCTGGTCCAGCTTGGCGAAGGGATCGAACTCCAGGATCTTGGCGTCGTAGTAGGCGTTGAGGAACTTGCCGGCGTCGTCACGGGAGAAGCCGTAGGTCATCTGGGTCAGGTCGTTGGTGCCGAAGCAGAAGAACTCAGCTTCCTTGGCGATCTCGTCG
>CACXJE010000075.1 GCA_902767915.1 Oscillospiraceae bacterium | reverse complement strand
CATCTTTTCTGCGATTCCGTTGTATTTCCATGGATCGTCTCGATGCTTGAGATACCAGTAGAACCCCTGCCTGGTCACGCCCAGGCAATGGCAGTAGAATGCAATCTTTCCCTTGATCCGGCCGTCTTCTGTCTTCATGCAGATAAACTGCATTCTCAGCTTTTTGTTGACTTCCGACGGCTCGCAGCGAAAAAAGCGCTGGCCTCCGCAAACCAAGCTCACGCAAAGAGGTTACTTCTCATAAAAATACTAACACAGGAAGCACGGAAAAGGCAAGCAATAGTTAAATGGGCAAGGAAGCACGGTGTGTCGGATGCCTGCGCACGGTATGGGGTAAGTCGGGCGAGTGTATATCGCTGGCAGAAACGTTATGACGGACGTTTTCCGCCATACTTCTTTCCGCCATACTTCGTTGTCGTCTTTGGCGGGCGTCAGCCCGCCTGCATCCTCCGCCTCGTCTGACGAAAACATACTTGCGGCTTAAACAACATTTAGAAGTAACAGACTACTAGCAGGCACAGGCAAATACCTGCGCTCCCTCATTCCAGCCACCGTCTGGCCCTAGGCCGCTTTTGGGCCAGTGTCGGCTCGCCCTCCACCAGAATGATGTCCGGGCCGAACCGCTTGACCTGCTCCCACCGGACCAGATGGGTCTCCCGTTTCCCGAACAGGCCGAAAAAGTACCTCCCCTGCCCCGGCACCACCAAGGCCCGAATCTGCCCGGTTTCCAAATCGAACATCATATCTCCCACATAGCCAAACCTTGTTCCGTCTGTGACGGAGATGACCTCTTTATACCGCAGTTCTTCCAGATTGCTTTCCATGCACAATCCCTCCTCTGTCAGAGCCTATGCCTCTCTCTGGTTGTCCTATCACTCCCCCAACCGTTGCAAAACTTTTAGTTTTGCGCTATGATAAGCAGGAAATTTGGCGCGAGGAGGAAAACTATGACAGATGAGCTGCATCAGGCCCTGAAGGACTACTTCGGCTACGACGAGTTTCGTCCCGGTCAGGAGCAGATCGTCCGCACCATTCTGTCCGGGCGGGACACGCTGGCGGTCATGCCCACCGGCGGCGGAAAATCCATCTGCTACCAGCTCCCCGCCCTGATGGCGGACGGCATCACCCTGGTTGTCTCCCCTCTCATCTCCCTCATGCAGGACCAGGTGCAGGCCCTCATTCAGTCCGGCGTCCGGGCAGCCTATCTCAACAGCACCCTCACCCCCAATCAGCAGCGGCTGGCGCTGGAACGGGCGGCGCAGGGAGCTTATCAGATCATCTATGTGGCCCCGGAGCGGCTGAATCTCCCTGCCTTTCGCCGGTTTGCCCTGGAGGCCCCCATCGTGCTGGTGACGGTGGACGAGGCCCACTGCATCTCCCAGTGGGGGCACGATTTTCGACCCAGCTATCTGGAGATCGCAGATTTCCTACACGCTCTCCCCCGCCGCCCGGTGGTGGCCGCCTTTACCGCTACGGCAACCAAAGCAGTGCGGGACGACATTCTCCGTTCCCTGGAACTGCGCAGCCCCCAGGTCTATATCTCCGGCTTTGACCGGCCCAACCTCTACTTTGAGGTGCAGGAACCTAAGGATCGGGACGGGGCGGTACTGGAAATTTTGTCCCGCTTCCCGGACCGGTCCGGCATCATCTACTGTCTGACCCGGAAAAAGGTGGAGGAGCTGTGCGACAAGCTGAACGCAAACGGCATCCAGGCCACCCGGTATCACGCCGGTCTCTCTTCCCAGGAGCGTCAGGAGAATCAGGAGGATTTTCTCTATGACCGCTATCGGGTCATGGTGGCCACCAACGCCTTCGGTATGGGCATCGACAAGCCGAACGTGGGCTTTGTCCTCCACTGCGGCATGCCGGGAAATCCCGAGAGCTACTATCAGGAGGCGGGCCGGGCCGGCCGGGACGGAAGTCCCGCCCAGTGCATCCTCCTCTTCCAGCGCCGGGATATTATGACCAACCGCTACTTTATCGACCAGAGCGAGGGGGAGCAGAACGGCCTCACTCCGGAGCAGGCACTCAGGCAGAGGCAGGCCGACCTTCGGCGGCTCCAACAGATGACCGGCTACTGTACCGCTCCCGGCTGTCTCCGCAAGACTTTGCTGGGCTACTTCGGGGAAACTGCTCCCGACAACTGCGGCAACTGCTCGGGATGCCTGAACGGCCAGCCCCCAGAGGACGCAACCGCCCTCGCCCGGGCCTTCGTCCTCTGTGTAGCCCAACTGGCCAGAGAGGGCAGGGCCTTCGGCGCGGGAGCGGTCATCGATATTCTCACCGGCACAGAGCGGGACAGTCTTGCCTGGCTGAAGCCCCGGCGGCTGGACTCTTTCGGCGTGCTGTCCCATGTGTCTCCCGCCAGACTGAAACGGGTGTCCGCCGCTCTTCTGGATCAGGGGTATCTCTGCCAAACGGACGGGCCCCGGCCCGTGCTGGAGCTGACGCCCAAGGCTCCCTCCCTGGTCTCCGGACAGGCCCATCTGCTCCTCAAGGCCAAATCTGCTGCCAAGGCGGCACAGCCTGCTCCTGCGTCCGACGGTCCCATTGACCCGGATCTCTTTGCCTTTCTCAAGAAAGTACGCAGCGATCTTGCCCGTCAGGTGGGCGTTCCCGCCTTTATTATCTTCTCCGATGTCACACTGCGGGATATGTGCCAGCGTCTGCCCCAAAATCGAGAAACCTTTTTGCAGGTCAAGGGTGTGGGCAATCAAAAGGCCCAAAAATACGGGCACGTTTTTCTCTCTGCCATTGCTGACTGGCAAAAACGTCATTAAAAGGAGCTATTATCCATGAAAAATACCACTCTGTGCTACATTCAGCGGGGCAATCAGTACCTGATGCTCCACCGGGTCAAAAAGAAAAATGACCTGAACGAGGGCAAGTGGATCGGCGTCGGCGGCAAGTGTGAGGAGAACGAGAGCCCAGAAGAATGTCTGCTTCGGGAGTGCCGGGAGGAGACAGGGCTGGAACTGACTGACTATCGCTATCGGGCGCTGGTCACCTTTGTCTCGGACAAATGGGAGGGAGAGTATATGCACCTCTTCACCGCCGAGGGGTTTACCGGTGAGATCGGCCCCTGCAATGAGGGTGTGCTGGAATGGCTGGACAAAAAGGCCCTCCGCTCCCTCAATCTCTGGGAGGGAGACCACATTTTCCTGGACCTGCTGGAAGAGGAAGCCCCCTTCTTCTCGCTGAAGCTGGAATATCACAGGGACACCCTGGTGCGGGCCGTGCTGGACGGTGAGAAATTGACTCTGCCGTGGAGACGGTGTTAACACTGTTTCGTTGTTTTAACAAAAAAGTTTTGGAATATTTCATGTTAGCCTTGACTTCCTAACTTTGTCCATGATAGAGTATCAAAAACCAAGTGACCAGTCAGGCAATACAGCCGGGCCGAAAGGCAGCGGAAGAGAAAGACATCCGTGGGACAAAGCCGTTCCACCGATGTCTTTTGTTTTATCTATTTGGGGAGGTCGTTCCATGGAACAGGTCAAAACGAATCAAGGCGGCTTTGCTCAGGCGATCAAGGTCTCCCGTCAGAGCATCGTCGTCAATCTGCTGCTCTCTCTGGGCAAGCTGGCGGCGGGTATTTTGGGCCGCTCGGCGGCCATGGTGTCGGATGCCGTACACTCCGCCTCCGATGTCTTCTCCACCCTGATCGTCATGGTGGGGCTGCGTCTGGCCCGGCAGGCGGAGGACAGGGACCACGAATACGGCCATGAGCGGCTGGAGTGCGTGGCGGCCCTCCTGCTGGCGGCAGTGCTGGCAGTCACCGGCGGCGGCATCGGCATCTCCGGGGTACGGAGCATTCTTGCGCTAAACAGCGTCTCCCTCGCCGTCCCCGGTCTCATGGCACTGTGGGCGGCGGTGATCTCCATCGCCGTCAAGGAGGGGATGTACTGGTACACCCGCAGAGCCGCCAAGCAGTGCGGCTCGGCAGCGCTGATGGCAGACGCCTGGCACCACCGGTCAGACGCTCTCTCCTCTGTGGGCAGTCTCATCGGAATTGCAGGGGCAAGGCTGGGCTTTCCTGTGCTGGACCCGGTGGCCAGTCTGGTCATCTGCGTTTTTATCCTGAAAGCGGCGGTGGGCATCTTCCGGGATGCGGTAGGTAAGCTCACCGACCACGCAGCCGCCCCCGGTCTGGAACAGGAGATGGCAGACGTCATTCTCCGCCAGCAGGGAGTGCAGCGGCTGGACCTGCTGAAGACCCGGCAGTTCGGTTCCCGCATCTATGTGGATGTAGAGTTCTCCTCGGATGGAGATCTGTCCCTGGTAGAGGCCCACGCCATCGCCCACCGGGTACACGACAGCATTGAGCGGGAATTTCCGTCGGTGAAGCACTGCATGGTGCATGTCAACCCCATGGAAACGTAATACCGGAATTTGCAAAATATGAAACCCAGCATTTTAATGAGCCATGACCCATGCCATAGCTTGCAAACCATGGGGCTTGTAAATTTCAGTGCGGTCAAAAAATCCTCTCCCGACTGCACCGTTTCATAGGGAAACTATGTGACAGGTCGGCAGGCCGGTACGGAAAAAGGCACCACAGATCAAACGGTCTGTGGTGCCTCTTATTTTACAATTTTCTTTCGATTCGACTTCCGCCTTCTTACCGGGGTTTTCCAAATATTCGCCTTGATATCCATCCACAACTTCTGTGCGGTAGATCGTCCGCGAAATATCAAAAAACAACTTCCGGCACCGCTTCTCATCTGTCGGAATAGCTATTCTGATTTGAGCCTTCGATTATTCCGCTACAAATACCGGTCATAGACCAGACTGAGACTTTTATGACTTCCGGTAAAACGTGTAATGCTGCGCTTTTTCAAAGCCGAGCTTCTCATAAAACGGGAGATCGGAAACCACATAGGCTTCCTTGGCGCCGAGCGTCTTTGCCCGGTTCAGCGCTTCAGAAAGAAGTGCGGCGGCGATCCCTTTTCCGCGGCAGCAGGGAATCGTACAGACCGGCTCCACATAGGCATAATCGGCGTCTTTGTGAAACCATACGCAGCAATAGGCGGCCTTGCCGCCGTCCGGCGCAAGCGCGGTCAGACTGAGGCGCTGATTCAAATGCCTGCGGTTTTGCGGGATCACAGGGTCTTCCCGCTCAAACGCTTCCCGATCTTCCCCATGGTCGAAGCCCTGCCACAGCAGCCATTGAAAATCGTAGGCCTCCCGAACCGGGTCAAGCTCCGAGAGGGAGAAGCCTTCCGGCAGATCGGATATCATCAAGTTGTCCAGATCCAGGCGCATCACCGTTTCCTGCTGCTCTTCCCGGACAAACCCGACCGCCTTTGCTGCCGCGATTTCTGCTTGATTTCCGTCATGAACGGCGATCCCAAGCCCGGAATCATCCTTCAGTTCCCGGTCCAGAATTTTCGGGTACAGCGCCTCATACTCCGGCAGCGCGGCGCAGAAAGCCTCTCCGAAGTACATATCATAGATCGCCGCGCCGACGATTCTGCCCTCCGACCGCCAGAGCCCGATGGAGGAGCTGGCGCTTTTGTCAAACTCCGGGTGCTCCATCATCCACTCAAAGCGGGCCCAGTTCCAGTTGATGTGTGATTTGTTCTTCTGATTCAATTCGATCAGGAAGTCGCAGACCGCCTCGTAATCCTCGTCCCGGTAGCTGCAGAAGCTCACTTTGGGCAGCCAATAAGTCGCAGACCGCCTCGTAATCCTCGTCCCGGTAGCTGCGGAAGCTCACTTTGGGCAGCCAATACTGAATTCCCCAATGCTCGAAGTCCCACTGCTCGCTGTAGTCGTTGCATTCGTAATCCACGTACCAAAGCAGACCGTCATACATAACAAAATTGGTCGGGTAATAGTCGATGTTGAGTCCAGCCGCCATGGCCTTTGCCGCCATATCCCGCACCTGGGGCAGGTACGGCTCGGCCGATACGGCGGATTGCACCAGCTCCATCACGGTCGGTCCCTCGATGTAATCCTTGACGATCCGCTCGGCGTCCCTGTCCACGGCTTGCATCTTAGGGATGCGGATGCCGGCTTTTTGCAGCCGCTCATAGTCCCGCAATTCGGCCTCGATCTTGTTTCCGAAGGTATAGTAATCGCAGGGCTCGTGGTGGATCTGCTTGACCACCACCCGCTGTCCATCCCGTTCGGTGAGATAAGAATATCCGCCCTTGCCTTTCCCCAACAGGCGTATAATCCGGTATGAACTTCCGTTTACCGTAAGACTGCCGTTCATAGCCATATTATTCATCTTGTTTCTTCGCAGCATGGTCGGACGGGCAAGGGAAAAGCGAGGCCCTTCCTCTCCGAAGGTCCCGTTGGGACGAAAGCCGCATTTTTCGAGGACTCTCTGCGACGCTGCGTTTCCGGCGTCTGTTTCCGCTTCCAGCGACCTTACATCCGGGTGCAGGAAAGCCCAGCGGCAGGCTGCCTGTACCGCTTCCGTGGCATAGCCCTGCCCCTGGTATTCCTCCGGGATCCCGTATCCGATCTCCGCGATACCATTTTCCCGGAGCCCTTTGAAGCAAAGATCCCCGATATGCGTTCCGTCCGTCTTCTCGATCATCCAGACGGCATACCAGTCCCATTGATCGGGGTGTTGCAGGCAGCCCTCCAACATTTCGGAATATGCTTTTTTGAGTTCTCCGTCCTGCTCGGAAGCGATCATGGCCTCCATCTGCTCCCGCGACGCAGGGTAGATGCGCAAGCGTTCTGTATTCAGCATAGATACCTCTCAGATTTTTACAGGCACTTTTCCGCCACCAGGATGGTGCCTTCCTCCTGTTCCACTTCCCAGATCACGGAGAAGCCGTTCTTTGCCCAAAAGGCATTGGACTGCGGGTTTTCTTTGTCGATCCCCAGGAGGACCCGTTTCAGGCCTGTTTCTTTCAAATACAGGCACAGCTCCTGAATGATATGCGTCCCGATCTGACGTCCCTGAAGCTGCCGGTTCATCATAAAGAAGCCGATAAAGGCCGCGTCACGGTCTGGATAACCGTCGATCAGATCCATGAACGGTCTGGATAACCGTCGATCAGATCCATGATCGCCACCAGAATATCCCCATCATAAAACCCGACATAGTATTTGGCTTCCGCGGAAGTGTTCGGCGGCGTGATGTGCAGGTCATGAAGAATCAGCTCCCTGGACGGCTGTTTGCCGCAATACCGATAGTACTGATCGTTCCGTAAGCAGAACGCCAAAAGAGCATCTGCATCGGAATCGCTCATATACCGGACGCAGTAATGGGTGCTGAGTTTTGAAATATCAAACATGGCGGTTTCTCCGCTCCCTCTTCTTGAAATTCTGTTTTTCGCAAGAGCCGGTACACCGCCCAGGATGCACCGGCTCCCGCTCTCAGTTCACCGTACCATTTAGAAGATCTGTCCCGGCAGTCTCAGCTTCTCTTTGTGGGAAAATGCTTTATCGAATTCCTCCACGTCCGCATCATCCACATAGTAGCCCTGCGGCGTCTGGTATACGCCGGTGATCCCGTCCAGATAGCCGGAAATGAGCTCTTTGCAGAGGAAGAAGGAGTCGTCCGCGCCCTCCGGCAGATCGTGATAGCGAATGCCGAAGCTCCGGGCATAGGTAAAGCCGCTGTGGCCGTAAAAGCCGATGTTGCCCTCAAACAGCACCGCACCGAATCCCATGGCCTCCGCCTTTTCCTGCGAGTAGTCCAGCAGCTTCTTGCCGTAGCCCCTGCGCTTCAACTCCGGGGTGATGCCGATGGGCCCCATGGTCAGCACGGGGATCACCCGGCCGTCATCGGCGTTGATGACGGTGCGCATGAACATGTTCTGCCCAATCAGCTCGCCGTTCTGCTCCATCACGAAGTCCAGCTCCTTCACAAAAGCCGGATCATCCCGAAGTACATGGATCACGTAGTGCTCACTGCAGCCCGGACGGTACACGTTCCAGAACGCCTCTCTGACGAGATTCTCAACTTCTCTGTAGTCCTCAGTTCTCTCTAAACGAATGGTATAGTCATTTGTATTCATTGTTTTTCCTCCTGAAAATTGTTGACTTCAATTGCCTTTCAGCGGGAGGTTTGCTCGATTGCGGTCAAACCTCCCGGTCA
>CACXJE010000074.1 GCA_902767915.1 Oscillospiraceae bacterium | reverse complement strand
AGACGGCTGCCAGGACCACCGACGCCGCCAAGAAGACCGCGTCCAAGGCCACGGAGACCGCCAAGAAAGCTGAGCCCGTCAAGAAGGCCGCCTCCGCTGTCAAAAAGGCCGCTGAGCCTGTGAAGGCAGAGCGGGAGCCTGTCACCAACCCCAGCCGCTCCATTCCGCTGCGGATCGGCGCCATCGTGCTCTGGGTTCTCGCCCTGGGCTTTGAGCTGCTGGCCATTATGGCGCTGCTCAAGAACTTCACCATCCACTTTACAGACAACGGCAACACCAATATGTGGATCCTGCTGATCGGCTGCATCGTGCTGGATATGATCCTTGCCATTCTGGCCGCCCAGCTTTGGAAGAAAGCCAACCGAATCAGCCCCATGAGCAAGAGCAAGCGCGGCGCCTTCCTGTTCTATCTTTGGAATGAGCTTGGCGTTATTATGGCCTGCATCTGCTTCATCCCGCTGATCATCCTCCTGCTGAAGAACGATAAGCTGGACAAGAAGATGAAGACCATCGTCACCGCAATTGCCGCGGCCGCTCTGCTGATCACTGGCTTTGCCTCCGCCGACTATCATCCTGTGAACGCTGACGACAAGAAGGACGCCCAGGCTGCCTTCGGTGAGACCAATGTCTACTGGACCCAGTTCGGCCATGTTTATCATCTGGACGCCGACAAGTGCTACCACATTGCCAATCGTGACGGCTATCAGGGCTCCATCACCGAGGCCATCGAGTCCGGCAAGACCCGGATCTGCTCCAATTGTGAGAACAACGCCCTCAAGGAAGGCAACCCCTGGGGCATCAGCGAAAGCATCATCAACTATCTCAGCGGCGAAAAGGCTGCGGCAGCCGAGCAGGACGCTGAGAAGGAAGTCAACGACACCGATCCGGACAAGGCCATCGAATCCACCGAGCTGGTCCTGGTTCCCTGACGGAAGGAGGATCCCATATCGAATCCACCGAGCTGGTCCTGGTTCCCTGACGGAAGGAGGATCCCATGGCTGGTTTTGATCTGAATTCCATCGGCACGCTGCTCTCCGAGGGCGGCGTCTCCGCCATCAGCAAGCGAACCAAGGTCAAGCAGAGTGACGTGGCAAAGGTTCTCTCCGCTGGCATCCCGGCCCTGCTGTCCGGCATGGCCGACAATGCCTCCGACCCTGCCGGCGCGGAAGCGCTGACCCGTGCCGCCCAGGACCACAGAGCTGTGAACGCAGCCAACGTAGGCGACTTTTTGAAGGGCGCCGACCTGAAGGACGGCAAAAAGATCCTCGGCCACGTTCTGGGCGACAATCAGAATGCGATGATCGAGAAGATCGCCGGTGAAGCCGGCGTCACCAAGGGCAAGGCCACCTCGATCCTGGCCCTGGCAGCGCCTCTGCTGTTGAGCCTTCTGGGCAACCAGAACGGCGGCAACAATATGCTTGGCCTGCTGGGCGGCCTTCTGGGCATGAGCCTGCTGAGCGGAAACAACGGCGGCGGTCTTTTGAGCGGCCTGCTGGGCGGCGGCTCCTCCAACAGCAGCCAGAGCAGCGGCCTTTTGGGCTCCCCGCTGGGCGGCGGCTCAAGCAGCAATGAGAGCAGCAGCGGCGGCCTGTTTAACAGCCTGCTGAACCTGCTCCATTGAGGGCCGAAAACTTTTGAAGGATTCCAACATACGACAAAACCGCACCCGAGAAATCGGGTGCGGTTTTGTATGTTTCCGGATACCGGAGCTGCAGGAATCATTCCAGAGGAACGTTCTTCATGGGTGCGGTCCAGTATTCGTTGTTGTAAATGTCGGTCAACAGATAGGTCGCAACCAGGTCGTTCTTCAGATCGGACATATCGGTGTAGCCGATGATCAGATTGCCCTTCGGAACGTAGTTCGGATTCTCGGGGCTCAGCTCGTCGCCGTTGGGATCGAACTGTTCGCCGGCGTTCAGAAGCCGATAGGTGATGGGATCGCCGAACACGTAGCTGTCCTGGAACTCGCCGTCCAGCGTGTAGTAGTCGCAGACAAATTCGATCTTGTCGCCGTCCTGCAGGTCCGTACCCTTGGCCTCGGAATTGGGCGTGCTGTCCTCGCCCGTGGGCTGGCCGTAGTCGTACCGGACGCCGGTGACCTTTGCGCTGATGGTTTCGCCGGTGGAAACGTCGTCCACAAATTCCACCAGCAGATTGGCCAGCTCGCCGTTCAGCAGAACGGGAACCGTGCCGGTGGTGGTCAGCAGGTTGCCCTCCAGCAGCTCGCTTTCGTAGTTGAACATAACGGGCTGCACGTTTTTGACGTTCTCCTCGGAGCCGTCGTCGGAGATGCCGATGGCGACCCAGGTGCAGTCATATTCGCCCACCAGTCTGCCGTCGTCGCTCAAGGTATATTGGGTGTCGAGACCCAGATTGATATAGCCCTCGCCGTCGTTTAAGAATACGTTCAGCTTGAGACTGTGGACCTGGCTCCACTGTTCCGGGGTCAGGCTGATGACCTGGTAGCCCTCGTAGTCGGTCCAGTTCAGGTTGGCGTCGAACTGATTGGCCTCGATGGTCTCCGTGGCGGTTGTAAGATCCAGATCCAGAGATCTGCCGCCGATCAGACCGCCCAGCAGACTGCCGATGTCCAGACCGCTGCTGCCGGTGCTGCTGCCGGAGCCGCCCAGCAGGCTGCCGAGGTCGAAGCCGCCGCCGGAGGAGGCCTGTCCGCCTGCGCCCAGCGTGGCGAACTGCTGGATGCAGCGGGAGTACTCATCCCCAAGGCCGATGGCGCTATAGGTGGACACAGCGGACTTCACGTAGCTGGTTCTCTGATAGGGGAAGTAGATGGAAAGACCGTAGGCGTTGGACATGGAAGAGGAGGTCTTGTTGTATTTCACCGCGCTCAGAAGGGCCTCGGCCAGAGCCTTGCTCTCCTTGGTGCCCAGCTTGTCGCAGAGGTTGACCAGGTCCACCTGGTCGATCTTGCTGGAGGAAGCAAACTCCCGGGTGGCGCTGCGGGCGTCGGATACCTGCTTGTAGTCGGAGCCGGAAAGCAGCTTGGAGGTGCTGGAGGCGAAATCCTTCAGACTCTTGGGGGCGGTTGCGCTGAGCTCCGCCAAGTCCACCAGAGACAGGGTGGTCTTCTGACCGGCGCAGCGGCGGTTGCACTCATCCACAAAGTCGTCGATGACCTGCTTGCCCAGATCCAGGGTGGAGATGGAGGTGTTCTTGGACAGAGCGGTGACCCACTTGGTGTAGTACCAGCCGATGCCGGGCTCGGTTTCCTCGGAGGCCAGCATGTAGTCGGCGTAATCGTTCAGCATCAGGCCGGTTTCCAGGGTGGCCATCAGGCAGGCGTCGAAGCCGACCACGTCGAATTTGGTGCCGGCGTTCTTCAGCGCGGTGTCAATGCCGCTGAGTCCCATGGAGCCCAAGGAGGAGTTCTTCTCGTCGTAGCCGTAGCCGCTGACGGAGCCGCCGCCGTGGTCCCAGAAGATCAGCATCTGCCGGTCGGCGGGGAAGTTCTTGGTGCAGTACTTGATGAAGCTGGTCAGAGTGGAGGGCTTGACCATGGAATCCTTGCCAAAATCGGATTCCAGGCAGGCCATCACGTTCTGCTTCTTGCTCTCGTCATATTTCAGCTGATAGATCTGGTTGACGGAGTTGGAAATGCCGCTGATTTTCCACTGCTTGCAGCCGCCGGTGTGGACGATGATGTTCACGTTGGGGCTGATGGTGGCCGCAGCAATTTCCTTCAGGTCATTGGTGGCCATGCCGGACTTGGATTCCAGGTCGGTGCCGCACATATAGAGCATGATGGTAACGGTGTCGTTGCCGTTGCCCTTGAGCTTGGTATACTTGCTTCTGGCCCCGGAGACCACGTCGTTGTTCAGCTTGCCAACGTTTGCGGTACGATCCCAGCCGGTGGAGGCGGAGCCGCCGCCGGAGAAGCCGCCGAACACGCTGGAAAGGTCGAGGCCGGAGCTGCCGGAGGAACTGCCGGAGGAGCCGCCGCCCATAAGGCTGCTGAAGCCGCTCAGAAGATTCAGGCCGGAAGAGGAGCCGCTGCCGGAGGAACTGCCGGAGGAGGTAGCACCGCCGCCGCCCAGCATTTTAATGAGGAAGTATCCGACCACGAGAAGGATCAGAATACCGCCGCCGCCCAAACCGCGGGTCACAGCGCGATTCATCTGGCCGGAGCCCTGAGAGCCTTGGCCTCTGCGCTTGGAGTAGCTTACATCCTTGCCGACAGGCTTCCCGGTGCCGAGCCCTTCTTCTCTTTTCTGTACATGGTCGGTCTTGCCAATGATTTTTTTGCCGCGACCAGAGGGTCGATTATCCATGGAACGAACCTCCATTCATTGTTTAATGATATTTTATTATATCAAAGGTTCCGAAGAAATGCAACGAAAATTGTATTTTTTCATGGATTCCGCTGATCCGAACGAATCGAAGGTAATTGTCGTATAATGGATTGGGGATCATGGGAGAAAGGAGCTGGGGCGATGCGCATAGGACTGAATGCCCTGCACCCAGGAGAACGGGGCAGGGTAGAGACTATCAATCTTCCGGAAGAGGTCTGCCGCAGCTTTTACAGACTGGGCCTGACGGAAGGAACCCGGGTCCGCTGCCTGCGGTATTGTCCTTTGGGTGGACCGGGGCTGTATCTCATGCGCGGGACCGTGCTGGCCCTCCGCAGGGAGGACAGCGCCGGAATCCTGGTGGCTCCGGACGGCCTGCTGCCGGGAGAATAAAACCGGCTGCCCGAACTCGGGCAGCCGGTGGATCACGTAATATTCTTTAAAAGATCGCGGTCAGCAGGCCTTTCCGGGCTGCGCAGCGGCGGCCTTTTGTTTTTCGGCCTGCTGCCAGAGCTTGAAATTGAATCTGGCGTAGAGGACCAGAGCCATGGCCACAAGGAACATGCAGAGAATGATCAGCCCGGTGGAGAGCCAATCCGGCATGTGGGGAAACACCAGCAGAGCCAGCATGGTGCCGTACAGGGTAAAGGTGCTGATCTTTCCGAACCACTTTGCGCTGTAGACCGTGCCGGTTTTCTTGATGGTGATGAGGCCCATGATGAACATACAGGTCTCACGGAACACGCACAGCCCCAAAAGGATCCACATGATCCGGTAGCGGAATGCAAGGCACAGCACCACGGCAACCTGGGTCAGCTTATCCGCAATGGGGTCCAAGGCCTTGCCGAGATCTGAAACCATGTTGAATTTGCGGGCCACAAAGCCGTCCAGCACATCGGTGAGGGCGGAAACGGCCAGCAGACCGATGGCCAGGCCGTCGTTTTTCAGTCCCAGAAACACCCAAACGATCACCGGAACCAAAAGAATCCGGAACAGAGACATGAAGTTCGGTATGGTGAAAACTTTTCCCTTCTGGAAAAAAAAGCGGAAATTCATGACGGGGAATCCTCCAACTGATAACTGAAAACATTCAGATATTATTTTTCCATTAAGTTATTATAGCAAAAAAACAGAATGTGTCAATATCTGACAAGCAAATCTCCGTAAAAAACAGGCAGAAGAACAAGCCTTCGCGAATCGGCGGGAAAGGGCCCCGGAAACGGAAAAAAGTGTTGACAGACGGAAAAAACTTCTATATAATGTTACAGAAAATTGCGTTGAGGAAACGAGTCAGGCCTGGAACATGACAGCGAACGGGGGAGGGTGGAAGCCCCGGCATGATCGCGCCTGACAGCCACTTCCGAGCTGCCCGCGAGGAGCGGGACGGGCGCTCCCGTTACAGAGCAAAGAGATGCGCGGCCAGAGCCGCGTAATCAGGGTGGTACCGCGAGCACTTCGCCCCTGTCTGGGGTGGGGTGTTTTTTATTTCAAGCAACGGAGGATTCATTATGTCAACTTATCACGGCGTAAACGAGCTGAGAGAAATGTTTCTCTCTTATTTTGAGAGTAAGGGCCATCTGCGTCTGCCCTCCTTCTCTTTGATTCCCCAGAACGACAAGAGCCTGCTGCTCATCAACTCCGGCATGGCCCCCATGAAGCCCTACTTTAAGGGCGAGGTGGAGCCGCCCCGCCGCCGGGTCTGTACCTGCCAGAAGTGCATCCGGACCGGCGACATTGAAAACATCGGCAAAACCGCCCGTCACGGCACCTACTTTGAGATGCTGGGCAACTTCTCCTTCGGCGATTATTTCAAAAAGGAAGCGATCCACTGGAGCTGGGAGTTCCTGACCCAGGTCTGCGGCCTGGAGGCGGATCGTCTCTATCCCTCGATCTATGAAAACGACGAGGAGGCCTTCGAGATCTGGACCAAGCAGGAGGGCATCCCTGCAGAGCGGATCTTCCGGTTCGGAAAGGAAGACAACTTCTGGGAGCACGGCTCGGGCCCCTGCGGTCCCTGCTCTGAGATCTACTATGACCGGGGCGAAAAGTACGGCTGCGGTAAGCCGACCTGCACCGTGGGCTGTGACTGCGACCGGTACATGGAGGTCTGGAACAACGTCTTCTCCCAGTTTGACAACGACGGCCACGGCAACTACACGGACCTGGTCCAGAAGAACATCGATACCGGCATGGGCCTGGAGCG
>CACXJE010000073.1 GCA_902767915.1 Oscillospiraceae bacterium | reverse complement strand
AGGACGGGTCAAAGGCCAGGGTCAGATAGCCCCGCTCCGCCATGGTCTGGGCATAGAGGCCCGCGCACTGCTCCTTCACCGCGCCGAAGGGACCGGACACCGCGATGGCGGGGAGCTTTCCCTTGACGTGCTTCGGGGTGTAGAGATCTGCTGCCAGCGTGATGCCGTAGCGGTTGACAAAGGTGACCTTGCTGTGCTTGACGGCCTCGCTCTTGGGGAAGGTCTTGTCCCAACGGCGGGACAGCTTCAGTTCCTGGGGCTGCATCATTATGATTCCTCCTGCTTTCGTTTATTCTAATTCTGATTGTATCATATCACCTTGACAGGGCTTTTGCAAATAGTTATAATGAATATCGTGATATTCATAAAAAGAATAACAAGGAGGCTTGCTATGGAAATCCGGACCCTGCGCTATTTCCTGGCTGTGGCCAGGGAGGAAAACATGACCCGGGCGGCAGAGCTGCTGCACGTGACCCAGCCCACCCTGTCCAAGGCCCTTCGGGCATTGGAGACGGAGCTGGGAAAGAAGCTCTTTCTTCGGCACAGCTTCAGCATCTCCCTCACCGAGGAGGGCATTCTGCTGCGGGATCGGGCGGAGGATCTGATCTCCATGGCGGATAAGATCCAGCGGGACTTTTTGACCCTGGACGACGTCACCGGCGGTGAGCTGGCCTTCGGCCTGGCGGAGTCCTATCAGATCCGGTATCTGGCCCGGGCCCTCCGGCTCCTCAAGGAGCGGTGCCCGGGGCTTCGGTACCGCATCACCAGCGGCGACACGGAACAGGTCACGGAAAAGCTGGACCGGGGTCTGCTGGACTTCGGCGTGGTCTGCAGCAGGCCGGATCCCTCCAAATACCGGTCTCTGGCCTTTCCGGAGGCGGACCGCTTCGGGCTGATCCTGCCCCGCAGCCATCCCTTGGCAGAGAAGACGGCCCTTTCCGCCGGGGATCTGGCCGGTCTGCCTCTGTTCTGCTCGGAGCAGAGCTGGGAGAACGACATCCGGCCCTGGGCCGGAGAAGCCTTTGACAGGCTGCGGATGGAGGGCTCCTTCCGGCTGGCCTACAACGGCTCCATGTTTACCCGGGAGGGCCTGGGCTTTCTACTGACCTTGGAGCATCTGATCGACGTCAGCCCCGAAGGCGGTCTTGCCTTTGTGCCGCTGGAACCGGCGCTGGAGCTGCGGTTCTATCTGATCTGGAACCGGTATCAGACCTTCACCCCCATTGCCGAGCGGTTCCTCCAGCAGATGGAGGCGCTGTTTTCCGAGGCCGGGAAATAGCTTTGTTCTAATATACCGCCGCAAAAACCTGCCGCCGGGAGGTGTCCCGGCGGCAGGTTGTTTGAAGGGTGTTTCCGGCCCTGGGGAGGTTCTGGCGCACAGTTATCTCGCGCCGGAGATGTTGCCGCCCACCTCGCCGGCCCAGACCTCCAGCACCGCGTCGGCGGCGGAGCCGCTGCTGCTTACCACCCGAACCTCCACCCGCACCGGGCTGTCCCCGGGCAGGCCGGTTTGGTCCAGATCGATCAGCGTGCAGAAATCCTCCGCTTCCAGCGGGAAGGTCCCGATCCTGGCGCCGTTCACGGAGATCTCCACCTCCCGGACCGACAAGGTGGGATTGTAGACCGCAATGCCTCCCAGATCAAAGTACAGGGGCTCAAAGGGCTCCTCCCCTTCGGAATCCCCAAAGTGGCCCAGGGTGTAGCGGCGGTTGGGATCCGCTTCGTAATACTCCGCCTGCAGCCGGACCCGGTCGGCCAGCGTCAGGCTGCCCGGGTCCCCTGTCCGGTAGCCGTTGTTCTCCGGGGTGTAATTCTCATGGATCCTGGCCGCCTCCAGAACGTAGGTGTCCCCCTCCATGCGTCCCTCGGAAACCGGCCAGGCGGCAGCGTCGCCCTCCGGAGCCTCGGACAGTCTGTGGCAGTAGCGCTGCATGGCCTCCCAGGGCTGCAGACCACTTTGCCGGGCCGCCCGCAGAAAGGCGGTGAGGGCCTCCGGCGACATGGCTTGCCGTAAGGAATCAACCGCATAGAGATCCGGCGCCTCGGCCCCTGCCTCGGTGAAGGCCTCAGAAATCAGCCGCGGGGAGTTATCTGCGACGTAAACAGCGGAAAGGCGGCCGTATCCGTCGGAATCCAGCACCAAGCCGGCACAGGCCCCGGAGGGCGCCGCCACGGACACATACCATTCCGGCTCCGCTTCGGATCGCTCCAGCCCGGCGGCAAAGCAGTCGCCCTGGCCGCAGACGGCGGTATAGACCGGAACCGGATCCGCCAGATGGGGCGTTTTTCTGCCATTCTGTTTACCCCAGGATAGTCTCCAGACGCTGACCCGGGAGCCCACCCAGCGGGGGCTGATCAGAATCCGGTCGGCTTCCTCGTCGTTCCAGGCCACCGTGGGCACGGCCGCCGCGGCCGCGTCGGGCCCGCTGCGGAGCACGGCGAGGATCCCATCGGCGTGGGTCCCGCTGGCGGCCGCAAAGGCCTCGTTTTCCGTCATTTCCACGGGGGAAGGGCTCCCGGCCACATCGAAGGGCAGGTCTGTATACATGCAATAGACCGGATCCCATACCCAGATCCTGCCCATCTCGTCGGGCCAGACCGGCAGGGCCATCAGATAGGAATCGGATTGGAGATTGGCCTCCATCTCGCGTTTCTCCTCCTCGGAGGCGTTCCAATACGCCAGGGAATTCCCGAATTCCTCCCGGCAGGCCTCCCGATAAGCCGCTTGGGTGATGCCCAGGCGCTCCAGCAGCGCCTCCGTGGTGACCCGGCTGCCGGAGGCGGTGTCGTAGCAGAAGGCGGCGCTTCGGTAGTCCGCAAACTGGACGGAGGACAGCTTCACCACCAGAAGCGTGCCCCAGGCGGAGGCTTGATAGCCCTGTCCGCCCCGGTCGTCATCATAGAAGTCTGCGATTTCGGCGTTGATGGCCGCAGCATCCGGTGTGTCAGCCAGGATCCGGGGCATGTTCCGCTCCGATTCAGGCGCCTGCTCCAACAGCAGCAGCGGGTCCGCGGGATATGGAACGGAGGCATCCTCCGGCCCGGCGGGCTCTGCGGTCTCCGGCGGCAATTCCGTCGGGGCAGCCGTGGACACGGAAGCATTCTCCGTCAGCACCGCTTCCTCGTCGGGCCGGGAATCTCCCACGGGAGCGGCATGCCGTCCCCGCAGGGCCAGACAGCCAAAGACGCCTCCTGCCGCAACAGCGGTCACCAGGACGGCAACCGTCACCTTCCCGAAAACCGTATGGAGGAAGCCGGTGCCCGCGGTCTTTGCCGTCACCATCGTCTGCTCTCCGCCGAGCTCCGCCGTTTTCGTCAGAACCGACTGCATTGCTTTTCTGCCGGCGCGCTTGGACGGCTCCTGTTTGCCCAAAAGAGACACCAGAAAGGCCATGGGAGACAGGCCATAGAGCCGGACCCCCTCGCCCTCCAGCCGCCGCACCTGGGTCTCCACCTTCTTCCGGCCCAGGTGAAGCTGGGTCTTGACGGTTCCCTGGCTGACCTGGAGGGTATCGGCGATCTCCTTGATGCTGAGGCCCTCATAGTAGTACATACCCACGATCAGCCGCTGCTTTTGGGGCAGCTGATCCAGGATCTCCCGCACCAGTCGGGCGGCCTCCCGCTTGTCCAGCTCCACCTCCGGCTGATAGCCATCCCGGGTCTCCGGGAACTGGGGCTCCGCTTCCTCAGCGTCTGCAAGCTCCGTAAAGGTCAGAGGCTGTTCCCTGTTCAGCTCCTTCACGGTCTCGTTGACGGCGATCCGCCGCAGCCAGGGCAGAAAGGCCTCCGGCTTCTGCAGCTTGCCCAGGTTCCGGTAGGCCAGAAGGTAGGTGTTCTGGTGAATGTCCCAAGCGGTATTTTCGTTTTGCACCATGGAAAAGATGGTCCGATAGATCGCCGCTCCGCTGCGCTGATAGAGCTCGCTGAAGGCCTCCTGGTCTCCGGACTGCGCCCGCAGGACCAGCTCCCGAGGCAGCTCGATGCTTTGCTTCGTTTTCATATTTTTTCCCCGCTTTCTTGCGCCTCACCGGATCGGGTTTCTGTTTCTACGTCCGGTATATCACATTTTTTGGAAGATTGCAACGGTGTCTGTTCCGCTGCCGGCGGATCGGCGCCGGCCATGACCTGATGCAGGGCCGCCAGTCCCTGCCGGAATCTGGCCGGGTCCGGCTCCACCCATGAGACCAGCGTTTGATAGATCTCCGAAAAATCGTCCTGCAAGCCGATCACCTCCTGTTTTTCCTTTCTGTCTATATAGATACCGCAGGCCCGAAAAAGGTTGAACGGTTCTGCAGAAAAAAATCAAACCCGGACGGTTTTCACGTCCGGGTCAGAATAACAGTTTTGCAGGCAGCCGGGCGCTTCTGTCCGGCTGCGCCGATCAGTAATCAAAGACCTTGTCCCCGACACGGATCGTTGTTGTGAGGGTCTCCCCCTTATAGGGCTTTCTGATTTCGATCATGTTCAGCACCGTGTAGCCCTTTGACCGGAGAAATTGAATGATCCCTTCGTTGTTCGGGTGTACGTAGTTGAACACGGTCTCTTCTCCCATCTCCCGCGCAAGGGCCTCCGCCCTTCCGAAAAGCATCGAGGCAATCCCCTTGCGTCTGTTTTTGGGGGCCACAAAGAGCTGTTCCACCCAGAGGCAGGGCTCCTCGATCCGACAGACAAGATAGCCGACGTATTCTCCCGCTTCCTCTGCCGCAAACACGGGGAAGCCTGCTTCCAAAAACTCCAGCAGCTCCTCTTTGCCGGCATTGAGATCCGCCCGGGCCCGGATTCCTTTATACGAAAGCAGGGTCGCCCGGAATTCCGCAGCCAAGGGCGCCAGCCGATCAACTCCCCTGCTGTCGATCCTGGTTATATTCATGGTTCCTCCTCAATGCATGTTTGATAAAATGTCATAAAGATTTCTCCGGTGCAAGCCATCATGGAAAGTAATTCTCGGACATAAGCAGCTCCAACACCCTTGCTTCCCGCTCGAACATAATGGGATTATATGGGCTCGCGCCCACGCTGCGGTTCTTCTCGATCGCCGTCAAGGGCGCAACAAATTCCAAAGTATAGGCCTCCTGCGCCTCGTAAGCGTTCAGCTCCTGCCCGACTGCTTCCGGCTCCGCCTGGCAGAGGTAGTAGAAATTGTCCTGGATGAAGCACTCGGCGGCATCCATGTCGCTTTTTTGAATCCGGTGGACATAGCCGTACTCACGGACCGTCTCCGGCCTGACCACAAGTCCGGCTTCCTCCCGCGTCTCCCGGATCATTGCCTGAACAGGGTCCTCGCCGGGTTCGATCCCGCCGCCCGGGAATTTGTAGTAATCGTATTTCAGACTGTGGATCATGGCGATTTTGCCGCCCCGTATGACGATGCTGCGGGCGGAGTTGCGAACAAACCGGCGGGTGCAGTGCGCATAGTCCTTTTTATCTATCTCAAACAACAATCTCATACGGTCTGCTGCTCCTTTTTGCAGTAGAATTTCATCCTTGTTTTTTCTCGCCAAACGGCCCGCGCGGGGAAGCGCCGGATTGATTTTTGTCCAACTTCCGCTGTGATTGGGCTGCCCATGTGTCACCTCGACAAATTCGGATTTGTATAAATGTAGCGCGGGCAATCTGCCCGCCCGATCCGCACCAGCCCGTCGAATTTGCGGGCTGATAGCCCGCGCTACATTCAAATC
>CACXJE010000072.1 GCA_902767915.1 Oscillospiraceae bacterium | reverse complement strand
CGGCAATCCGATTCCGTTCCCGGTGCGCGAGCGGCCCTGGTATACGGGCGCGATTGAGGCGGACGGCCTCTACTTCACAGATCTGGTTCGGGATGCCTTCTCCGGAAAGCTGGTAGTAACCTGCTCGCTTCCTATCCGCGTGGATGGGGAGATCGCTGGCGTCGTGGGGCTGGATATTGTGCTGGAGAGCATGGATGATTTCATTTCCACAGCCTCAGAAAATGTCGGCTCTTATGTGATGAACAACCACGGCCGGGTGATCCTTGGGCCGGAAAACGGGCTGTTCACCTCGAGCCTGCTGCAGCAGACAGACCTGAGGGATGAAGCAGACGATGCGCTTGCGGAGCTGCTTGCGCTGGCGCAGACCCAGAATACCGGCCTGCATACCGTTACGGTAGACGGCAGGGAATATTACATGGTGGGGGCGCCGATGCCCTCTGTTGGCTGGATCGTTCTCAACGTGGTGGACAAGCAGTTGACGGAAACGTCCGAGAAGATGATGCTGGAGGAGTACGACAGCATTAACACCGCGGCAACTGCCCGGTTCCAGGAGGGCGTCAGCCGCACGGCCCGTCTGGGCATCTGGCTGCTGGCCCTGGTGCTTGTTGTGTCTCTTCTCATAGCTTATATCGCCACAAAACGGATGGTGAAGCCGATTGAGAGCATCACGCGGGATATTCGCGGCGCCAACCTGAGCAGCAGGCTTTTCGAGATGAAGGACGCCTATCGGACCAACGATGAGATTGAACTGCTGGCCGAATCCTTTGCGGAGCTTTCCAAAAAGACCAAACACTACATCGGGGAAATCACGGAAATCACCGCCGAAAAGGAACGTATCAGCACAGAGCTGGAGCTGGCCACCCAAATTCAGACCGGCATGCTGCCCCATGTTTTTCCGCCCTTCCCGGACCGGAAGGAAATCGACCTCTTTGCCAGCATGGATCCGGCAAAGGAGGTGGGCGGCGACTTCTACGACTATTTCCTGATCGACGACGACCACCTGGGCCTGGTGATCGCAGACGTCAGCGGCAAGGGCGTGCCTGCTGCCCTGTTTATGATGGCCTCCATGATTATTCTGCAGAGCGTGGCCATGCTCGGCTGCTCTCCGGCTGAAATCCTGGCAAAAACCAACGAGGCCATCTGCTCCAACAACCAAGCCGAGATGTTTGTCACGGTCTGGATCGGGATCCTGGAGCTTTCCACGGGCAAGCTGACCTGCGCAAATGCGGGCCATGAATACCCGGCGCTCAAGCAGCCGGAGGGCGGGTTTGCCCTGTATAAGGACAAGCACGGCTTTGTCCTTGGCGGCATGGAAGGCGTAAAATACAAGGAATATGATCTGCAGCTGCAGCCCGGCTCCAAGCTTTTCCTCTATACCGACGGCGTGCCCGAGGCAACCAATCTGGACAAAGAGCTGTTCGGCACCCAGCGAATGCTGGACGCCCTGAACCGGGAGCCGGAGGCTTCTCCGGAACAGCTCCTGAAGGCTGTCCGGGAAGAAGTGGACTTCTTTGTGGGCGGAGCGGAACAGTTCGACGATATCACGATGCTGTGCCTGACATACCAGGGAGGCGCCGCAGGATGATCAATAAGCTTTTTCGGCAGATGCTGGCGACACAGATTGTATCTGCCATGACTGTGACTATTTGTATGCTGATCGACAGCATCCTGATCGGACGATTCCTTGGGGTGAACGCCATGACGGCCTACGGCCTGGCAAATCCGCTGCTGCTGATCTTTGCTGCCATGGGCAGTATGATCTCAGCCGGCGTCCAGGTTATGTGCGGCAAGACTGTGGGTCGGGGAGACCGGGAGGCAACCAACGGCTGCTTTACGGTTTCGGCGTTTCTTGCGGCGGCGATTTCCCTGGTGGGACTGGTGCTGGTGCTGGCGCTGCTGACGCCCTTGACGAGCCTTCTCGGAGCCGGCCGGCCCGGACCGGACAATCCGGTTTTCGGTCTGACCAAGGACTATCTCTTAGGCTTTATTCTCGGTGCGCCGGCCTTCCTGTGCGCCCAGATCATGGTGCCCTATATGCAGATCTCCGGCAGTCGTACCCGTTTGGTGCTCGCTGTGGCGGCCATGACGGTTTCGGACATCGCGCTGGATCTGCTGAACGTTTTTGTGCTTCGCTGGGGGACCCTGGGCATGGGCCTGGCCTCCAGTATCAGCTATTACATTGCCTTTTTCATCGGCGCCGGCTTCTTTTTGAAGAAGGACTGCATGTTCCGCTTCCGGAAAAAACTCATTCGCCGGCGGACGATCCGGGAGCTGCTCAGCAGCGGCATTCCAACGGTGATCAATCAAATCAGCGTTGTTCTGCTGGTATTTCTGCTGAACCGTCTGCTGCTGTCTCTCCGTGGGAATCTGGCTGTGGCGGCCTATTCGGTCATAAACACCGTGGGAAATCTCTGCTATTGCTTCGGCGCCGGCGTGGGCGCAGTGGCGATGATGCTGGGAGCCATTTTCTACGCCGATCGGGATCGCCGCTCCATCCGGGAGGTGGTGCGGATCACGGCGCGGCAGGCTGTGCTCCTGGACGTTGCGGTCACCGTTGCTGTGATTCTGGCGGCCAAGCCTCTGATTACGCTGTTCCTGGGTTCGGCAGTCGGCGCAAAGGCCCTGGCAATCACAGGCCTGCGGCTGTTTGTCCTGTCCATGCTGCCATCCTCTCTGAATTCCGCCTTCAAGGCCTATTATCAGGGCGTGAACCGGTTGAAGCTGACGGATACCATATCCGTATTGCAGAATCTGGTGTTTCCGCTGCTGTTTGCCTTTGTGCTGAGCCGCTTTTGGGGCGTCAATGGGGTTTGGCTGGGCTTTGTCTGCGGTGAAACCATGACGCTGCTGGCCTGGTCCTGTGCTGTTTGGCGGCACTATGGACGGATCACCCTGTCCCCGGATGCCTACAGCATGCTGGAGCCTGACTTTGGTACTGCACCGGACTGCTGCCTGGAACGGGAGGTTACCTCCGTCCTCGAGGCCACCGAGGCCTCCCAGCAGATTGTTTCCTTCTGCCGGGATAAGGGAATGGACCGCCGCAAGGCCATGCTTCTGGGCCTGTGTGTGGAGGAAATGACCGTCAATATCATAGAGCACGGTTTTTCAAAGGATAAACTCTCTCATAACGTGGACATCCGTCTGGTCCTGGAGGAGGACAGCCAGGTGATCCGAATCCGGGACAATTGTGTCCGCTTCGATCCCACAAAGTATCTGGAGCTGCATCAATCCGACGATCCGGCGGCCCATATCGGCCTGCGGATGGTCATGGGTATGGTGCGGGAGGCTTCCTACGTCAATTCCCTGGGCCTGAATAATCTGACGCTGATCCTGTAGGAGGAAACTATCATGCAAACTATCAAGCTTTGCGGCCGCATTGATTCCAATAACGCGGCCCAGGTGGAGCGGGAGCTTTTGTCACAGATCCCGGAGTCCGGTGCGCTTGTACTGGACGCACAGGAGCTGGAATACATTTCCAGCGCCGGGCTGCGGGTGCTGTTGCGGATCCGGAAGTCGCATCCGGAGATGAAGATCACGGGTGTCAACTCCGATGTCTATGAAATACTGGAAATGACCGGCTTTACCGAACTGCTGCAGGTGGAAAAGGCCTACCGGGTGGTCTCTGTGGAGGGCTGCGAGGAAATCGGCCGGGGCGCCAACGGCACCATTTACCGGATCGACAAGGATAACGTGGTAAAGGTCTACAACAATCCCGAGGCCCTGGCGGATATTCAGCATGAGCGGGAAGTGGCAAAGCTGGCGCTGATCCTGGGGATCCCCACGGCGATCTCCTACGACGTGGTAAAGGTTGGGGACAGCTACGGCTCGGTCTTTGAGCTTCTCAATGCCAGATCCTTCTCCAAAATCCTCTCCAAGGAACCGGAGAAGCTGGATTGGTGCGTGGGCGAGTATACCAAAATGCTGAAGCTGATCCACAGCACCGTGGTGCCCGCGGGAAAGCTGCCGGATATGCGGGAAACCGCTCTCGACTGGGTAAGATTCGTGGAGCCCTATCTGCCGAAGACCGCCTGGGAGAAGCTGCTCTCCCTGGTGGAGGCTGTTCCCCGGGACGACCATATGATCCATGGCGACTACCACACAAAAAATCTGGAGCTGCAGAACGACGAGGTCCTGCTGATCGATATGGACACGCTGGCGGTTGGAAACCCGATCTTTGAGCTGGGAAGCATCTACAACTCCTTCATAGGCTTTTCCGAGCTGGACCATCAGGCAATCGAGCGCTTCCAGGGCTTCAGCTATGAAACCGGCTGCACCTTCTGGCGCAAGGCGCTGGCAGCCTATCTGGGCACCCGGAACCAACGCAAGCTTCGGGAGGTGGAGGACAAGGCGAGAATCATCGGCTACACCAGAATGATCCGCCGGGCCATTCGCCGCAATAAGCAGGAAACCGAAAAGGGGAAGGCGGAGATCGCATTGTGGACCCGGGAGCTTTTGGAGCTGCTGGAGCGGGTCGACACGCTGACCTATCGTCCAAATGAGCTGGAGCTGGAAGCGGTGCCGGAAAATCTGGCAGAGGTGCAGGCCTTCGTCGACGAGCATCTCGAGGCGGCGGACTGTTCCCCCAAGGCCCAGATGCAGATCGGTGTGGCGGTGGAGGAGATCTTCGTCAATATCTCCAGCTATGCCTATCACCCCGAAAACGGCAGCGCCGCTGTACGGGTTGAGGTATCCGAAGAACCTGTCACCGTGACGGTGACCTTCCTGGACCACGGCAAGCCCTACGATCCCCTGGCAAAGCAGGATCCGGACGTGCACCTTTCCGCAGACGCCCGCGCCATCGGCGGCCTCGGAATTTTTATGACCAAGAAGCTGATGGACGATGTGGCCTACGAATACCGGGACGGTCAGAACATTTTGAAGCTGAAAAAGAAAATTTAAGGAGTTTCCGACCATGCAGCGATTACCCCATATTGATCTTCACATGCACAGCACAGTCTCCGACGGGACCGACTCCCCGGCGGAGCTGCTGGACTGCGTGAAGGCTGCCGGGTTGGAGCTGTTTTCCCTGACAGACCATGATGCCATTGGCGGCTGCCTGCTGATGCAGGCGATGTTGAAGCCGGGAGATCCCGAATTTCTCCCTGGCATTGAGTTTTCCTGTAAGGATGAGCTGGGGAAATACCACATTTTAGGCTATGGCTATGATCCCACTTCAAAGTCGATTCGGAGCG
Organism: Oscillospiraceae bacterium; assembly: GCA_902767915.1. GTDB lineage: Bacteria > Bacillota > Clostridia > Oscillospirales > Oscillospiraceae > JAFRPC01. The sequence continues at coordinate 505 of CACXJE010000072.1, read as the reverse complement.
TGGTGGATCTGGGACACGGCTATCGGATGAAAAAGCTGGGCGAGCGGCTGACCTACCTGCGGGAAAAATACGGCTTCACCTTTCCGGAGGAGGATTTGCAGCGCCTCTATGCTCAGCCGAACCCGGGCAAGCCCCACATCGGCAATCTGATGGTAAAGATGGGCTACGTTCCGACGAGGGACCAGGCCTTCCGGGACTATCTGAACGGACTGCCGGGAAAGGATGACTATGTCCGGCCCGAGGAGGCCATCCGGGGCATCCTGGGTTCGGGCGGCATTCCCGTTCTGGCTCACCCCTGTTACGGTGACGGCGACCAGCTGATTCTCGGTGAGGAGTTGGAGCAAAGGGTTCTTCGGCTGATGGGCTTCGGCCTGCAGGGCCTGGAGGCCTGCTATTCCGGCTTCTCCGAGCCGCTGCGGAATCAGGTGTTGGCCCTTGCCGAAAAGCATGGCCTGTACGTCACCGCCGGCAGCGACTATCACGGAAAAAATAAGCTGATTGCCCT
>CACXJE010000071.1 GCA_902767915.1 Oscillospiraceae bacterium | reverse complement strand
AGGAACTTGCCGGCGTCGTCACGGGAGAAGCCGTAGGTCATCTGGGTCAGGTCGTTGGTGCCGAAGCAGAAGAACTCAGCTTCCTTGGCGATCTCGTCGGCGGTCAGGCAGGCTCTGGGGATCTCGATCATGGTGCCGACCTCGTACTTCATCTCGATGCCGGCAGCGGCGATCTCGGCGTCAGCGGTCTTGACGACCTCTTCCTTGACGTACTTCAGCTCCTTGACCTCGCCGACCAGGGGGATCATGATCTCGGGAACCAGGTTCCAGTCGGGATGGGCCTTCTTGACGTTGATGGCAGCGCGGATGACGGCCTTGGTCTGCATCCGGGCGATTTCGGGGTAGGTGACAGCCAGACGGCAGCCGCGGTGACCCATCATGGGGTTGAACTCCTTCAGGCTCTCGATCAGGGCCTTGACGGAAGCCACGGTCTTGCACTGGGTGGCAGCCAGCATCTCGATGTCCTTCTCCTCGGTGGGCACGAACTCGTGCAGCGGGGGATCCAGGAACCGGATGGTAACGGGATAGCCTTCCAGGGCCTCGAACAGGGCCTCGAAGTCACCCTGCTGATAGGGCAGGATCTTGTTCAGAGCGGCTTCACGCTGCTCGGCGTTGTCGGCGCAGATCATCTCGCGGAAGGCGGCGATCCGGTCGGCCTCGAAGAACATATGCTCGGTACGGCACAGGCCGATGCCCTCGGCGCCCAGCTCCCGGGCCTTCTTGGCGTCGCGGGGGGTGTCGGCATTGGTGCGGACCTTCAGCCGGCGATACTTGTCGGCCCAGCCCATGATCCGGCCGAAGTCGCCGCCGATGGTGGCGTCAACGGTCTTGATGATGCCGTCGTAGATGTTGCCGTTGGAGCCGTCGAGGGAGATCCAGTCGCCCTCATGGAATTCCTTGCCGGCCAGGGTGAAGCGCTTGTTCTCTTCATCCATGGTGATGTCGCCGCAGCCGGAGACGCAGCAGGTGCCCATGCCGCGGGCCACAACGGCGGCGTGAGAGGTCATACCGCCGCGGACGGTCAGGATGCCCTGGGCGGCCTTCATGCCGGTGATGTCCTCGGGAGAGGTCTCCAGACGGACCAGGACGACCTTTTCGCCTCTGGCCTTCCACTCCTCAGCGTCTTCGGCGGTGAAGACGACCTTGCCGCAGGCGGCGCCGGGGGAGGCGCCCAGGCCCTTGCCCATGGGCTTGGCAGCCTTCAGGGCGGCGGCGTCAAACTGGGGATGCAGCAGGGTGTCCAGGTTTCTGGGGTCGATCATGGCAACAGCCTCGGCCTCGGTACGCATGCCCTCGTCCACCAGATCGCAGGCGATCTTCAGAGCGGCCTGGGCGGTACGCTTGCCGGAGCGGCACTGCAGCATGTAGAGCTTGCCGTTCTCCACGGTGAACTCCATATCCTGCATGTCGCGGTAGTGCTCCTCCAGCTTGTCGCAGACGGCGACAAACTCGGCATAAGCCTCGGGGAACTTTTCGGCCATCATGGCGATGGGCATGGGGGTACGGACGCCGGCCACCACGTCCTCGCCCTGGGCGTTGGTCAGGAACTCGCCCATGAGCTTCTTCTCGCCGGTGGCGGGGTCACGGGTGAAGGCAACACCGGTGCCGGAGTTGTCGTTGAGGTTGCCGAAGACCATGGGCATGACGTTGACGGCAGTGCCCCAGGAGTAGGGAATGTCGTTGTCGCGGCGGTAGACGTTGGCGCGGGGGTTGTCCCAGGAGCGGAACACGGCGCGGATGGCTTCGTAGAGCTGGACCTTCGGGTCAGCGGGGAAGTCCTCGCCGATCTGGGCCTTGTACTCGGCCTTGAACTGCTCGGCCAGCTTCTTGAGATCAGCGGCGTTCAGCTCGATATCCAGCTTGACGCCCTTTTCTTCCTTCATCTTGTCGATGAGCTGCTCGAAATATTTCTTGCCGACCTCCATAACGACGTCGGAGAACATCTGGATAAAGCGGCGATAGGAGTCGTATACGAAACGCTCGAACTTGGGATCGGGGTTGCCCTTGATCATGGCGTTGACAACCTCGTCGTTGAGGCCCAGGTTCAGGATGGTGTCCATCATGCCGGGCATGGAGGCGCGGGCGCCGGAGCGGACGGAAACCAGCAGGGGGTTGTTCAGATCGCCGAACTTCTTGCCGTTGATCTCCTCCATCTTGGCCACGTATTCCATGATCTGGCCCATGATCTCGTCGTTGATCCTGCGGCCGTCTTCATAATACTGGGTGCAGGCCTCGGTGGTGATGGTGAAGCCCTGGGGGACCGGCATACCGATGTTGGTCATCTCGGCCAGGTTGGCGCCCTTGCCGCCCAGAAGCTCGCGCATGGAAGCGTTGCCCTCGGTGAAGAGGTAGACATACTTGCGGGACATGTACTTTTCTCCTTTCAGTTGACATAACAATCAGATGATTATCATGTGAATTCATAAAATAATCTCATTTATACCAATCGGCATTTTAGTATAGCATTTTTTTTCACGCTTTGCAATGCTTTTTGAAAAAAACATTAGAAAATGTTTGATTTTTGCTGGTGAAACAAACCCTTGCATTCTGCGTCAAAAAGGGGTAAAATATATAAAATTGTTGGGAGGTGTGTCATGGAAGCCAGAGAGCGGCCCATTGTGGTCTTTGATTCCGGCGTCGGCGGCGTCAGTGTGCTGCGGGCTCTGGTGAAGGAGCTGCCGGGGGAACGGTTCGTCTATTTCGGCGACTCCGCCAACGCGCCCTACGGCCCCAGGACCACCGAGGAGATCCGCAGACTGACCCTGGAGAATCTCCGCAGGCTGGATGGGGAATACGGCTTCAAGGCGGCGGTCATTGCCTGCAATACCGCCACCAGCGCGGCCATCAGCGAATTGCGGGCAGCCTGGCCGGACCGGCCCATCGTGGGCATCGAGCCGGCTCTGAAGCTGGCGGCGGACCGGAATCCCGGCGGCACCATCCTGGTCATGGCCACGGAGACCACCCTCCGGGAGAAAAAGTTCGCCGCTCTGACCCGACGGGTCCAGGCGGGCTGCACCGTGATCGGCCTGCCCTGTCCGGAGCTTGTGGAATTTGTGGAGCGGGGAGAGACGGATTCTCCCGCCCTGGAGGCCTATCTGCGCAGCCGGCTGTCTCCCTGGCTGGAAGGGGAGGCGGCTGCGGTGGTTCTGGGCTGCACCCATTTCCCCTTTGCCTCCCGGGTGCTGCGGCGGATCCTGCCCCCGCAAACCGAGCTTTTGGACGGCAGCGAGGGCACAGCCCGGCAGACCGGACGCCTGCTGAAGCAGGCGGAGCTGCTGCGCACCGGCGGCCGGGGCGAAGTAAGCTTCCACAGCAGTCTTCCCGGCAGGGAGATCCTGGACCTCTGCCAAAGGCTGTTTGAAACCGGCTGAGGCCGGGCGTTCGATTGAATCAAAGGAGTATTGTCCATGAAAACAAAGACGAAATCCGACAGCGCAAAAAAGGCCCCCGGACCTGTCCGGCTCTGGCTCAGCCGGCTGTCGATCTGGATCTATATCCTGAGTCTGCTCGGGATCGACCTGCTGTTCCAGCTGCTGTACGGCTTTGTGGGCGGCGCGTCCCATCCGGGCCTGCTGGCGATGGGCTTCAGCGTGCTGTGGTGCCTGCTGCTGGGGGCCGCTGCCTACCTGCTGCCCCGGGTCTGCGGCCGGATCCTTATGATCGTGACGGTCCTGGCAGCGGCGATCCTGGCAATGGTCCACGCGGTGATGTACCATCTGTTCGGCAGCTTTTTCCGCTTCTCGGATCTGCTTTACGCAGGAGAGGGCGCAGCCTTTTTCAGCATGCAGTACGTGCAGATGCGGACCCTGCTGGCGGTGGGACTGATTGCTTTTGTGGCTGCCGGCATCACCGCCGCGGTATTCCTGCCTAAGCGGAGCTACCGTCCGATCCGCTTTTTGGTTGGCGGCGGCGTGATAGCGGCCTGCCTGGCGGGTCTGCTGGTGCTCAATCATGCCAATATCATTGCGATTGAGAAAAACACCAACACCATGAGCTGGAGCGTCACCAACGAGGAAGCAAGCGTCCCCAAAATGGACGTGAAGAAGCAGCAGTATACCGAATTTCTGAACGCCAACGCCTGCCTGCCCATGACGGGCCTGTATCAATACACCTGGCGGGATTTCACAAAGACCTTCTTCACCGACGCCGGCAAGGACCGGAACAAGATCCTGGCGGAGCTCAACGCCGCCCATGACAGCCGGCCCGCCATCGAGCCCAACGAAATGACAGGGGCCCTGGCCGGGAAGAATCTGATCATGGTCATGGTGGAATCCCTGGACACCTGGATGATCACCGAGGACTATATGCCGAACCTGTACGCGCTGAAGCAGAAGAGCGTGTATATGGAGCATTTCTACACGCCCCTCTATCTGAACGCCGGCACCTTCTCCACGGAATTCACCTCTCAGACCGGCCTGATCCCCCCCACAGAGGGGGTGTCCACCGAGGCCTATGCGGAGTTTGCGCTGCCCGCCGCTCTGCCGCAGCTCTTTGCGGCGGAGGGCTACAGGGTCAATTCCTTCCACTCCGCCAACCCCTCCATCTATAACCGGGGCAAGATCCATACCCACCTGGGCTTCGAGGCCTATCACGATTTTACCAAGATGGGCATGGAGGACTACCAGCTGGACAGCCAGATGCTGAACGGCTTCGACCAGATGGTGAACCGGGAGGAGCCCTTCTACTCCTTTATCATCACCTATTCCGGCCACGGGCCCTACAATGAGAGCATGGGCAACATTGCCGCGCCCCATCTGGAGCAGGCAAGAGCCGCCGTGGCGGCCTCCGGTGTGACAGCCTCGGAGGATACCATGGAGCAGTACGTCCGGGCAGTTGCCCACATCATGGAGACAGACGAGTTTCTGGGCGGCCTGGTGGACCGGCTGGAGGCCGAGGGCCTGCTGGAGGACACGGTGCTGATCATCTACGGCGACCATTTCTGCAAGTATCTCACCGACGTGGACTTTCTGATGGAGCTCAAGGATGCGCCGAACCGGAACCTGCTCTGCAACACGCCGCTGATGATCTACAGCCCGTCGCTGGAGCCAAGGGTGGTGGACAAATACGCCTCCACCGTGGACCTGTATCCGACGGTCTGCAATCTCTTCGGGTTAAAGACGGATCTGCGCTACTTTGCCGGCGACGACATCTTCGGGCAGGCGGGCGGTCTGGTCTACTGGAACGACTTTTCCTGCTGGGACGGAACCACCTACGTCAACGGCAGCCTGGCCTCCGAGCTTTCGGAGGCGGACTACCGGCTGTACTACCAGGCCCGGCAGCGGCTTCTGACCAGCTGGAATACCTTCCGATATAATTTCTTCTCCTCGGTGAACCCGACCCGCCAGTAGCGAACAGGGAACGGGGAACAGGGAACAGGGAACAGACCCGCTCGGTAGCGGCGATCATCGATCGCCACGGGCACCCCGCCCCGACGAGGGAACCGGAAACAGGCCCGCCTGTAGGGACAAGCCGTGCTTGTCCGGCGTTCGGAACGAACGCATTTGTCGCAGACAAATCACGATTTCCGATCCCATGGATCGTCCTTCGGACGATTGTTTGCATTCGCTTCGCATCTGCAAACCGGACAAGCAAGGCTTGTCCCTACGATAGGATCCCGCCAGATCCCGATCTGCAAAACGCGTCAAATTCTCAATTCTCAATTACAAACCAGGGCCGCCGATGATCGGCGTCCCCCGCTCCGACGAGGCACCGGGGTCGGGAACGAAATCTGCCTGGGGCAGCTTGTAACCTGTAACTATGTAACCAAGGTTTTGAAACTTTCTATATTGCGTTTGACTGTTTTCGGTTTTTTTGGTTACATGGTTACAAAATTCGAGAAATCGTGCTATAGCAAGGAATTTCGGCGTAACCGACTTTGTAACCAAGGCCTGTTTTGGTTACGCTGGTTACACCGCTGCCGCCCCCTGCGGC
>CACXJE010000070.1 GCA_902767915.1 Oscillospiraceae bacterium | reverse complement strand
GTCTGGCCCAGGGCTGCCGGAACGATACCGGCCTGTATTTCCGCCCCAATCGTCCGGTGACCGGGGCGGAGGCGGCGGTATTTCTGAGCCGGGTCCTGCGGCTGGACGCTGTACAGACGGCTGCGTTTTCCGACCCGGCGGTGCCGGCCTGGGCCGTCGGTGCGGCCGCGGCGCTGCAGGAGGCCGGGATTGTCCTGACCGCCGACCGGAGCCCTCTGACCCGCCGCCAGGTGGCGGATCTGCTCTACGCGGTTTCCGCCCTGCAGGATCAGGATTGAGACATGAACCCAGGCAGCGGATCTCTCCGCTGCCTGCGTTCGTTTCGAAAGGCTTATTTCGCGTCCTTTTTGACGCCAACCTTCTGCCACAGAGGGAAGGTGAGGGGCCAGACGGCGCCGGCGAAGGCCACCATGCAGAAATAGCGGACCGCGCTCCACCAGAGCTGCCCATGGAAGATGGGAAGCAGCTCAGACTTGAAGACCTTGTCCAGCCCCATCCGGATCCCCATGATGATGCCAAGACCCAGCACCACCTTCAGCACCTGGCCCCAGAGGGGAGCCTGCTCGGAGAACCGGATCTTTTTCAGATCCACAGTATAGCCCACGATCAGACCCAGAAGGGCGCCCAGCAGGGTATAGCCGTTTTTCAGACCGGAGTCATAGGGACTGAGGTCCTGACCCTCCTGGACCTCGTTGACGACGTCCGGGAAATGATGCACCAGGAGGAAGACGATATAGGCGACAGCCAGACCGACCATAGTGCCCAGGAAGCAGAACATCACCTTGGGGCTCTGCTCTGCCCGCTTCATGATCGGGTAGATCGCGAAGACAAAAAGCACGCCGGTGACCAGGCCCACGGCCACGTCGGAGGGATAGTGGGCCCCCAGGTACATCCGGGAGAAGCCGATCAGCAGGATCAGCACGATGCAGACGATCCGAAGCCACTTCCGCCGGGTGAAGCGGGCGATGCCGCCGAAGGTGCCCACAGCGTTCTGGGTGTGGCCGCTGGGGAAAGAGAAGCCGGTTGCGCCGCTCTTGGCGGAGGGCACAATGATTGCTTTGTCCACGGTCCAGGGTCTGGGGACCCGGAACAGCAGCTTCAAAAACTGGTTCAGCAGCGTGCCCAGGAAACCCACAGCCAGAACAAAGTAGCCCTTCCACTTGTTCACACACCAGAACAGCACAATGGCCACCACCATGAAGACGGTTTCTTCGCCCAAAAAGGTGATGCCCTGCATAATCCAGTTCAGCGCTGTGAAGCGGATTCTCGCCAGAAAACGTAATACTTCCATGGGAAAACCTCCCTGTCTTTATGTTTAAGCAATTATAGCACACCCCTGCGGAGATTTCCAGAGGGAATTCTTCTTTTGCGGCAATCGGCGCTCCCGGGCCGCTGTTCTGCCGGTTTGCGGAAAAGAGAACCGTATCTTCACAAAGATTTTACGATCGGCCCTGCAAAAAAAGGTTACAAAGTGTTGACAAAGCCTTGCGTTTGGGGTAAAATTATGATTGACTCAAAGAATAGAACGATCCGCCTTATTGGTTTACATAATTTGGAGGAAGCTATGAAGTATCTGTTGCATCGGGCTTCAGCCCTGCTGCTGGCGGTTTTGCTGCTGCTGAGCATCATGCCGCTGCCTGCCTTGGCTGTCGATGAGGCCGATCCGGACCCTGCCTGCACGCTGGGCACCTTCAGCGGAGACATGCTTGCCGGAGGCGGCCGTACTGTGCGCACGGAGAGCGGTACATTCTTCGTGAGCGATGACGACGGCTACATATATAATACGCTGCAGGGCAGCCGGCCCATCTATCGGAAGCCGGCCGCTCGGTTGAACTATGCCGATGGCATCCTGTACTTTGCCCGTCTCGGGGAGGACAGCTTCGACCTGGTCAGCTTCAACGTCGTCACCGGCCAGGAGCGGGTCTGGCTGGAAAATCTCAGCGGGGAACCCGGTCCCATCTACCTGGTGGACGGAGAAAAGCTGGACTTCCTTTCCGGCAACGGTGTCTGGGAACTGAATCTGAGCACCGGCGATGCCCGGATGATTTGCTTTGCCCATGATCTGTGGAGCTTTGTGCCCACCGGCTGCGGCCTGATTCTTGCCACCGGCACCCTCTTTGATTACAACCTCTATGCGGGTTCAGCCCTTCTGGCCCGGCATGTGGAGGACTATTTCGTAGATTTTGACCTGGGCAAGGGCGCGCTGGTCTATACCCAGAACGGCCTGGAATACCAGATCGACCTGGCTGCCGCCTTCAAGGGCGAAGCCGTTCCCGCGGCGTTTGAGGGCTATCAGCCCGTCAGCGCCGACAGCAGCGAGGGCATGGAGCTCTCCTTCCCCATGAGCGAGGATGAGATTCTCCATCGGGAGGCCGAAGCCGCAGAGCAGATGGCGGAGGAAGTGTCCGATCTGTTCGGCAATGAGGACAATCCGATCCCGGAGCTGGAGCCGCCGGTGGACAATACCGTTCCCGTGCCGGAGCCCACGGATCCGGAGGATCTGGTGAACGACCCCGAGGCCCCGGACCCGACTGAGGAGCCCGAACCCACCACCGAGCCGGAACCCGAACCCGAACCGGAGCCCACCACCGAGCCGGAGCCCGTCCCTGAACCGACCACAGAACCGGAACCGACTCCTGCACCCGAACCGACCCCGAAGCCGGAACCCACCCCGGAACCGACTCCCGCACCCGAACCAACCCCGAAGCCGGAACCCACCCCGGAACCGGAACCCACCCCGGAACCGACGCCCACGCCGGAACCGACGCCGAAGCCGGAACCCACCCCGGAACCGACGCCCGCACCCGAACCGACCCCGAGGCCGGAGCCTGTCCCGGAGCCGGCGGCGCCTGTGGCCCCCTCCGAAAACGGGGGTCAGAATGAGATCATCTATCAGCCTGCGGATCCGGTTGCCGTGGAGAACTATACCGACGGCGCCATCCGCCGCAGCCTGTCTCCCGGAGCCCAGAACATTGTCAAGCGGGCCCGGCAGATGCTGAACATCAAGTGGACGCCCCGGAAGGACGTGGGCGGCTGGGGCTACACAGATCCCAACTATAATCTCCGGATCCTCTATAAGGCCGGCGTGACCTATACCGGCCTGCCCTACGGCCAGCCGGTGGACGCCTGCTATGTGCCCTGGAAAGCCACGCTGAGCCAGTTTGTGGCCTACGTGAACTACGACGGCAGCAAGATGTACACCAGCCGATCCACCTATGGCCGGGGCGGTCCCTACTTCGCTGCGGACTGCACCAGCTTCGTTTCCTGGGCCTGGGATCTGCCCCATCGCTGCTACACCGGAAACATCACCGGCTACGGAAACCTGATCGGCAATCCCACCTATTCGATCCTGCAGGTGGGCGACATGTTCTGCAGCTCGGGCCATGCCATGCTGGTCACGGATATCACCTATAATGAGAGCGGCGCCATCACCTCTGTGGAGATCTCCCACGCCAGCCCCACCACCGCCCACTATGGCTGCTGCTACAGCATGACCTACGCGGGAAACAACCTGACCGGTGTGAATAAGTACTTCTCCCAGGGCTATAAGCTCTATCGCCACAAGGATATCTCCAGCGTGTCTTATTCCCATGACTGCGCGGTACCCCTGGAGGGCGACGAATGCACCCTCTGCGGCCAGGGCATGTTCCTGAAGCCCGGCGTGGACGTCAGCGAGCACCAGGGTGTGATCGACTGGCAGACTGCCGCCCCCGACCTGGACTTTGCGATCATCCGCGTGGGCTACGGCTACCATGACGGAACCACCGGAGCCCTCATGACCGTCCGGGATAAGCAGTATCTGAACAATGTCAAGGGCTGCGAGAACAATCATATTCCCTATGGCATCTATTATTACGCCCGGGCAACGACCCAAGCTGAGGCAATGGCCGAGGCGGATTTCGTCCTGGGGATCCTGCTGGAGCTGAATCAGCAGTACGGCTACACCCCGGAGCTGCCGATCTTCTACGACGTGGAGGACACAAAGGGAAATCTGACCCTGTCCAACAGCGATCTGCTGACGGTGATCCGGACCTTCTGTGAAACCGTTGAAAACTTCGGCTTCAAGGCCGGCGTCTATGCCAGCGCCAGTCCCTGGAACAGCAAGCTTACCGATCCGGCCTACAATAACTGGGCCCGCTGGGTTGCCCAGCATGCCTCCATCTCTCTGACCGCCAATGAGGGCGCCAATATCTGGCAGTACACCGACGGCGGCCATGTGCCCGGAATCTCCACCAATGTGGACCTGAACTACTGGCTGGGCACTCTGGGCAGCATTGAGCACCGCTATAAGACCGAAGTCACCGAGCCCACCTGCACGGCGCCGGGCCTTCGGGGCTACGTCTGCGTAGCATGCGGTCATGAGGCCGCCGAGGAGCTGGAACCCCTGGGCCACCAGTTTGTGGACGGGGTCTGTGTCCGCTGCGGCCATGAGCAGACTGTGTTTGAACGGTTTGAGGACGTTTTGTCGGACAAGTGGTACTCCAAAGCCATTGAATTTGCGGTGGAGCACGGCCTGTTCGCAGGCGTTTCCGAAACCCAGTTTGCCCCCAACGAAACCATGAAGCGGGCCATGATGGTCACCGTCCTCTGGAGCATGGCCGGCAAGCCGAAGCTGGAGGCGGAGCAGATCTTCCTTGATGTGAATCCCGGCTCCTACTACGGCGTCGCGCTCACCTGGGCGGCCCGGAACGGCATTGCCGCCGGTACGTCTCTGACGAACTTCTCTCCGAACAATCTCGTAACCCGTGAGCAGGTGGCGGCATTCCTGCTGCAGTATGCCCGGCTCCGGGGCTATACGCTGAGCGAAGGGGCCGATCTGACCGGATATCCGGACTATGAACAGATCAGCGCCCATGCCGTGGATGCGCTGTCCTGGGCGGTGGGAGAAGGCTTGATCAGCGGCGTCAGCAGCGGAGATCAGGTGCTTCTGATGCCCAAGACCGGCGCGACCCGCGCCCAGGTTGCCATGATCCTCATGCGGTTCCTGCGGCACTTCGAACCGGAAAACTATTCCTCCCTTGCGGAGCTGCCTGCAGAGCAGCCCTCTGAGAGCTCCCCCAATTGAACAGCCCCCAATCAACAGAGCCGCTCCCTCGGGAGCGGCTCACAGTTTGTCAAAAAATCCGATGTTTTTTGGGAAGGGAACAGGCAACAGGGAAGAGGGAACAGGGGAGGTATTTTCAAATTGTCATTTGAAAATGATTTCATGCGTTCTCTGACCGGCCGCCCGGATGATTCGGATGCCGTCTATCTGCCGTGTCGTTCTCCGCAGCACTTTGTATCCATGATGCAATTCCGTTTTCCATATCGTCAGATATGGGAAACTCCACCCCTGTTCCCCGTTCCCGGTTGCCTTGCATCGACCAGCCCGCCGCTGCACAGGATAGACATGCTTTTGCCGTTAATCATTCTGCTGTATGGAGTTGCTGCCTGGACCGCAGCACCAGGGGCTCCCCGGTCAGCGGATGATTCAGCCGAAGCTCCCGTGCCACCAGCTGCTGGCCGCCGGTACCGCCGCCGTATTGGGGGTCCCCCAGGATCGGAAAGCCCTCGTGACTGCAGTGGACCCGGAGCTGATGGGTCCGTCCGGTGCGGGGACGCAGTTCCAGCCGACAGATGGGACCCCGTTCCAGTACCCGGTATTCGGTGACGGAGGGCTTGCCCGTGGGGCTGACGCAGCGCAGCAGGCTCGGGTTGGGCCGTTTGGCGATGGGCAGGTCAATCACGCCCGCATCCTGGGCGGGTCCGCCCACAGTCAGAGCCTCGTAGGTTTTTTGGAATTCGCCCCGGTCCATGGCTTCCATTAGGGCCCAATGGGCCCAGGCGTTTTTTGCGAACAGGACCACACCCATGGTATCCCGGTCCAGTCGGGTGACGATGTGGATGCCGGCCTTCTGCCCGGTGCTGTGATAATAGCCCAGCAGATAGTTGGCAAGGGTTCCGGTCTGCCGGTGAAAGGTCGGGTGGACGATGAGACCGGCGGGCTTGTCTACGGCGATCAGACAGTCGTCCTCATAGAGAATCTCCAGCGGGCCCTCCTCCGCCGGAAAGTCCGGCGGGGCCTCCTCCAGGGAGACGCTGACCAGATCC
>CACXJE010000069.1 GCA_902767915.1 Oscillospiraceae bacterium | reverse complement strand
ATGCTCTCGGTGGTGGCGGCCTTGAGCTGCTTTTCCAGCTCTGCCTTGTCGCCCTTCAGGGCTGCGACCTCTGCTTTCAGGCGCTTGTTCTCGGCAGCCGTGTCCGTGAAGGCGCCGCTATATCGTTTGAGCTGGGTCTGCATCCGTTCGACGTTGGGGATGTACTTTTCCAACAGCGCTTGGATCGCCTCGAGCCTGGACTTTGCGTTGAAGGTCGTGACGCCTGCCAGCAGCTCCTCCAGCTTCTTGCGCTGCTTGTCCAGCCGGGTCATCTCCTTGAAGATTCTGGGCGGGATGTGATCCCGGCCGGTCTCGGAGGCGCTCTGTCCGCGCTCCAGCTCGGGGTATTTCTGCACCATGTGCTTCCAGAACTCGTCTTGCCACCAGGTCAGCTTTTTCTTGTTGCCGACGATTTCCTTGGCACAGAGCCGGCCGTCAGCTGTCAGCGGCACAAAGGACAGGTGCATGTGGGGCGTCTTCTCGTCCATGTGAACCACCGCGGAGATGATCGTTTCCTTTGATTGATAGATGGTGAGAAAGTCCATCGCTTCATGGAAGAAGGCTCGGATCTCATCTGGCTTCTTCCCCTGGAAGAATTCCGGGCTGGCGGTGAACAGGGCCTCCACCACCCGAACGCTGTCCGACCGGGGCTTGACACCCGCCGCGGCGATCTGCCGCTCGGATTCCGCCCGGTACGCGCGTTCCGGCTCCACCAGGTGGAAATTGTCCTTGCTCCGGCTCAGATCCACGTCCGGATTGCTGGCGTAGGTCTCCTTAGTCCGTTCGTTGTGGGCCTCGATCCGCCCGATCTCCGGCCCCTTATATTTGGCAAACCGCAGGATCGCGAACTGCGGCTGGATGGCAATGTTGCCTTTTTGTTTTGTTTTCATTGATCTCCTTCTTCTGTTTGTTCGTTTTCATGTGCGGCATAACTGCAAGTCGTTCTCGCGTCTCTCAGGGTCATATTCCCGGGATTCGGAGGGGGGTGGTATAGGTATGCATCCCACCTCGGCTGAGGCCGAAAAACGTAGGTTTTTCAAGGGTTTTTCAACCTCTAAATGCGGGAGAATCCGGTGTGCGCATTCCGGCGCCGGACAGACCAGAAAAAGCGCATATAAGAGAGATTTGCGGTCAAACGGTGCATACGTACATACACAGGGGTAGGCCCTTGGTCACACCCCGGGTCAGTCCGGAAGCTCGTCGTGTATGTATGTACGTGTCGATCCGGCGTTGTTTCTGCTTACAGGGGGAATTACCAGCGCTCCGATTCCCCAATAGCCGTTGACACGCCTGCCAGCGGAGTTGTGTACGTTGTTGCTGTGCTCCAGGTTGTACTTGGCGGCCAGCTGAACCATCGCGTCACAGAAGCTTTTCTTCTTCAGCCCCAGATACGCATTCTCCTCGCACCACAGCCAATAGATCTCAAGCAGCTCTGTGGTTGCGATACTATAATCTGCCTTGCGGATGATATAGCCCTCGGATTCCAGGAAGGCCTCGATGTTGTTGTTCTCCCGCTTCACGGCCTCCCGGTTTTCCCGGATGCGGTCGCTTTCCGTGAACCGGAAGCTGTTTGCGACCAGCCTCCGTAGCCCTTCAAAGGCCCAGAGGAAGATCCCCTCGGCCTCCGCCTTCATCTTCTCGGCCAGGTCCGGGTCGTCCACCCGGTCCTTGGGCCGCTCCTTGGTGGTCAGCACCAGCTGGCGGCGGTAGAAGCCGTTGCTCCGGTCGTAGAGCGCCTGCAGATCCCCATTGCTGAAAGCCAACAGTCTTGCAAACATCCTGCCCTGGTAGCTCTGCTTTCCCTTGCGCTCCAGGTCCATCTTTCCTTGGGCGGTAACGATAGACTTCACGTAGTTGGTCTGCCGCAGAGCCTCCATCCGCATGTCGTCGTCCACACAGAGGAGCACGTGCTCCAGATCTGCCCGGGCGAAGCGGTTCTCGGAGATTTTCCCGATGCTGCCGTCCTTCATGTTGGTGCCGAAGATGCTGGAAAGGACGGAACCGATCTGGGACTTGCCCTCGCCGCCGCTTCCCTTGATCACCATCATCCGCTGCCCTTTGTTGCTGGGGATCAGGCAGTAGCCGATGAACTCCTGCAGGGTCGGGATGTCTTCCGGGTAGAGCAGATCTCCGAGAAAGCGCAGCCAGAGCTCCGGGCTGGGGGCCTCCGGGTTGTACCGCACCGGCAGCCGGTTCCGCACGATCCTGGGCCAGCCCTCGAGAAAGCTGCCGTCCAGCAGCAGGGTTCCATTGGCCAGATGAATCCGGTCCGGCTCCGGCGGAAGGTCTGGGGCCTGGGCCTCCATCTTCATGACCTCCAGGATGTTGCTGATCTTCTTCGGGATGTTGCTGATGGCCCAGCCCTTGAGGGCTTCGTAAATCTCCGCCCGCAGGGGCAGATCGTCCGTCACCCGTCCGTCGGGCGTGAAAAAAGCTCCGTTTGCGAAGGCGATCCTGTGGGTTTGCAGGAACTCCTCGCAAAACTGAGCTTCGTTGATGGTCTTGCCGTCGAACCAGCTTGGCAAGATCCGGTCAGGCAGTTTCTTTTTCTGCCCCATGGGCGTCCTCCTTTCGCAGCCGCTCCAGACGCTCCGCCAGGAGGGTGATCTTGTTGTCCGCGGTGACCAGTGCCAGGGCCCTGGCCCGCTGCTCCTCCGTGCCGACGGTGAGGCCCTCGGTCAGATCGTCGATTCGCTCGTACATCTGGCAGGCCTCCACAAATCGGTCGTCCGGCGGTTCCTCCGGGTTTTTCGGAGCGTACTGTTCCTTCCAGCGCCGGAGCAGGCGCTGATACTCACAGAGGACGCGGAGTGCGGTCCAGAGCTGTTCCTGCTGTGCCTTTCGCCGGGCAAGGTCCTTCTTGACCTCCGGAGACAGTTCACTTTGCGGCGGCGGAGTAGCTGGCTTGTCCAGCGGAACGTGGAAATCCCAGGCCAGCTTGCGGGCGGCGTCGAAGATTGGAATTTGGAAGATTGCGGCGATAAGGTCGATCACATCCCCGTGTGTTCCGCAGCCGAAGCAGTAGAAGTAATCCTCGTTCAGCTTCATGCTGGGGGTGTGATCTTCGTGGAACAGGCAGCGGGTCATACCGGACCAGTTGACTCGCAGCCCATAGCGTGCGGCGGCCTCCCGCAGGGGAACGGCCGCCTTGACAGTTTCGTACAGGTTCATAACATAACCTCCTCATAAAAAGTAGAGAGCAGGACCCGGCGCGCTTCGGGTCTTGCTCCCTCTGATATGGTTATGTCAGATTTTTCAAAAAACCGGCTAATCGCGGGACAAGGTCAATTCAAAAAACGGGACAAGCTGAAAAAATGATCCTGTGGACTTTTATGTCCCGTTTATGGGACATATCTTGTGAGACAATGAGGATGGACCGCCCCGACCGTTGGCGCAGGGGTGGTCAAAATGAAAAAACGGGACAGGAGGCTCAAAGGATGGAACACAATTTGCTGACTCTGGATTTTTGGCGGGACACGGTTTGCTATGAGGGCAAAACCGTGCCGACGGGCACCCTGGGCTGCGCGGCGCTGAATCTCTCCGACAAAACGATACAAAAGCTGGCCGGGCCCTGTGACCGACTCAAGGAATTCATGGCAGGGCTGAATATGGGATTGCCAGATGCTTCCATGATTCCGGCTGCAAAGGAAGCTGCGGAGCAGGCCATGCAGTTATTGCACACATGCGAGCCCTTTTCCGGGATCGACCTGGACTTTTATCTGGACAATCTTCCGAAGGCGTTTTCCGAAGAAGGTGTGCAGAGCTTTCAGGCCTACACCATGGGCCTCTTGATGGGAACCTTGGATGAAAACGCGACGGAGGAGTACCGGCACGGAATCCTGCTGGGCAGGCTGACGCCGGTGCTGGCGCAGCTGGCGGATTCCTTGCAGACTTACAAGGAGGCCATGGCGGAATTCGCCCGGCTGGTGGATGCTGACGACGCGGATCGCAGCACGGACGGCTTGGCGGAATTGTTCGGAAAGGCCTTTCCACCGGAGGTCAGCTTCACCGGAACCGACTGGATGTCCATGATGAACACCACGGTGCAGTACGTCTCCGTGCAGCGAGAGGACAATCCAGCTCCGTTGCTGGTAAAGCGGATGCACTACGTCTCCTTTGTGGGCCTGCTGCGCTCCGATCTGTTTGAGGGACTCTGCGTCGGCCACGCGCCGAAGCGCTGCCGGATCTGCGGCAAATGGTTTCTGACCGTCAACGCCCGGCACACCAAATACTGCGGCGGCCGTGCGCCCGGAGACAAGCGCGGCCGCACCTGTCGGCAGATCGGCAATCTCAAGGGCAGAGAAAGCCGGGAACTGGCGGCGGACCATCCGCTGAAACAGATCTATGAGCGCCGGATGAATTCCATCCGCCAGGCGGTTCGCCGGGGCAGCCTGGATGCGGAACTTGCGGAAGCGATGAAGCGGATCGCAAAGGATCGCATGTATAAGGCCGTGTCCAACCCGGAATATGCCAGGACCAGCTATGCCGCCGAGATGGAACAGGATGCGCTGATGGATGAGGCAAGACAGAAGGAGAACGGATTGCCACGCGCTTCGCGCTCGCAATGACATAAGCGCAAAATGTAACGCAGAAGGGGGGTGCGCACCGTGTTGGAGGATTATTCCTGGGCGCTCACCGGGTATGTACAAAAGTATCCGCTTCCTGCGGAGGCGTTTCGCCAAAAGGACGTGGAGCGTATCTTCTGCCTAGAGCCGGAACCGCCGGCTGTGGATAATCTGAACGCTTACATTCTCACGGCTCTGCGAGAGAAGAATCTGGATCACCTGTCGTTCTTTCTCCACCATTATGAGAGGATTTTGAATCGGCGCATCCGCTCCTTTTTGATCCGGGACGGCTCGGACCAATACGATCCAGAGCGGTTTCTGGATATCAAGCTGGCCTGCAGAATGAAGATTCTGGAAAAGCTGGCGGACTATGATCCGGACGCAGGGACCAGCTTCACGACCTTTCTCTACCCGCATATCTCAGACGCGCTGCTGGAATTCCGCAAGGGCGAGGAGGCCTGGTTGCTGTCCTCGCTGACGGTTTATAAATTGGTGCGCCGGATGGCACAGCTGTATTACAATTCTCCCAATCCGATTTCTGCCTTTTGCAAACAGTTTCGCTGCAAGCCTGAGACTGCAAAAGCGTTTTTGAATCTGGCTCGAGGCATCCGAAACCGGACGACTCTGGAGTTGACCGCGCCGGATGATGAGGAAGGTACCGGCGAGGATGTGACGCGGGACGATTCCTGGGATTACCCGGAGATCCTTTCCGCCGATTTCCTCTATAAGCTTGTGCGTGCGGCGTTTGAAAAGCTGAACTACCGGGAGCAACAGCTTTTGGAAAAACGACAATGTATCTGTATGGACTGCGGCTACGTCGCGCCGATGAAGACACAGCCCGGATTTGACCGTCTGGCGGAGATGTTTGAATACAGTTCCACCAGCGGCGCGGAGCGAGCCTTTCAAAAAGCGGTGGAGCATCTGACAGAGGTTTTGGTGAAAGACGGCGCGCTGCACGCGGTACGTCTTCAACTGAAATCCAAAACGCCAAGAAAGGCAAAACCGAAAAAGTGCTCTGACGAAAAGCTCCCGGACAAACAAAAATACGCCGCCGCAATCTACCAATACCAGGCAGACTGCGACGGCGAATGGGGAGAATTCCTTTTCAATTGTGAAACCGGGGAGGCGGAAATCCTCAGCCTTGCGGAGTGGGACACGACGAAAACGCACCGTTTTGCAAATCGCGCAATCCGCTTTTTGCGCGATCCGGAGAATCCTAATTTGCCGAAAACGGCAATGGTGGCGTTTGAGTAAAAACGCATTTTGCATTTTCTGGGACGGGACATTTTGGGAAAACGAATAAATGGGAAACCGAGGCACAAACGATTTTGAGAAAAGTGGGGAATCTTTTTCTGACGAAGGATGGGAGTTTTTCCGATGGGGAACGGGAGTTTTTTAACGTAGGACGAGAGTTTTTATATACCTCCTGCGGCCCGGCTGCGCACGCTTTTCTTCCGCTTCGCTCCACCCAAGCCCGCACATCCTTTGTCGGCCAGGTGGGCTTTGCTTCTCACAAGCCCCTGCGTTTTCGGCCATCCAGCCTGCAAACCCCGCCTGCCCTGGCGTTGCCGAAAGGCCCTTGCGCTGCCCCTCCGCAAGCCCCTTCCGTCGCCTCCCGCCGCAGAAGGTATAACACACTAGACCTTGCAAGCAAGATCGTGTGCCAAGGGAGGCCCTGCCCCCTTTGGATACCCCCGCCACGAAACCCAGGTTTCTTTGGATTCTTCCCCACAGAGAAGACCGG
>CACXJE010000068.1:4727-16122 GCA_902767915.1 Oscillospiraceae bacterium | reverse complement strand
AGAGAACGGCGCGCCCAGAGAAAAAGGCGCGAACAGGAAATAAGGCTGCAGATGTTCGTCCTGGCTGTCGGTGCGGCGCTGCTTCTGTTTCTGGTGATCTTCGGGATCGGCCGCTGGAGAGAAGCCCTGGCAGAGAAGGCAGACTTGACTACGCAGTTCGTTTCCTATGCGGAATCCGGAAAACGGGCTATGCGGCCAGAGAATCTGCTCAAGCTTTCTATTGCCTTGGAAGTCAGTGCAGATTATCTGCTCACTGGAGACGTGGTGGATAAGGACCTTCTGCTGCTGTCAAAGAAGCTGTCTTCACTTAATTCAGAGCAACTTCGACTAATAGAAAAGCTGTTGGATGATTGCATGGAATATTTTAATTGATACTGTAGCCTTGTTGTGATGCAGAATTTATACACAGGACCATTCAATACAAAAGCCCTCCTGATCAGAGATTTTTCTTTGATCAAGAGGGCTTTTTGTTATGATTATGCTACTTCTGATTTCGGCACTCCTCGGAGCAGTACTCCTCGTCGGGTTTGGATGCGATAAAGGGCTTATAGCAGTGCCTGCACATGCGCAGCGGGGTGTGATCATCGGTCAGCATGATGCTGAGCAGGAAGCGGATGTCCAGGAGCAGGGAGTGGAAGTCCCAGATCAGGGTGGGCTTGTCCCGGAGCTCGATGTGATAGGTCGGGGCGTTGCCCTCGAAGGCGGAGATGCCCTTCCGGTAGAGCGCAAGGGTATCCGGATTGTCCCGCTTTTTGTCATCCATGTAGAAGCGGGTAGTCAGGGCAAGAAAGGCCCAATCCTTGAACAGCTTGCACAGCCAGTCGTAGCGCTCTCCATAATTGCGCATGAAGCTCATAGCCTTGGCTTGCGGATCAGACTGGAAGGTCATGGCAAAGGCGATCTCGTATTTATCTTCCGTCTGCCAGACGGATTCCACGCCCTTCTTGCGGAAGTCAGGCTGGATAAAGGGGAAGAACTGCCGGAAATACTCCGTCGTTTCCATGGTTTCCTTTCGCAAAAAGGGATTCTTTGGGAGGTACACCTTTTCATAATCAATGAATTCCGCGGTGGTCGGCAGGGCTGTCATAATGCCCAGCAGGCCGTACTTCCCGGCAAAGGCCCGGATCGACTGCTTCATCGTTGCCTCCGGCTCACGCCGGAACAACATCATACCAATTTCCAGCGCGTCAATCACCAGCGTATGCGGGTCCTTCATCGGATCGTATACGCTGGGTTTTGCTTTTTCTGTGGGAAGCAGATAGCAGTTCCCATCCGGAGCGGTTTTCCACTTGTATTCGGAATAGCGGCCCCAATGGGCGCTGGTATGGGCAAACAGGTCACGCATCGTCGTCACCGTCCTTTTCTGTTGCTTCTGTTGTTATCTTGACGCCCTCCGGGGAAAACTCTGTCAAGAAGATCCTTTCATACAAGGTCAGGGAGCAGCCAGCTTCCCTGCGTCGTTGCAGATTGGCGTACACCTTCCTGCGCATACCTCGCAGAGCGACGTCCCGGACCTTCCGGATGTTGCGGTCTGACTGCCCGCGAACACACGCAAGCTGCTGCGGCTTGTAAAGCCGCAGATACAGGAAGTACAGAATCTCCTTTTGCTCCTCCTTCAGCTCCATCACAGGCCGACGCAGATATTCCTTGGAGGTCAGATCGTGCATTTCATAGGGACAGTCGAAGAGATAATCCAGGAAGCTGCCCCGCCGAAGCTGGGACCAGGTCGGGTCTGTCATCCATTCCGGGAGGATCAGGTCGATCCCGCTTTTCTCGTAAATATGGCTGTTTGACTCCACGGGCGTATCGCCGCACAGCACCTCGTGGTTTCGCTGGGTACGCGCGGCGCTGGCGTCCTTCTTGTCCCAGAAGTGCACAACCTGCTCATAGTCCCGGTAAGAGCGCGCTGCGAATTCGATTCGTTCCAGGGCTTCGTCCTTCAATTCCCGGATCAGCCGCTTCTTGGCCGATTGCCGGTTTGCTTCCAGCAGTACCCGATACACCGGATGTTGGGTAAGAGAGTCATACCACGGCGCATCATCGTCGTCATCCTCCGCGTCAACTTCCCCATACAGATCCAGGGAAAGCTCCGCTTCGTCCAGCTCGATCTCGAAAACGTCTTTTTCTCTGGCGTCCGGTTTTGGCTTGTCACCAGGTTCCGCTTCGGGATCGTCCCACAGAGCGTTTTCTTCCTCTGCTTCATCCGCCGCGGCGTCGGGATTGAGCAGCCGCAGCATTTCCTCCGAAAAGGCAGCCAGGACAGTCTCGTCCTCGGGATCGGCGTCCGGCCTCCAGTCTTCAAACTCATCCAAGGCCAAGCCCTCCTTTCCCGTAAGAAAAATTTTTTCAATTATTTTTAGAAAACAGTTCCGAAAATGGCCTCTGGTTTTCCTATAGGTAGAGGGAGGAAGGGCGAAAAGCCATGACGGGCGTACTGCCCCACGTTCCCATACTCCATTGTAAAAAACTATATGTCCAAAAAAGGGGACACTAAAAATCCGGCGGCAGCCCTCCTGAAAAGGCTGTTTCGCCGGATTTTGCTATTTATAAATAACTGGTCTCACTTTTTGAGACGGTTTACTTGACGACGAAAGGAGGTGATGCGAATGTCAAGTGTTTTTGAGGCCGTGAAAGCGGCGGTTCCGGTGCGGGCAGCAGCTGAACGTTACGGACTGGAGGTGAATTTTGCAGGCATGATCCGCTGCCCGTTCCACGAGGACCACACGCCAAGCATGAAGCTGTACGAGGATCACTTCTACTGCTTCGGCTGCGGCAAGCATGGCGACGTAGTCAATCTGACGGCGGAGCTGTTTTGTATCCCGCCCTATGACGCAGCCTGCAAGCTGGCGGATGATTTCGACGTGGACACCGGTGCAGAAATCGTCCACACGCCGGTGCGGGAGGAGCTGAGAATCTTCCGGGAGGATCAGCTCCGCTGTCAGCGGGTGCTCAGCGAGTATCTGCGTCTGCTGACGGACTGGAAGGAACGGTACACGCCGACCGATCCCGACGCCGAACCGGACGACCGTTTTGTGGAGGCCTGTCAGATGATCGAAACCATCGATTATCTGACGGACCTTCTGATCGTCGGCACCCTGGAGCATCGGGTCCGCGCCGTGGACCTGCTGCTGGCCGACGGCAAGATCGACCAACTGGAAGAACGGCTGAGACGCCTGCGTGACGCCGCTGAAAAGGAAACGGCATGACAGGCAGCGCAGTAAATGGCCGACTGCGCTGAAAGCAAACAGGCCAAATTCGAGAGAAAGGAGAACAGTATGTATAAGAGCTACGATGATCTTCCCAGCGTCCTGAGCGTGAAAGAGTTGAAGGATTTCCTGGGCATCTCCCGCGCCGGAGCGTATCAGCTTCTGCATCGGGAAGACTTCCCGACCCTGCACATTGCATCCCGCGTGCTGGTTGCGAAAGACAAGCTTCTTGCGTGGATGGAGCAGAATACCGACACCGTGAATGGCGTGCAGTAAAAAACGACCGTTTCCAAATCGCCTGCTGCAACAGGCGGGAAACAGTCGCTTTTCTTTTTGATCCTACTCGCAGTATAACCGATCTCGCGAGAAATTACAAGCCCCTGTTTTGCATTTTTTGAAAAACAGGGACCGCGCAAAAACCGCATTTTCTCGCACAACCCCATCGCCCGGACGACGGAAGCTGCGCTACCGAGGGAGGCTGCGGGAAGACCACGGCGCGGTCTTCCCGCACAGGGCAGCTGCAAATCCAAGCTGCCCGCGTCGGGGATGTGGAGCGAAAACGCTTCATATTCCCGGCGCAGG
Source organism: Oscillospiraceae bacterium (assembly GCA_902767915.1). Lineage (GTDB taxonomy): Bacteria > Bacillota > Clostridia > Oscillospirales > Oscillospiraceae > JAFRPC01. The sequence continues at coordinate 12,334 of CACXJE010000068.1, read as the reverse complement.
CTGTCGCAACAGCCGCATCCCCCTCGGAGAGCCCACGGTACTTTGCAGCCTGTGGATGAAAGTACCATAGTGGGTTAATACACTTCCGCAGAAGTGCTCTCCGAGGGGCCCTCGTCCTAAAAACGGCCTTCCGTCTGTCCGGACAAAACCGAAAAACGGCAAAACCAAAATGCAAAGGAAGTGAAAAAACGATGGCACGCAACGATGGCGTGGATCGCACGTTTGTCAGAAACCGCGATTTGCGCCTTGATAAAAAAGCCACGCCGCAGAGCGCCTACGAGCACAACGAGCGAAAAAAGCAATTCTATTCCAACGTGGATGTTGTCAACGAACGCACGCCCATGAACGTCCATTTCAAATCACCGACCGGCACCTACGAGGAAACCTTCGACGCGCTGGAACGGGAAAACGTCATTTCCACCTGGGGCATGAAGCCCAATTCCACCAAAATGTGCGAGCTGATCTTCGACGTCAACTCCGCTTACTTTTACAACCATGGCGGATATGAATTTGCAAAACAGTTCTATGCCGACGCCTATCAGGCTGCGATCAAAATCGTCGGCGGCGAGCAGTATATCATCTCGGCTGTCATGCACGCCGACGAGCGCAACCGCGGAATGTCGGCGGCTCTGGGCGAGGACGTTTACCATTATCATCTGCACGTGGTCTACGTTCCCGTGGTGCAGAAAGAAATCCTCTGGACGAAGCGGTGCAAGGACCCATCCCTGGTCGGTACGGTGAAAAAGATCATTCCTCAGGTCTCACGCGTAAAGAAATGGCACTCCGCACAGGCCCTCGATGAGAACGGAAAGCCTATGTACAACGCAAAGGGCGAACCCGTGCTGCACAATTCCTATTCCGATCTCCAGGACAATTTCTACAATTACATGCGAAACGCCGGGTACACGGATATGGAGCGCGGCGAATACGGCAGCACCGAGGAACATCTGACCGTGACGCAGTTCAAGGTGGAAAAGGAACAACAGCGCCTTGCTTCTCTGCAGGCTGAATCCCGCGAAAAGGAAATGGCCATCCTCGGCTTGGAGGAATTGAAGGCCCAAGCCGAGGGAGATCTGCACGATACGACGATGGAGGTCAGCGCCGCCCAAGATCGCCTGAACGATCTGACGCCGCGGATCAAGGATGCGGAGGCCTTCATTGAAAAGCATCTCGGTGGTCGAACGCGGCACGCATTACCGTGAGGAAAAGGCAATGCCGATTCTGAAACACCTCTGGAAGGTGGCGCTGTCCCTGTATCACAAGCTGCAGGAGCTTCGCCGGGACTTCCGGTCGCTGCAAAGCAAGTTTGAATCCGTCTCCCGTGACCGCGACATTTACAAGCGCCGCTGGGAAAAGGCCGACGCAGAAAACGAAACGCTCAGAACGGAGCTTCAGGATTACGATCGCGTGAAGCAGGAGCTCGGTCCGACGCAGATCATGGGTCTGATCGCCCGATCCAAGGCAAGGGAGGCCGCGGAAAAAGCTGCCCGACAGGAAGCAAAACGCGCCGCCAAATCCCGGCATGATCGAGACGCCAGATAATCCGTGTAGACCCGGCAAAATCGCAAATTATCCCATAGAGGCAGTCCCGATGATAAACGGGTCATTGGGGCTGCTTCTATCAAAAAATCGGCCTCTTTTTTCAGGTCTTGACCTGGACGCAGAGGGCCGAAAAACACACATTTTTCTAGGAGGAATCAATTTTGAATAAAAAGCAAAAGTTCACCCAGGCTTACTTCAATGAAGCCGATCCGAAGATGGAAATCACCACTCACAACACCGACCTCAAGCGCCGGCTGCGCCGGTTTGCGGAGCAGTACCCGGACCTTTGCCGGATCATCGAGATCGACGAAGGACGCATGAGCGTGGAGATCGACAAGACCCGCTGCAGCTTCAAGCTGACCGCGCCGTATTCCGAGGAACGGAAGCGTCAGCTCCGCGAAAGCGGAAAGGCACAGGGCATCCACACCCGGCTGAACACGGAAGGGGGTGAAGCCCATGGATGATATTGATTTCAGCACCGTTTTCACAGACGTCGACGCAGCAAATGAAAGCCGCACAGAGTATCGGCCAGATTGGTACGACGGCAAGAAGGTGAACGAGGTCGGCTTCTGCCGGGAATTTTTGGAAGAGTATCCCATGATCTGCGTCAAGGGCAGCTTCTTCACGACGGAGGGCCGTATCGCCGATGAGGACGCGCTGGGGAAGCTGATCTACGACAAGCTGAGCACCTGGGTAAAAACCGGCCTGCCCCGCCGTGTGGACAGCCTGATGAACACGCTTCGGAAGGAGGCCTACCAGCCCGATCTCCCCATTCAGACAGACCGCATCCACGTGGCAAACGGCACCCTGTTCCTGGACGGCACCTTCACCGAAGAAAAGGAATACTGCCGGAATCGGCTGCCGGTGCGTTACGATCCCGACGCAGCCTTTCCTCCGGAGTGGATCATGTTCCTCGACCAGCTCCTGGAAACGAAGGACATCTACACCTTGCAGGAATTTATGGGATACTGTCTGATCCCTACCACGAAGGCCCAGAAGATGCTGATGATCGTCGGGCAGGGCGGCGAGGGGAAATCCCGTGTCGGCGTGGTCATGCGGGCCATCTTTGGAGAAAGCATGGTGAACGGCAACCTGGCGAAGGTCGAAACCAATCGCTTTGCCCGGGCCGATCTGGAACACGTCCTAGTCATGGTAGACGACGACATGAAGATGGAGGCCCTGGCGGAAACAAACTACCTCAAGCTCATCATCACCGCGGAGCTGCCGCTGGATCTGGAAAAGAAAGGCAAGCAGAGCTATCAAGGGGAGATCTACGCCCGCTTCCTGTGCTTCGGCAACGGTGCGCTGAAAGCCCTTTATGACCGCAGCGAGGGCTTCTTTCGCCGGCAGATCATCCTGTCCGCGAAAAAGAAAGACCCGAACCGGGTCGACGATCCGAACCTCTCCGAGAAGCTGACGGCCAATCCCGAGGGGCTGTTTCTTTGGTGCTTCTACGGTCTGCAGAGGTTGATCGAGCAGAACTATCAGTTCACCCTCAGCGAGCAGACCAAGGAGAACATGGCGGCAGCCGTCTCCGACGGGAACAACCTGGTGGAGTTCATGCACTCCAACGGCTATATCACCTTCTTCTCGGAGGCCGAGGCCAGCACCACAGAGCTCTACCAGGTGTACAAGCTCTGGTGCGAGGACAACGCCTACACCCCGCTGTCCCAGCGCAGCTTAAGTCTCCACTTGACGGAAAACCAGGAAGCCTATCAGATCCGCGCCTCCAATAATATCTATATCAACGGCGACCGACGGGTTAGGGGCTTTATCGGCATCGAGCCTACGGAGAAGGTTCGGCAGCTCCTGGAGCGCAGGGGCAAGCTCTGAAAACACGCAGTCAAGCCCTCGCGCAAAAAAAGTGGAGACAACTCCAATTTATCCGTACATGCGTACAACCGTACACAAGTCCCGGAAGAGCAGTTTTACCGGGTGATCACCCGGTAATTTTGCTTGATCCTTCAGGCCGTACACATGTACGCATGTACGGATATTTTCAACTTCACCTCATATTTTATTTTGTTGTCGAAACAACCAAAAGAAAACGAAAAATTTTAGTAAAAACGTCAGATAGAAACTTCTTGCAATCCACCGCAAAAGACGGTATTATGTAAACCGAAATGGACTGGCAAGAACATTTCTATTCTACAGAAAGAGAGGTATTATGCCAGCAAAGAAACGCCGTGACGCAGGTGACGGCACCATCCGTCACAGAGCGGACGGCAGATGGGAGGGCCGATATACTGTCGGCTACCACCCAGAAACAGGAAAACAAATCATGCGTTCCGTCTACGCAAAAACCAAGCGTGAGGTTCGGGAGAAGCTGAACAAGACCCTGACGGACATTCAGGAAGGGACTTATATTGAGCCGACTTCCATTACTGTTGGGGAGTGGCTGGACACCTGGTTGAAGGAATACAAGATCAATCTTCGCCCGGAAACCAAGGCCAGCTACGAAATGCACATTCGGATTCACCTGAAACCCGATTTGGGGAAGATCCGTTTAAACAAACTTACGACCCACCAGATCCAGCATCTTTATAACAAGCTGATCAACGAACGCGGCTTATCTCCTAAGACGGTAAAGAACGTTCACGGGGCTCTGCACGCCGCCCTGGAGCAGGCTAAAATCAACGGCTACCTTCGCATCAATCCCTCAGAAGGGACAACCCTTCCGAAGATAGAAAAGGAGGAGCTCCAGGTCATGGACTCCCAGGATGTAGGGGCTTTTCTTCGGGCCATCAAAGGAGACGAGTACGAACTGCCCTTGTTTGTCGCCTTGTTCACTGGCCTTCGGCAGGGAGAATTGCTCGGCCTGACCTGGGATTGCGTGGACTTCGAGAAGGGTACCCTGCTTATCAACAAGCAGCACAATCGGGCGAAGGGCGAGAAGGAGTTTCACTTTTCTCCGCTGAAGAACAGCAGACCTCGTTCTCTGACTGCCGCAAGCGCTGTGATGGATGCGCTGAGGGAACAGCAGCGCAGACAAGCGCAATGGGCAACGGAGCTCGGATCGGCTTGGGACAATTCCAAGAACCTTGTCTTTACAACGCAGACGGGACGTTATATCAACAACAAAACCCTTTGGATGAATTTCAAGCGTATTGTGACAGAGCTTGGGATGCCTGATCTTCGCTTCCACGATCTGCGGCACACATTTTCGATCAACAGCCTGCAGGCAGGGGACGATATCAAGACGGTCCAGGAGAATCTTGGGCACGCCACCGCGTCCTTCACTCTGGCCACTTATGCCCACGCGACGCTTGGAATGAAGCGGGAAAGTGCCAACAGAATGGACGCTTTTATTCGCTCTGTGCAGGAAGGTGGCGAAAACCACTTTCCCGCAGCCGCACCGTGACAGCTTGTCTATAATGGGTCATATGACCCATACCGTGAAAACGGTTTACGGGTCAGCTAACGGGTCAGACTTTTCAAGCATGCCCTAAGATCACCCGCAAGAGATACAAAACTTGCAAAAAACGCCGGTTTTCACCCGAAATTCACCCTGAAAACACTAAATCCCGGACGTTTTCACGTCCGGGATTGGTGGGGGAAGGTGGATTCGAACCACCGAAGGCGGTGCCAGCAGATTTACAGTCTGTAAAGATTATAGATATTCCATAGAAAATCAGCATCTGACATCAGAGTTGACATCAGCCATACTACATTCCTACGGTTCCGGGCTGCCGGCTGCGCGCCACAGGAAGGTCATGACCTGGGCTCGCGTCGGGAATGTGTTTGGGCTGAAATGGGTCTTGTCGGTGCCGGCGCAGATCCCGTTCTTCACGCCCCACATCACAGCCTTGTAGTAGTACCGGTTTTCCGCCACGTCGACAAAGGGATTCTCCACGGGCACCGGATTCCGCAGCGCCTCCAGATAAGCTCCCACCAGGGCCTTGAAGGCCTGCCAGTTCCGCTTCGCCCCTGCCTCGCTCTTGGAATCAAAGATGTAATAGGGGCACCAGTGACCCTTGGCCACGTAGGTCACGCACTGCTGGTCGATGTCGGAGCTGGTCTTTCCTGCCTTCTTGGCGTTCCAGTAGGCATGGGTCACCAGCCGCTCGATGGCCAGGTTGTTGATGTACAGCAGCCAGGCGCAGAGCTTGGCGCCCCGGTCGTAGGCCATGGCGTCGTGGCCCACGTTCTTGTCGTTCATGATGATCTCCACGCCGATGGAGGTCATGTTGCCGCCGTCGGCAATGGAGCCGTCCCCGGCGTGCCAGCCAACCTCAGCAGATCCGACCGGATCACTGGGTGTCATGCCGGTACCGGCCTTCAGCAGCTGCCAGACTGCCACATCGTCAACGTAGAAGTGCGGCCGTGCGCTGCCCATGTTTTCATTATAGGTGGACCGGCAGTACTGCTCGCCGTCGTCCTCCACGTTCTCCAGATCGTTGGTGTTGTGGACGGTTACCTTCTCGACCTTCCCGGTGCCCCCGCAGAGCTTGAGGGTCTTTTTGTAGAGGTCTCCGACCTTGAACCCGGCAGCCTTGGCCTTGTCCTCGTTCTGCCATCTGGTCCCGTCCGGTATGATTATCTCGTTGACGGTCAGTCCGTTCGGTGTCTGATAAACATGATTCGGTGTCAGCATTTCCCGTCCTCCTCCGTAGGGGGCGGCGTCCTCGACGCCCCGGTGTTCTCTGTAGCGCCGGCAATCTGCGGGCTGTCCTCCTCGTCGGGAGGCTTATCTGTCCCCGGGATTGTCAGGCTTTTACTCTTAGTCCGCAGCCATTCCACAGCCTGGAGCACGAATTTCGGCATTGGCAGGTCCATAAGACCCAGATTTTCGACCACCGAAATAAACTCCTCCACGAAAAACGCCCAGGCGACGCCGTCCCGGAAAAACGTCTTGCCTGTGAGCCTGTCCAGTTGGTGGAATGCGATGACGAAAATAATAATACCCACCTTCCGCACAAGGCCCTTGAAGGCAGCCTTGCTCTCCAGGGCTCCGCCCCGGCTCTTCGGGCTCTTATGGAAAATTCCCGCAAGGATCAGGCCTGTCGCGTAATCCAGCAGCATGACGATCCCCAAAGTCTCCAGGGCCAGGCTCCAACTGCCCAGGATTGCGGACAGCAGCCCGACCAAGGCTCCGCTCATCACGCTGATAAAATGCAAGTGTTTCATTTTTTCATTTCTCCTTTTATTCCGACTCGATGGGTTCCAGTTCCCAACTCCCGCAGATGGCATTTTCAGACTCGGTCCAAAGCTTTCGCCAGTAAAAGCCATCCTCTGGTAGACCGGGATAAGTTGCGTCCTGGACAGGCTTATAGCCCATCTCCATCAGGATCTCCGGTTTCGGGTTATAAATCCAGTGGCGGCCGACATGGACCTTCTTCGGTGCGTACTGAATCGCACCGTTCACAAGTTTTCCGTACTTCATACGTCTGCTCCTTTCGTGAACGATCCTGTCCCTGCGTTGGCGAAAAAGGCCCCCGATACAATGTCATACATTCCGATCTCGCCGTCCGACTTGCGGTAACACGCGATTAAGTCGATCGTACGGGTTCCGTTCAACTCAACAAAAGCCCGGAAGCACCTTCCAGAGAAGAAATACTTATCTGGTCGATATTGCATTAACAGGAATTCGTTCGCGTCGTAATTCATCTTGGTGGCGGATACAACGTCATACGTATCACCGTAGGAGACATCCGGATCAGATATTCCTCTGCCGTACGCCAGGGCGACTCCGCCATTGTAGTACAACTCGAATGCACCGGATGCGTCTCGTCGGCCAAGGAAACCGGCTTCAGTGCTGGTGGCAGCGTTCTGCTTGACCCAAATTGTGATTCGGCTCCCAAGTGGAAACGTTATGGCCGGCAGATTGAGATACGCAGCAGCGTCGCTCTTGTTGTCACATTGGATATATTCCACCCGCTGAAACTCTGCTGGAAGGATCGACGTCTCGCCGTCATAATTTCCCAGCAAGGCCCGTCTTCTGCAATTCAACACCGATCACCTCACCTCCGACAGGTCCCACCATTGGAAAGCACCGTATCCAAGGTACATTTCCAGATCCTGCTCGTATCGGACGCTGACGCTGATCTCATAGTGAGCAGCAGACT
>CACXJE010000068.1:0-4710 GCA_902767915.1 Oscillospiraceae bacterium | reverse complement strand
CCGACAGGTCCCACCATTGGAAAGCACCGTATCCAAGGTACATTTCCAGATCCTGCTCGTATCGGACGCTGACGCTGATCTCATAGTGAGCAGCAGACTTAATTTCAAAGTCGTCCGGAAGGAGAACCGCGTCCGGAAGAATCAACTGCGTCTCCGGATTCCCACTGTTGAACCGCAGCACAAAATCTCCCGGGGATTCCGGGAGCGCTTCGATCGTGATTTCGTCCATCTCTCCACAATCGTAAATTGTGTTGTATGCCGGAACGTTAAGCTCCAGCGTACTGCCTGGAACTGCTTCTGTGCGCTCATTTCTCACAGATTCTCCGAGTCTCTTTGCGCTGCCAAGCGACCCTTTATCGTCCACCAATGTGGACATCAACATTTCAGTTGCCATGGTTGTTTCCTCCTATAAAGAAAAGGCCCCGGTTTCCCGGGGCCCTCGGAAATCAGACGGCGCCGGAAGCCGCCAGGCGGCCCATCTGCGCAGCCTGGGCATCCTGGAATGCCCCCAGGCGTTCGGTCATCCGTTGGCTCTCGCGGAGAATGTCAGCAACCGGCCGGGGCACCCGGACCGGGACGCCGCGCATAATGGTGTAGCCCTTGCCGTTGAGGCTCGCAAAGACGTAGTTTTCCTCCTTGCCAGTGGCTCGGGGCAGGGTCACAGTGACCAGATCCTTCATCGGATCCATTTTGATTTCCTTGTTCTCGGCTTCTTTCGCCATCTGAAAAACTCCTTTCAATGTAGGGCGGTTTGGAACCGCCCGTTGTTAGTTGGCTTCGTCCACGTTGGAGTAGGCGGAGCAGGATTCCACACGGACCATGCGGTTCTGGTACAGGATCTTGGCCGCGTTCTCGAACTTGTAGCCCACGGTGGAGAAGTAGCCCACGGTGGAGAACTGGTTCAGGGGGCCGCCGATCTGGGCGGCGTCCTTGATGATCATCTCCATGCCCATGCCCTCGGGATCCACCACGCCGAAAGCGTCCTTGCCGAAGAACAGGGTGCCGTAGACCGCGCAGGGACCGCTGACGGAATTGCCGCCCTCGCCGGGGTAGAACTTGTCAGCAGCCCCGGAAGCCGCGGACAGCGTGGTGGTGGGGGCCCGGTCAACCCAGATGTACTTGCCGGTGACGGTGGCGCCTACGATGGTCAGGGTCTCAGTCAGAGCGGAGGCGGAAGTGTCGTAGACGTGGATCTTCCGGCCCACCAGAGCCTCGGCGATGGCAGCGGTCAAAGTCTCGGCCACAGTGATCTTGTAGGCGGAGGTGACACCAAACTGCGCAGCAGCGGTGGTGTCGGTGCCGGAGTAGGCGGAGAAGGTCAGGTTGCTCTGGGCATCGGTGAACAGGGATTCCCCATTGAAGATGGGGGCTTCGGTGGATTCGATGAACCGCACGCCGTGGAGCTCGCCGATCTCACCCTCGAAGATCTCCTGCGCCTCGGAATACTTGTGGGCCTCGATCCAGTCCTTGGAGGACCGCAGATCATAGCTCACAGAAGGATGGATGACCGCCACATACTTGTTGCCCTCGAAGAAGGGGGCCTTCTGCTTCTTGAGGAAGGTGTAGGCCTTGTTCACGATGTCGGGGGTCAGGCGGTTATTGGATGCGCCCATCAGATACCGACCGGTGGGGGTGCTGGTGGGCACACCGCTGGCATCCAGGGTGTCGGCGTAGATGACGGAGGTGCCGGTGCAGAGCTCGTTGCGGACCAGGGTGTCGGCGGTCTCACCGCCGGCGGCGCCCATCTCCTCGGTGGCGCCAAGGATCACGTTGTCCACAGCGTGGAGGTTCAGGCGGTCGGAGATAGCGGCATAGTCGCCGTACTGCTGCACGGTGACGTTGATGGCGGTCTGGCCGAACTTCTGGCCGGTGGGGATAACGCCCTCCTGCAGGGGCTTCATAGCCTTGCCGAAGGTGTTCCACTTCCGCCACTGGACGCTGTCGCCGTGGTTGGCGGGCAGGAACTGGGACTTGCCCAGCTGGCTGAAGATCAGCTTTGCCCTGGCGTTTTCCAGCAGTTCGGTATCATAGTAGGTCTTCATGGTGGAAGACATACTATGAGTGCCGGTGGCGGAAGGGTCAAAGGCGCCGGTATGAGCGTTGACGGTGCCGGTGGTGCCGTTGGTGGTAATGTTTACCACAGAGCCGGCGTCGGCGAACAGCTGAAGGTTTTCAAAAAGCTTCATACGGATTTACTCCTTTCAATGTCATTTGTTTACCACACGATCTTCTCCCCTCTGGAAGCGCGGCGGCGGAGCTCCTTGCGCTGCTCTCGCGTCAACTGGCGGGGGTCCGTGATTCGCGTGATGTTTGCCGGAGACGTGCGGCCCAGACCGTTCTCGGAGGGTCGGGCCTGTCCGGCCTGGATGGTGTTGGAGATGGCCATAGCCTGCTGCTGGGCCGTGTGCTGCATCATGGCAGCGGTGATCTCGTCGGCGTGGATGACCTTGTAGGCAGTCTCCACAGGGACGTGAGCTCTGATCAGACGGGCAAAGTCTTGGTTGCCCATCTCCGCTTTCAGGTCGAGATTCGGGAACAGCTTCTTGGCCTGCTCGGCCTGGGCCTTGACCTGCAGGTACTCCTCGTACATGGCAGCGTCCTTGGCCTTCTGTTCGTCATCGGCCTTTTTCTGAGCGGCGATTTTCTCCAAGCCGGAGACATACCGCTCGGTTTCGGCGGACCAGCCGTGTTCCTCGGCCGCTTTCTGATAATAGGAGTCATCAGCAGACACGGCTTTTTCCAGCGCGTCCAGGTCGAGTTTCCCATCCTTGGAAACATTCTCATACTGGTGAGAGCCCATCTGCAGCAGCAGGGCCTCCATACGTGCGCTGCGTTCCTGATCCGTCTTCAGATTTTTGACCCGGTCCTTTACGTGGCCCTGGATCTCCGCATCGATTTCTTCCTTGAACTCCTTCCGAATTTCGGCGTATGGCCGTTTCACGGGAGCAGGCTCCGGTGCGGGCTGCTGCGTGGTAGGTACCGGCTGCGGCTGGGGCTGCTCCTGCGGCTGGCCGAATTCCACCGGCATCCGCTGGGCGCGGCCGCGCCGTCCTTTGCGTTCCTCCGGGGCGGGAACATTTACACCCGGATCTGCAGCCTGACCGTCCGCGGGACTGCCGGGAGCTGCGCCTGCTCCGCCGTCGCCGCCCTCGCCAAAGAGCTGCAGGTTTTTGAATAGCATCGGGCTGAGGCCCACAATGCCGTAGCGGCGGTCAGTTGCCGCCATAGTATCAGTCTGCATAAACAGCATCCTTTCTCGCTCCGTAAGGTGGAGGCGCCCTTTTCACCCCGATCATAACAGTCTGAATTCTTTTTTTCGTCAAAGTTACGGACAAAAAATGCAAAGGAAAACCGTGATAGATTCCTCTACCACGGTTTTTGTTTTAATGCCAGGGAGCCTCCCTGATCTTGCTGGCGGCCCAACCATTGAAGTAGTACAGCGCATCCTTCTGCTGCGGTGTCAGGCTCAGTCCGTCAATAATCTGCAAGATCGCTTCCTTCTTGGATCCGGAGTCGGTCTTGCCGTCTCCGTCCTTGTCGGTGCCCTTGGCTTTGGACGCTGCCTCCGCGTACCGGACGTAGGTGTCCATGCTGATGCTGGTGTCCTTCAGCGTCTTGCCGACGTTCTCGACCCTGGTGTCGTAATACTTGTCGATCGTAGACTGCCCAAGTTGGGAGTCGGGGAATGCCTTCTGGAAATCGTAGTACCGGACCCGTGCCGTAGCCTCGGCGCTGCTCATGCCGCCGTACTGGGTCAGCGCTTTCTTGACGTCTGCAGAGGTGATCTTCCCGGCCTTGTATCCCTTGCCAAGGTTGTCGTAGTCGTACCCGGTCAGCTTCTTGCAGTTGGCGTCCCGGACGATTTCGTCCCGATCTTCTCCGCCGGCCAGGCCAAGATAGTGGGACAGTTGATTCTTCAGTCCCATCTCGCTGGTCTTGCCCTCTACATATTGATTTACCAGATAGGTCTTGATGTGGCTGTTCACGTCCTCCTGCTTGATGCCGTGATCCGTCAGCTCCTTCACCAGCCCGCTGATGTCCTTGCCGGCGCTGATGGCCTCGTCCACCGTGTCATACTGACTGTAGGAATAGTCCAGCTCGCCTTCGTGCTCTGCGGTCTCCGCCCACCTCTTGGTCTGTTTCCAGACCTCGTTCTCGGTGGGTTTGCGGTATTCCTTGGTCTCGGAATCCTTGACCTTCCAGTTGTCCAGCAGCAGCTGTTGAGCCTCGGCGGAGCTGATCGTGCCGTCTGTCAGCAGGTTCTTCACCGCCTTGCCGTATTCCTCGTATGCGCTGGCCTCGCTGACATAATGGTCCAGCAGGTCCTGCAGCTCCTCGGCACCGTCGCCGCCGTTTCGAAGCGCATCCCGCATGGCGTCGTATTGGCTCCAACTGGAATCCTCTGGGTTCCCGGCTTTGGCCTTCCATTCCTCCAGCTTGAAGTAGGCTTCTGAGGCTGTGAAGCGTCTGTACTGCTTGGTCTTGTCATCCTTCTTCAAGGAGTAAGCCTGCATCATTTCCATGGTCTCATCCTCGGTGAGCTCGCCTGCGTCGAATCGCTTATGAATGTGCTCCGTTATGGCCTGATAGATGTCGGAAACGTCCTTGCCGTGCTCCGTCAGTTCCAGCAGAGAAGACTTCTTGATGTTCTCCCATTTCTCGCCCATGTCGATGTCCTCACGGAGGCCTTCATAGGGCGACCAGGAATAG
>CACXJE010000067.1 GCA_902767915.1 Oscillospiraceae bacterium | reverse complement strand
AGCGTTCTGAAACTTTATTTCAGACAAAATCAAAAGTTTTGGGGTTTTTCTGTTACCTTGTTACCGAATCACGAAATTTGGGGCTGTACAAGGGAATTTCGGGGTAACAAGCCGGGTAACAGGGCTTGATTTTCGTTACCCTCTGTTACCGCCCCAGCCGGGAGGGCCTTCGACTGCAGCTCCGCAGGTAGGATCAAGCTTCTTTTGCATATCCTGGATCCATGATTCTCACCCTACGGTCTCTGCCGGAGGCTCTCAATCCTCTTTTTTCTCGAACATCTCGGCGGCCTGGGTCAGCAGGTCCCGGATCTCCAGGCCCTGGGGGCAGATGCTTTCGCACAGGCCGCACTGCAGGCAATCGGAGGCCTTGCCGTGGCCGTCCTGGGTCAGGATCTGCCGGTAGTAACGGATCTGGTTCCAGTCGTTGAACTGCTTCATCTGATTCATGCAGCGGAAAATGTCCGGAATCTGAATACTCATGGGGCAGCCGTCGGTGCAGTACCGGCAGGCGGTGCAGGGGATCAGATTCAGCCGGCGGAAGCTCTCCCGGATCCCGGCGATGACCGCCTGCTCGGCCTGGTCCAGAGGCTTCGCCTCCGCCATAAAGGAGACGTTTTCCCGGACCTGCTCCAGACTGCTCATGCCGGAGAGCACCATGGTCATGTTCTCAAAGCCGGCGGCAAACCGGAGCGCCAGCTCGGCAGGCTTCTTGCCCACGGTTTCGCAGGCCTTCAAGGCCTCCTCCGGCAGATTGATCAGGGTGCCGCCCTTGATGGGCTCCATGACGATGACCGGCTTGCCGTGCTTCACACAGGTCTCATAGACCCGACGGGAATCCACCGCCGCGTCCTCATAGTCCACATAGTTGAACTGGATCTGAACCACCTCGATTTCCGGATAGGTGGTGAGGATCCGATCCAGCACCTCGGCGGTGTCGTGGAAGGAGATGCCCACGTGGCGGATCTTGCCCTCGGCCTTGAGGGCGAAGGCGGTTTCATAGGCCTTGCATTCCTTGAACTGCTCGAAGTTCCGTCCGTTCTGGGCGTGCATTAAGTAGAAGTCGAAATACTCCACCCCGCAGGCTGCCAGCTGGCTTTCAAACAGGGGCCGGATCTCCGCCTCGGTTTTGAAATAGACGTCGGTCAGCTTGTCGGTCAGCAGATACCGGTCTCTGGGATAGCGGGAGGTCAGACATTCCTTCAGCACCGGCTCACTGAGACCGCTGTGATAGCCGTGGGCGGTGTCGAAGTAGTTGAAGCCTGCCTCCAGGAAGGCGTCCACCATCCGGCAGACCTGCTCCTTGTCGATCTCCTCTCCAATCTTGGGGAAGCGCATGCAGCCCAGGCCGAATTTGCCGTGGATCTCGGGAAAAAACGGATTGGTCATCTCGGTGTCCTCCATAAATTTATTTTTGGGAGAGCTCGATGCTCTCTATACGGTACAGATCGTCGCCCTGTTGGGTGACGGTAAAGGTTGCCGTCACGGCGCCGAGGTCGGCGGTATAGACGCCGTCGGTCTCCGTAACGGAACGGATCACCAGACCGGCCCAGTCAACGCCGGGTTCGGTCCCGGACCTCCGGATCACGAGCCTGCCGTCTGCCCCCTCGGCAAAGCTCCAGGGGAGAAGCGCCGCCGCAGCCTCGTCCATAAAGCGTCCGGCCCACGCGGCATAGTCCGCATAGGAGATCTCCATATCGATCTGCGCGCGCTCCCCGGAAGCAGCGGCTTCTGTCCGGTAGTCCGCAAGGCCTCCGCAGGCCAGCAGATACGTGGGATCGAAGGCATCATAGGCGGCAAACCAGAGCCAGCTTTTCAGCGCGCCCTCCGGCGTGGTGTTCCAGGCCGATACCGGATCGAAGCAGGTCTCGCAGGCGGGGATCCGCGCCGGGTCGGCATAGATCCCTTCGGTCCTGTGACCGAAGGTCGCCTCCAGAAAGCAGGAGGACAGGCAGAAGCAAAGGGGCACGTCCGCAGGCATCGGTGCGGTGTCGTTGAAGGTGGGATCGCAGACGTACCAGGTCCCGTAGACCCGGGCGATATTCCAGGCATGGCCGTCCGTTTCTTCGCTCCCGGGACCCGCCGGGCCGTTGCTCCAGCCCTGGAGCTCCAGGCACTCCACGCCGCAGAGATTGCAGAGATAGTACATGGCGTCCGCATAGCCGGAGCAAAGGCATTCATGTTCCACCAGAGCGTCATAGAGATGATGCCCGCGGTCGGAATAATACGTCTCCCTGTCCCCGTAGGTCAGGTGGTCGGCCAGATAGTGGAAGATCCACTCGGTCGTCTCCCAGTCGTCTCCCCGGGGCGCTTCGGCGGCGATCTTGCGGGCCTCCGCCAGACCGACGGCGAATTTCTCCATCGCGTCCGGCCTGCTGCAGAGATAGAAGGCAGTGACGACGCCGTCCACATCGAGGAAGCACATTCTGCCGTCGTCGATGTGGTACAGGATATCGATCACGCTGCGCTGGTCTTCGCTGAGCGCCGGCAGCGACCTTATCCTGACGGAAAAGCCCTGGTATTCGTTGGCGAAGGCATAGTCCAGCAGCCGCAGCCAGCCGGCGGACTCCCCGGGGAAGCAGTCGTCATATTCGTGCGACCTGGGCAGGAGCACGTCCTCCGATACGGAAAGGACCGTCTCCAGCGGAAGTAGGGTCCCCTCCCGGGACTTGAAGCCCGCCTGTCGGTAGAGCAGGACAGTATCCGCGGTCAGGTCGGAAATCCTCGAACTCTCCGGCGCGGTTGTCTCGGAGACCGTCCCGGCCGTCGGCACAGCGGTCTGCGTCGGTCCGGAGGGCTTCGCGCAGCCGCCCAGAAGGAGAAGCGCGAGGAGCAAAACAAGAAGACGTTTCATCAGACAACACCTATGCTTTCATTTGAAACGGCGTCAATTCGCCGTCCCTGGGGCCTAGAGGACCCCATCCGGGAGAAATAGTCCCTGGCCTGCTGCCGGTTGCGGAAAATCTCCTGCTTCAGGGAGTCCAGATCCGGGAAGGTCCGCTCCGGACGGAGAAAGCGGTAATAATCAATGCAAATGGTTTTTCCGTAGAGGTCGCCGGCAAAGCCGTCCAGCCAGGTCTCCACCGTGCGGTGGTGGCCGTTCACCGTGGGCCGCATCCCCACGTTGCAGACGCCGATGAAGCGCTGCCCGTCCACCTCCGCCCTGACGGCATAGACCCCGTCCTTGGGCAGCACCAGCTCCGGGGCCGGGATCAGGTTCGCCGTGGGGAAGCCCAGGGTGTGGCCCAAACGGCGGCCGGATCGGACTGTGCCGCTCATGGTATGGGGGTGGCCATAAAATCGGGCGGCGGCCTCCAGATCTCCCGCTTCCACCAGGGTCTTCAGCAGCGTGGAGGAAACGGTGATGCCGTCCAGGACCAGCTTATCCACCACATCACAGCCCAGGCCGCGGGTCTCACACCAGGCCCGGAGCTTTTCCGGATTGCCTTCGCCCAGATAGCCGAAGCGGTAATCCCAGCCGCAGACCAGGTGCGCGGCTCCGTATTCCCGGACCAGGGTCTCCAAAAAGGTCTCCCAGTCCATGTGCATGAATTCCTCGGTGAAGGGCAGCACCGCCACCTCGTCCACCCCGTAAAGGGAGCGGATCAGATGGGTGCGATCCTCCACAGAGGTCAGAAGCCGGCCATCCTTACCTGGACTCCGGTCAAAGGTCAGAGCCAGCGACCGCCGGCCTTTTTCCGCCGCCAGCGCAGCGGTCCGGCGCAGCAGCTCCCCATGGCCCAGATGGACGCCGTCAAAAAAACCTAACGCAATCACAGCTTGCATGAAAATACCTCTTGGCAATCGGATGTTGGGGCGCACAGTGTGCTCCATTGCAGCACTGCTTGATCCTGTGGCGCACACTGTGCGCCGCTACAGGGCTGCGGGGTCGAAAAAGCTCTTGACAGTGCGCAATTCTCCCTGCGCGACGGAGCCCAGCAGCAGAAATTCCCCGCTTTGGGAATACACGCGATATTCCCCGTCCAGGGCGTTCAGCGTGGACAGGCTCGCGCCGTTGCGGAGCTTTCGCTCCGCGTTCTCATTGACCCGCAGGGCCGGGCGGTCGGAGAAGAGGCTGTCCACGGGCAGCAGAAGGGCCTCCGGGTCCGGGGCCGCCAGAATTTCCTCCAGGGGGTAGGCCCGGTCAAGACCGTACCGCCCCGCCCGGGTCCGCCGCAGGGCCGCCATGCAGCCTCCGCAGCCCAGAGCCGCCCCAATATCGTGACAGAGTGTGCGGACGTAGGTGCCCTTGGAGCAATGAACCAGCAGCTTCACGTCGGTATGTAGGGACAAGCCCTGCTTGTCCGCGGACGAGCGAGGCTCGTCCCTACATTCAGAATCGGGAAGCAGCCGCAGCTCGTAGATGGTCACGGGCCGCGGGGCCCGCTCCACCTCCTTGCCCTTGCGGGCCAGGGCGTAAAGCTTCTGGCCGTTCACCTTGATGGCGGAGTACATGGGCGGGAGCTGTTGGATCTCGCCCCGGAAGCGGGCCAGGATGGATTCCAGTTGTTCGTATGTTATGTCAACTTGATGCTCCTCCAGGGTGCGGCCGGTAACGTCCTGGGTGTCGGTGACCAGGCCCAGCCGCAGGGTGGCCTCATAGACCTTGTCGGCGTGCTCAAAGAAGGGCACGGCCCGGGTGGCCCGGCCGATGAAAACGGGCAGGACCCCGGTGGCCATGGGGTCCAGCGTTCCGCCGTGGCCAATCCGTTTTTCGTGGAAGACGCCCCGAAGCTTGGCAGCCACGTCCTGAGAGGTCCAGCCCGCGGGCTTATCTACAATTAAGATCCCGTTTGGCATGGCGGGCCTCCTTGTGAATTGAAAATTGAGAATTGAAAATTGAAAATGGCGGTGTTTTTCAAATGAGATTTGAAAAACGAAAAAACATCCATTTGGAAAGTCTTTATTTCATCGTTCAAATGGCAATTTGAACGATTCCACAATTTTCAACTTTCCATTTTCCATTTTCAACTGCCGTCAGGTGGGAGAACCGCAGACGGCCAATGACCGTCCCTACAGCGGGAGCTCCTGGGAAATCGACTGAAGCACCGCTTCCCGGATGGCGGGGATGCCTCCGGGAAGGCTGGCGCCGGCAGCGCCGGGATGTCCGCCGCCGCCCAGGCGGGCGCAGATCCGGGCGGCATTATAGTCGGGATCCGTGCGGACAGAGGCCTTGCCCATGCCGCCCTCCACCTCCCGGAGCATGACAGCGATCTTTACGCCCTCGATGGTGCGCCCGAAGCCGGAAATGTCGTCGATATCGTCCTCGGTAAGGCCCAGCTCGTCAATCAGGCTTTGGGGCATGGCGGAAATCGCCACACGGCCATCGGCGAAGAACTCCATGTGCTCCGTCAGATAGGCCTCCAGACGGAGTCTGGGCCGGCGTTTGATTTCAAAAAAGGTGCGGTTGATGGGGTAGATCTCCGCCCCGGCGGCCACGCAGGCCGCGGCGCAGCGGAAGGTATTGGCGGTGGTGTTCACATAGCGGAAGCAGCCGGTATCTGTGGAGATGGCCACATAGAGGGCCTCGGCCATGGGCTTGTCCATGGTCACCCCCAGCAGGGGCAGCAGCTCCGCGATAAGCTCCCCGCAGGCCGCCTTGGTCTCGTCGGCATGGGTTCGGGCAGCGAAGCCCTCGTTGGTGCCGTGGTGGTCGATGGCCAGCTCCACAGCCGCATCCTCCATGCCGAAGGGAAAGAGGCCCCGGGAGGCAATGTCACAAGTGACAATTGAGAATTGAGAATTGAAAATTGAAAATTGTTCTGGCCGGAGGGTCAAGCCCTCCAGAAAGGGCGTGAACTTGGGGGTGAACTGGGGGTTGTCATAGATCCAGGCCTGCTTGCCCAGGGCCCGAAGGGCCCGGCAGAGAGCTGCGCAGCTGCCCACGGTGTCCCCGTCGGGACGGCGGTGGGACAGGATCAGATAGCTGTCATTGGCCTTCAGAAAGTCCGCGCGTCCCGGAGCTCGTCATCGTCCTCCGGCAGATCCAGGGTGGACAGGATGTCCAGGATCCGGGCGCCGTAGGTGATGGAATGGTCCTCGGTCCAGACCAACTCCGGGGTGTGGCGCAGACTCAGCCGCTCCGCCAGCTCATGGCGCAGCCAGCCTCCCGCGGCCTTGAGGCCCCGGAAGACCTCCTTGCTCAGGTCCTTGTCATAAATGGAAATATAAACCTTGGCGTAACGAAGATCGGCGGTGGTGTCCACCCGGGTCACGGAGACCATGGTCTTCTTCACCCGGGGGTCCTTTACCTCCCGCAGCAGCTCAGAGAGCTCCCGCTGGATCTCCTCGTTGATTCTTCCGATTCTATTTGAGGGCATAGTAGTTCTCCTTTATTGTAAATAGAATGAAGCTCGCCGCTTTGCGGCTGAATGAAGCCCGCATCCGGCTGACGCCGTCTGCTGAAGGAAGCTCGCGCTTCGCGCTGAATAAAGCCGCTCCCTCCGGTCGCTCATTATGGTATTTGCGAATTTGCCAATTCGCAAATGAAATTTGAATGGCGGGCAGATTGCCCGCGCTACAGTAGGGACTGTACTGCGTTCCATTTTTTGCTTTTATTTCATTTTGCAATTGGCAAATTGCAAAATACCACAATTAGGGCGAAGCCCGGCTTCATAAGGCCGAAGGCCGACTTCATAAGCGAAGCGGCTTCATTAGGAGCGAAGCTCCGGCTTCATACGATAATAGTCCCGATACTGCTCCATCACGAAGCATTCGAAGATATCGCCTTCCTTGAGGTCGTTATACTTGGCCACGGACATGCCGCACTCGAAGTTCGCCTGGACCTCCTTGACGGAGTCCTTGAACCGCTGCAGGCTGCCCAGCTCGCCGGTATAAATGACCACGTTGTCACGCAGGACGCGAACCTTGGAGTCCCGGGTCACCTTGCCGTCCTTCACATAGCAGCCGGCCACGGTGCCGATGGCGCTGACCTTGTAGAGCACACGGACCTCGGCGTGGCCGATGACGACCTCCCGGTACTTGGGCGCCAGCATGCCCTTCATGGCCGCCTCGATCTCCTCCAGGCATTCGTAAATCACGGAGTAGAGCCGGATATCCACGTTGGAGCGCTGGGCGGAAACGGCTGCCGCCGCGTCGGGCCGGACGTTGAAGCCTACGATGATGGCGTTGGCCGTGGAGGCCAGCAGAATATCGGACTCGTTGATGGCGCCGACACCGGAGTGGATGACCTTGACAGCCACTTCCTCGTTGTTGAGCTTCATCAGGTTGGCCTTGACCGCCTCGGCAGAGCCCTGCACGTCGGCCTTGACCAGGATATTCAGCTCCTTCATTTCGCCCTTCTTCATCTGGTCGAAGAGGTTTTCCAGGGTGACCTTGGACTGCTGCTTGGCCAGCTCGTCCTTGGCCTTCTGCTTCCGCTGCTCCACCAGCTGGCGAGCCATGCGCTCGTCCTTGACGGCCTCGAAGGCGTCGCCGGGGCCGGGAACCTCTGCCAGACCCGTGACCTCCACGGGGATGGAGGGGCCGGCGTGCTTGATGGACTTGCCCTTGTCGTCGGTCATGACGCGGATATGTCCCACGGCGGTGCCGGCGATGATGGTGTCGCCCTGATTCAGGGTGCCGTTCTGGACCAGCAGGGTGGCGATGGGGCCGCGATTCTTGTCCAGCCGGGCCTCAATGACGGTGCCCTTGGCGGCACGGTTGGGGTTGGCCTTGAGATCCTGCAGCTCGGCGGTG
Organism: Oscillospiraceae bacterium; assembly: GCA_902767915.1. Lineage (GTDB taxonomy): Bacteria > Bacillota > Clostridia > Oscillospirales > Oscillospiraceae > JAFRPC01. The sequence goes on along the minus strand of CACXJE010000067.1, from coordinate 5,459 downwards.
AGGATCACGGTCTCCAGCAGATCGTCGATGCCCATGCCGGTCTTGGCGGAGATCCGGCAGACCTCGGTATCGCCGCCCCACTCGGAGGGCACCAGGTCGTGCTCGGTCAGCTGGGTCAGGATCCGGTCCGGGTTGGCGCCGGGCTTATCCATCTTGTTGACCGCCACCACGATGGGGATCTTGGCGGCCCTGGCGTGGTTGATGGCTTCAATGGTCTGGGGCATGATTCCGTCGTCGGCTGCCACCACCAGGATGGCGACGTCGGTACACATGGCGCCGCGGGCCCGCATGGAGGTGAAGGCGGCGTGGCCCGGGGTATCCAGGAAGGTGATCAGGCTGCCGTTGATCCGGACGGTGTAGGCGCCGATGTGCTGGGTGATGCCGCCGGCCTCCCCTGCCACCACGTTGGTCTTCCGGACCGCGTCCAGCAGACTGGTCTTGCCGTGGTCAACATGGCCCATGACCACAACCACGGGGGGACGGGTGACCAGCTCATCTGCGGTGTCCTCATGATCATCAAAGAGCTTATCCTCGATGGTCATAATGATCTCCCGCTCCACCTTGCAGCCCAGCTCGGTGGCCACAAATTCCGCGGTGTCGAAGTCGATGGTCTGGTTCACAGTGACCATGACGCCGTTGCGGATCAGGCACTTGATGACCTCGGCGGCGGTCTTCTTCATCCGGGAAGCCAGCTCGCCCACGGTGATCTCGTCGGGGATCTTGACGGTCAGCGGGGTCTTCTTGATGACCTCCAGGCGGAGGCGGTTCATCTTCTTGCGCTCGTCCTCCTTGGACTTGGCGCCCTTCTGGCCCTGCTGCTTCTTGTTCTTGCCGCCGATCTTCTGCTTGCCGCCGGAACGGTTCTGATCCCGCTCGGAGATCAGGGTGTCCACCCGGTCGTCAAACCGGTCGGCATTGACCTGGACGGCGGAGGTATCCACCACCCGGCGCTCCCGCTTCCGCTGGGGCTCGGCAGGCTGCTGCTTGGCAGGCGCCGGCTTCTTCTCGCCGGTCTTGGGGGCGGGAGCAGGTGCGCTCTTGCCCGCGGCAGCGGCGGCGGCGGCGGCTTCCTCTTTCTTCTTCTCCTCGGCGGCCTTCTTGGCGGCCTCCTCGGCCTTCCGCTTCTCCTCCGCCTCCTTGGCGGCGAATGCCGCGGCAAACACGACCTCCACAGACGCGATCTGGTTCCGCTGGGTCAGCAGATCGAAGATCAGGTTCAGCTGGTTCTCCTCCAGCACCTGGGCCGTGCTCTTGGGCTTTTCAAAATATTTTTCAACGATCGCGGCAATCTCCTTGGGCGCAAGGCCGAAGTCCGCCGCAACCTCCTTGATTCTGTACTTCACCAAACTCATATAGCCACCTCCACACTAACTTTTCCGTGATTTCGTATCGCGCCGGGCCTTGACTCTGGCCACGCGGCGCTCCAGATCCTCCAGCAGCTCCGGGGATGCCGTTCCCTCCGGCAGGGCCTTCACAAAGGCCAGAGCCAGGGACACGTCCGCAAAAGCGGCCACCGATACGCTGGGCCGGCCCAGGGCCGCCCCCAGGCTGAGCTTGTCATAGGGGATCCGCAGGATTCTTTGCCGGCTGCCCTCCGCCAGGCTCCGGATCTTCCGGGTCACGACCTCGCCGGCGTCATTTGCCAGGACCGTCAGCCGGGCGTGCTTTTCCGCCAGCATGACGGACACGGTCTCTTCTCCGGTCTGAAGCTTGCCGGCCTTTCGGGCCAGCCCCAGCAGACCGAGGGCTTTATCCACGTTATGTTCCATGATCCTCCTCCATCTGCCGGGTCAGGGCGTCGTATATTTCCGGAGGAATCTCTACCTCCAGGGCCCGTCCCAGGGCCTTGGAGCGCAGGGCTTTTTTCAGGCAGTCCGCGCTGCGGCAGACATAGGCGCCGCGGCCCGGGGCCTTGCCCCGCAGGTCCACGCTCACCGTCCCCTCCGGGGACCGGACCACCCGCACCAGCTCCGGCTTGGGCTTCATCTCCCGGCAGCCGAGGCATTGCCGCAGGGGCGTCTTTTTGGGCATGCGGATTCCTCCTTTCCTCGTTCAAATGAAAGAATGAAACAATGAAAGAACGAAAGAATTATTGTGTTTTTCAAATTTCAATTTGAAAAACTCCGAAATTGTTTCATTTTTTCATGTTTTCTTTTTTTCATTCTTCCTCAGCTTGACTTGCAGGCTTGATGTCGATCTTATGGCCGGTGAGACGGGCGGCCAGGCGGGCGTTCTGGCCCTCCTTGCCGATGGCCAGGGACAGCTGATCGTCGGGCACCAGGACCCGGAAGGCCTTCTCGCCCTCGATGGGGGTCACGGAAACCACGTCGGCCGGGGCAAGGGCCGCCGCCACAAACTGGGCGGGATCCTCGGACCAGACCACGATGTCCATCTTTTCACCCCGGAGCTCGTTCACCACAGCCGCCACACGGGCGCCTCTGGGACCCACGCAGGTGCCAACGGGATCCAGGTTTTCGTCCACCGCATGGACCGCCAGCTTGGTGCGGGAGCCGGCCTCCCGGGCCACGGACTTGATTTCCACTTCGCCGGAGGCGATTTCGGGGACGTTCAGCTCGAACAGCCGCTTCACCAGGCCCGGATGGGTCCGGGACACGATGACCTGGGGCCCCCGGTTGCTGCGGCGGACCTCCACCACGTAGACCCGGATCAGGTCGCCCTCGTGGTAGAACTCGCCCTTGACCTGCTCGTTGTTGGACAGGTAGGCGTCGGTGCGGTCGTTGCCCTGGCCGATGCGGATGGTCATATCCCCGGAGTTGGGGTCGATCCGCAGGACGGAGCCGGTGAGGATCTCATGCTCCTTGGAGGAGAACTTGTCGAAGACCATGCCCCGTTCGGCTTCCCGGATGCCCTGGATGATGACCTGCTTGGCGGTCTGGGCGGCAATCCGGCCGAAGGCCTGGGTCTTGATCTCCTCGTTGACCAGGTCGCCCAGCTCGCACTTGGGGTCGATGGCCCGGGCGGCCTCGATCTGGATCTCGGTGGCGGGGGTGAGGACCTCCTCCACGACCTCCTTCTGGGCATACATCTTCATGGCGGTCTCGTTCAGCTCTACGAACACGTTGTCGGTATAGCCGGTCCGGTCCTTTTTATAGGCAGCCAGCAGAGCCTGGGTGATGCGGTCCACCATGTAATCCACGGGGATTCCCCGCTCCCGCTCCAGCTGACGGAGTGCTGCAAAAATTTCGGAATTCGCATTGGTTGCCATTGTCTGTTTCCTCCTGTTTCAATCTGATCTCAGAAGTCCACCCGCAGCCGCACCAGGGCCACCTGGGACTTGAGGAAGGTTTTGGTTTCGCCGGCGTAGTCTACGGTGACGTCGCCGTTGTCATAGCCCCGAAGGACGCAGGGAAATTCCCGGACGCCGTCCACAGGGCGATAGGTTTTGAGCAAAATATCCGCGCCGAGAAAGGCCTCGAAATCCGAGGGACGCTTGAGCTGCCGCTCCAGGCCGGCGGAGCAGACCTCGAACCGGTAGCTGCCCTCGATGGGATCCTCCCGGTCCAGAATCGGGTCAATGGCCCGGGAAATGGCCTCGCAGTCATTGATGTTTACGCCGCCGTCCTTGTCGATATACAGGCGCAGGAACCATTCCCCGCCCTCCCGGACGTATTCCACGTCCCAGAGCCGGCAGCCCAGCTGCTCCACAACAGGCTGGGAAAAGGCCCAGACCCGGTCGGTGATCTTCATAATTTTCTCCTCCGGAAGGGTGTCAAAACCCACCATACATAATAAGAGAGAGGCTTGAACGGCCTCTCTAACTTACATCCTACCTAATAACGGGGCAATTATAGCACTTTCAAAGAAAAAAAGCAATAGTTTTTTGGAAAAAACCCGGAAAAAACCTGCGTTTTTCCGGGTTTTTTCCCTTATTTCCGCCGCAGCTCGGAATAGGGCGCCAGCCAGGCTTTCCCGAAGGAATCCAGGCCTGCCAGATAGACCAGCAGGGCCAGCAGACCCAGGGTCAGGCCGTAAAGCCCCGCCAGCGCCGCCAGCAGGGTGAGTCCGAAGCGGCAGAGCCGGACCGCGTCCACAAAGCTCTTGCCCGGCAGAGCAAAGCCGCAGATCCCCGCGGCAGACACCAGGATCAGCGCCGCCGGAGAGATCAGGTTCGCCTCCACCGCGGCGGTGCCCACCACCAGCCCGCCGATGATGGAAACCGGCTGGGAAACCGCCTTGGGGGCGGACAGCCCCGCCTCCTGCAGCAGCTCGAAGGCCGTCAGCAGGCCCAGGATCTCCAGCACCGTGGGAAAGGGCACCTTGGCCTTGCTCTCGATGACGGCCTCCAGCAGCAGTGTGGGCAGCATCTCCTGGTGGAAGGTGGCCATGGCCACATAGAGCCCCGGAAGCAGCAGGGCCAGGGCCAGGGCGATCCCTCGCAGGGCCCGCAGAAACCGGGCGGAGATCGGGTCCGTGTCCCGGTCCTCCGCCGACTCCAGCAGCGCCCCCAGGTTCACCGGAGCCAGATAGCCCACCGGAAGCCCGTCCACAAACAGACCCACCCGGCCCTCCAGCAGGCCGCCGGCGAACTTATCCGTCCGCTCGGTGTACTGCAGCAGCGGAAAGGGCAGGCCCCGGCGGCCGGTGATCCGGGTCTCCACGGCGGAGGGGGTCAAAAGATCCCGGATCTCCAGGTCGGAAAGCCGCTGCCGCATCCGTTCCACCAGGGCCGGATCTGCTGTCCCCTCCACCCACAGCAGGGAAACGTTGGTCCGGCTCTCGGCCCCCACAGCAGTCTCCCAGATCCGCAGCCGGGGATTCCGCAGGTGGCGGCGCAGCAGGCCCGTATTGGTCCGGGAGGTCTCGGCAAAGGCGTCCTTGGGGCCCCGGGTGGTGCTTTCCACCTCCGGCTCCGAGGGGCCCCGCTTTTCCCCGGTTTTGACCTCAAAGGCCAGCCGGAGCCCGCCGGGCAGCTCCAGCAGGCAGAAGCCGTTGAGCAGCCGGTTCACCGCGTCGGCCTCATCCCGGCAGGGCTGGGCCACGGCGCAGTAAACCGCCCCCGACAGGATCCGGGCCGACAGGGCCTCCGGCGTCATGGGGGCGGAGAGGGCGGAAAGGGGCTTCAGCACGGTTTCGGCGATCTCCGAGCCGGAGGTCAGGCCGTCCAGAAACAGCACCGCACAGTCCAGCCCCGCCACCCGCAGCGCCCGTCGGCTGAAATCCGCCGCCCCGGCAAACAGGGCTTCCACCGATCGATTATCCGCTTTTTGCGCTCTCTGATCCATTTTTCGTCCTCCGATCCGGACCCGGGTCCTTTTTTCGGAGCATTCCCCATTTTCCGGAAAACATGTATCGCCGAAAAACGACCAAAGCCGCTCCCGGATCGGGAGCGGCTTTCAGGTTGTCAAAGAACTGCCTGCATCCATATTTCCCGGATGCGGGAAGAATTGAAAATTGAAAGTTGAAAGTTGAAAATGAAGGTGTTTTTCAAATTGCCATTT
>CACXJE010000066.1 GCA_902767915.1 Oscillospiraceae bacterium | reverse complement strand
CAAAAAAACGTCTTTTGTCTACCGACAAAAGGCGTTTTTTTGAACGATGTGTTCCGCTGCGCGGAACGTGATGTTTGCTATGCAAGCGATGTGCCCTTCGGGCGTGATGTGTGCCTTCGGCACGTGAGCGGAACACATCACATCACTTTGCGGCAAAGCCGCAATACATCACTGTTTGCAAAGCAAACTGCATCACTTGCGCCGACGGCGCAAACATCACTTTACAAGTATAAACTAATTATGATGATATTATTATATAGATAATAAGGATGCGATGCTATGTCGGAATCAAAACTGCGTGCTCTCTCTATGGATTTCTCCGTACAAATCATCAATCTTGTTAAAGACTGAAATGCATCGCCATCCGTGTGATGCTGGTGGTGTTCTGCAGAACCGTAAAGCAGAATATGGCCATAAATTGACAAATCGGAATTTTTCGACGGGTTCCCGTAGGGGCCGGCGTCCTCCGCAGCGAAGCAAGTCCTTTAGGGGACGGCCCGCAGGTATGAAAAACCGATACGTTCGGGGCGTCGTGGACGCCGCCCCCTACGGCGCTACAACTCGGGATTTGGCGAGTATTGTCGTCGTTGCAAATTTAAAATGGCAATCTTCAGTCAAAGCAAAAATCCTGTCGGCGGCAGTCGGCGGGATTTTTTGCTTTCCATGCGTTCTTGTTTCGTGATCACACTTACATCGGTTGGGAATGTCAATGGATGCTGATTTCGGGATTGATTTGCAGGATGGTTCCTGATATAATCAACCTGTAGGGGCAGTCGGCCACAAGCCCCACGCCGGAAAGGAGGGAATCCGTGCATGTACCATCAGGATTGGCTCATGCGTCAGATTGAGAGTATCACGCGGTACGTGTTTTCCTTGATTCTCGGCAAGGGCAGCGAGCTGACCAGTGACGTGCATCTGGAATCGCCCCGCCCAACGGAGGCGGACACCGGGAAACTGGCCTTTCGACTGGCTGCTCTGATGCGGGAGGAAAGGCTCTGTGAAGCGGAGGACCTGCTCTTCTTTGCAGTTGAAGCGGAAGAACCGGAGGCCTTGACAACCGGACTCCGATTTTACAACGATCTGAATCTGTTATCTGACGAAACCCTGGAGCGCTGCAATTTTCCCAGGGATGAGATCCGCAGCGGACTTGTCTGGCTCTGTGAGGCTTACGGCATTGATTTGAGCCTGTTCGAGGAATAGAAACAGAACGCACAATACAAAGAAAAGCGGTGCCGATGATGAATTATCATTTTTTTGACTACAAGTACAACATTGCAAATTTCACCTCGGACCTGTTCAGCACGCCGCATCTGATCTATATCGGGCTGGTATTCGTGCTGGGGATTCTGATCTCCTGGCTGCTCAGAAGGACTGCCCACTCGAAGATCACGGTTCTGCTGAAGGTCCTTTTTGTTTTTTCCGCGCTGATGGAAATCGGAAAAATCAGCTGGGAAAGTTATTACGATATCACCACAGGTCGGGGCTTCAACGTTGGCGGCATTCTGCCGATCTACACCTGCTCCCTGTATATCTTTACGCTGCCCTTTGCGGCTTGGGGCAGGGGAAGGGTCAAACGGACTGCCCTGGCTTTTTTGACCACCATCGGTCTGCTCTACGGCGGCATCGGCGTCATCTATTGCAACGGGCTCAACTTCTATCCCTTCTGGACCTTCGGCGCCTTCTACTCCCTGTATTTCCACTCGGCCATGTTTGTAACCGGCGTCTTCCTGCTGATGACCGGCTACCATAAGCTCAAGTGGGCCGACGCCCTGTGGTGCATGATCCCGATCCTGCTGCTGTGTCTGGTGGCGATCCCCGTGAATCATAAGCTGGGTTCCGATTATATGCTGATCTACAGCGGAGGCGGTGTGCCCATCTATGAGGATCTGTCCGCCCGCCTGGCAGCAAAGGGACTCCGCTTTGTCTATACGATCCTGATGATATTGACCCATATTCCCCTGGCAGCCCTGGTGATCGGGATCTATCAGCTGATACGAAAGGTGTGCTGCCGCCATGAAAGATAAAGCAGGGCTTCGCCCCATTCTTGCGGATATCATCTGTCACGGCTGCTGGGGCTTCAGTTTTCTGGCGTCCAGGACCGCGTTGAATACGGCCCACGTGTTCGTCCTCCTGAGCCACCGGTTTTTGATTTCTTTCTTGATCATGCATCTGTTTCCCCGGCAGCTGGCGGAGATGCGCTGCAAGCCGCGGCAGCTGCTGCTCCTGTTGGCCCTGGGGGTGTTTCAGCCTGCCTTGTATTTCTTCGGAGAGCAATTCGGCATCCTTCATTCCACTACGATCTTCTCCGGCGTGATGATCGCTATGATCCCGGTGGTCTCTACGCTGGCTGCGGTTCCGATTCTGAAGGAGCGGCCCACCGTCGGTCAGCTTCTGTTCGGCCTGCTGTCTGTGGGCGGCGTGATCGGCATCGGGCTGCTGAGCAAGCAGTCCGGCCGGCTGGACTGGATCGGAGTGGCGGCGCTTGTGCTGGCGGTTGTGTCGGCGGCGGGCTATACCCTGCTGGCAAGGGGGCTTTCCGGTCAGACGACGCCCTTCTCCAGGACCTATGCCATGCTGATCGTCGGGGCAGTCGTATTTACTGTTCTGGCCCTGGCTCGCTGCAGGGGAGACCTGTCGGCCTACCTGGCGCCCTTCCGAACCACCTCCTATCTGCTGAGCGTGCTGTTCCTGTCGGTGTTCTGCTCGGTGGTCAGCTTTTTCCTGTCCAACTATGCCATCTCCAAGCTGCCTGTGGCCAGGGAAACGGTGTTTGCAAATCTGACCACTGCGGTGTCGGTGTTTGCCGGGGTTGTGATTTTACATGAACCCTTCTCCTGGCTCGGACTGGTATTCTGCCTGGTGATTCTGATCGGCATCTATGGGGTCCAGCGGGCAGGGATCCGGAAAGGCAGCAAATCCGAAGGCTGATTTCCGAGAAATAAGACGATTCTTTACAAAACCCACACATTTCCTGCCGTTGTTTTCTTGGTTCCTTCTGGAAAAAAACCAAGAAAGATGCTATAATCATACAATAAAAGTTGGCAGTTCTTGTCGACAAATAAATAGAAGGAGAAATGAACATGTACAAATCCCTCAAGAAGCTTCTTGCGCTGCTGCTGGCTGTAGTGCTTGTGCTCGGCATTTTCCCGGCTGCTCTGGCTGCGGAAGAACCCGAGGAAGCATCTGCCGCCGAGCCTGTCAGCGGAACGATCCATCCGACCGGACGTCGTTCGGTGGAGCATCCCGGCAATCACAGCCTGACCGATGCGTATCTGGCTGCGAAGGCTGATGGGGTCCAAAGCACCGACGGCACGCCCAAAACTGCTTTCCCCAGCTCCTACAACAGCAATACCCTGGGCTACGTGACTCCCGTTCGCAACCAGGGCAACTACGGCACCTGCTGGGCCCACGGCGCCCTCGGCTCCGTGGAGTCCTACATGATCCGCAACGGCATCGTGAACAATGAGACCGGTGCTGCTGCCGCCACTTCCATGAACCTGTCCGAATATCACCTGGCCTGGTACTGCTTTACCTACGCCTATGACAAGCTGGGCATGCTCTCCGGCGACAACTCCAAGCCCTACAGCAACTACCTGAATCTGGGCGGCTTCGGTGAGATTCCCACCTACACCCTGATGCGTTGGGAGGGCCCCGCTTCTGAGAGCGTCTCCGCTTTGGCCTACAGCAAGGCCAGCTCCTCCGGCCTGGGCTCCACCTACGCCTATGACTACAACGTGGCCCATGTGACCGACGTGGACTGGATCCCCACCGCCAATATGGACGCCGTGAAGCAGGCCATCATGGACTACGGCGCAGGCACCTTCGGCTACGACCATGAGGACGCGGGCTCCAACGACAGCACCGGCGCCTACTGCTATCTCAGCACCAGCGCGCAGTCCAACCACGACGTTACCGTGGTGGGCTGGGACGACAACTACTCCCGCACCAACTTCAACTCCTCCAACCGTCCCACCAACAACGGCGCCTGGATCATCAAGAACTCCTGGGGCACCTCCTACGGCGATAACGGCTACTATTACATCTCCTACGAGGATTACGCTTCCCTGAATGACACCTGCTACTTCTACAAGGTGGGTCCCGTTGACAACTACGACAACATCTATCAGTACGACGGCACCTCCAACTTCAACAACTATCAATCCTTCAGCACCAATAACCCCTATATCGCCAACGTCTTCACCGCCAACGGCAGTGAGATTCTGAAGGCTGTGGCGCTGTGCACCTGGGACGAGGGCGTCAGCTATAACCTGAGCATCTACACCGATCCCACCTCTGCCACCGACCCCGCCTCCGGCACCCTGGCCGCCAGCCAGAGCGGCACCATTCCCTACATGGGCTACCACACCATCGTTCTGGATACGCCCGTGAACCTGAATCCGAATCAGACCTACTCTGTGGTCTTCCAGCTCAGCACCGCTGCCCAGGACTCCGACGGCAACTATCTGTACATGCCATATGACTACAGCGGTTCCTCCACGCAGTTCGTCACCTGGACCCATGCCACCCACGCCAACACCTCCTTCTATAAGAACGCCACCGCCAGCACCTGGACCAGCCTCCAGAGCGGCAAGGGCAGCTTCCGGATCAAGGCCTATACCACCGACTATACTGCTCCCGCCTACGAGATCACTGCTGTCTCCAACAACGAGGCTTACGGTACTGTGGAGCTCAACGGCGCCACCATCATTGCCACCCCCAAGGAGGGCTATGCGGTTGCCGGCTATGAGATTACCTCCGGCACCGCTACTGTGACCCGCAGCGGCAACAGCTTTACCGTGGTTCCCACCTCCGCCTGCACCGTGCAGATCAACTTTGCCCCCAGAGCTGTGGTTACCGTCAGCTTCATGGCCAACGGCGAAGCCTATGGGACGCCTGTTTCCGGCTATGCCGGCGATCAGGTTCTGCTGCCCGCCTCCGCCACAGAGGTGGAGGGCTGGACCTTCTCCGGCTGGTCCGACGTGAGCTTCGAGGAAACCACCGAGAAGCCCGCCTTCTACGCCCCCGGCGCAGCCTATTATCCCACCGCCGACACCACCCTCTACGCGGTCTACACCAAGACCGAGGGCGGCGATCAGCCCTCCAACCAGTATGCCCTCTACGAGGGTGACCTGGAGGCCGGTGATTATCTGGTGGTATATGACAACAGCGCGATGAAGGCACAGGTTTCCAACAATCGTCTGGCCTTTACAGATGTCACCCCGTCTGACAACGTGATTACCACCGACGACACCTCTCTGGTCTGGACCCTGTCCTCCGAGAACATCGGCGGCCTCATGTACTGGCGGCTGTACAACGATTCCACCAGCTCCTATGCGGCTGCCACTTCCAACAACAACCGCGCAACCCTGCTGAGCTCCGTCACCGATTACGCCCGCTGGTCCGTCACCGTGGCCGACGGCACCTATGATTTCGTAAACAAGGGCAACAGCCGCTATCTGCGGAAGAACGGCAGCTACGGCTTTGCGGCCTATTCTGCGACCACCGGCGGCCCCCTGTCCCTGTACAAGAACGTGCCTGCCGGCACCACGACCTACACGCTGATTCCTGCTGCCGAGGTGCCCTGCGCCCATGACGGCGCCACCACCGAGACCCGTGTGGAGCCCACCTGCACCGAGGCCGGCTCTGTCACCGTGACCTGCGATCTCTGCGGCGCGGTCCTCAGCGTCACCGAGCTGCCGGCTCTGGGCCACACCCCTGCGGCGTCCTACAGCCACGACGATGCCAATCACTGGCACGTCTGCACCGTCTGCGGCGAGTCTGTGGGCGATGAAGAAGCCCACACCTGGAATGCGGGCGTGGTTACCACCGAGCCCACTGCGGATGATGCCGGCGTCATGACCTACACCTGCACCCTGTGTGAGCACGCCAAGACCGAGGCGATTCCTGCCCTGGGCCATGACTACACCGTGACCTTCACCACTCCCGAGGGTGTGACGGCTCCTGCTCCCATGACCTGCAACTCTATCACCGGCATCACCCTGCCCACCGCGGAAGCCCCCGAGGGCTACACCTTCCTGGGCTGGGTCACGGAGGACTATGACAACGTCGCAACCCGCCCCGAGGAGATCCTGACCGGCACCTACGCTGCGACCGCTGACATCACCCTCAAGGCGCTGTACAGCTATGCTGACGGTGCGGGCGGCGATACGTACAATCTGGTTACCGATCCTGCGGATCTTGTTGCCGGATCCAGCGTGATCATCACCGCCAACGGAACCAAGAACAACTCCCTGTCCACCACACAGAATAACAACAACCGCGCCTCTGTGGACGGCGAAAAGAGCACGGACTATCTGACCTTTGTCCCTGCTGAGACCACCGCGATCCTGACCCTTGGGGAAGGCACCACCACCGGAACCTGGTGCTTCTACGACGAGGCCAACGAAGGCTACCTTTATGCAGCCTCCTCCAGCAGCAACTATCTTCGCACAAAGGCTGAGCTGGACGACAACGGCTCCTGGACGATTGAGATTTCTGACAATGAGGCCACTGTGACTGCACAGGGAACGAATTCCAGAAATAAGCTGCGTTACAATTCCGGAAGCAACCTGTTTTCCTGCTACGCCACCGGCCAGCAGACCGTTTTCCTGTATCAGAAGGGAAGCGGCAGTACGTTCTATACGACGATTCTTGCGACTGCCCACGAGCATACCCCCGCTGCCGCTGTGAAGGAGAACGAGACCGCTGCCACCTGCACCACCGCCGGCGGCTACGATATGGTGGTCTACTGCTCCGTCTGTAACGAGGAGCTGAGCCGCGAGCATACCGAGATCCCCGCCACCGGCCACGCCTACGGCGCCCCCGAATGGACCTGGACCGCGGACAACACCGCTGCCACCGCCAAGTTCACCTGCGCCAACTGCGGCGACGTCCAGACCCTGGAGGCTGTCATCACCGAGACCGTGCTCACCGAGGCCAAGCCTCACGTGGCCGG
>CACXJE010000065.1 GCA_902767915.1 Oscillospiraceae bacterium | reverse complement strand
TCGGATATGATCTCCTACGTCAATCTGCACAGTGCAGACTGAAGTCTGGAGGTAAAGGAATACAAGAGCATGGACCAGCTCAACCGGGCGCTGCTGTCGGGCGAGGTGGATATCCTTGGCCTTCCCGACCTGTCGGCGCTGAAAAACTATGCCGCGAAGGGCTTGCTCACACCGATGGAAACGGTCGCGCCGACGCTCTTTTCCTCCGGCGTGTTGTATGAAAACATGGTCGAAGCGCTGCGTGTGGACGGAAGCTGCTGCTGTTTGCCGCTTGTATTGCAGCCGCAGGTGAACGCCGTGCCGAAGCGGTATCAGGCTGCCGCAAGCGACCTTGCAGCGCCGCAGGCCTACTTCTCCTTCCTGGCGGAAAACGAACCGGAGGCGTTCGGCCTGGACACACGGGAGATCCGTTTCAGCAACTGGCTGACGGCAACGGCGGATTACTGGATCGACGCAGAAGCCGGCACAACCCACTTCCAAACAGAGGAGTTTCTTGCGCTTCTGGAATACTGCGACCGCTTTGTTTTAACACCGGCTGAGGCCATGGCAAATCAGGGTGCGGCAGAGGGAACGCCTATGGCCTCCTGCAATCAGCCGATGTATCTCGGTATGCATCTATGGGAGGACTATGATTTGGTCCCGCCGCCGTTTGCGGGTGTGAGCGCCTGCACGCTCCACAGCAACACCTATCTGGCTGTCGTCTCCGGCTGCGACTTGGAGGCCGCGAAAGCGCTGATGATGACGCTGTTTACAGACGAAGGTTGGCATGAAACATGGAAGAGCTCCGAAATGACGCGGCTCTGCATTTCGATCAACCGCGAATGGGCGGAGGGCGATCTGGACGCGGAGGTCGCACAAATGCTGGACGATCCTTATACGGAAATTCAGGATCAGGAAGGTTTTTTATCCGGCGTTGCTCATATGAAGGCGCTCTATGCGGAAGCCAATCATTTCGCCGGCGGGATCTCAGAGCTCAACAACGTCATTCTCGAAGAAGCGCAGGTATATTTCAATGGTGACTGCACCGCACAGCAAGCCGCAGAGCGGATTGAAAACCGTGTGTGGCTCTATATCAATGAACATAATTGATTTCGTTTGAAGGAGGAGCACAAAATGAACCGCAAAAACTATATCAAGGCGTTTTCCAAGTTGAATCCATCGCCGCAAGTGGTAGAGCGCATTTTGCAAATCCCAAAAACATCACAAAAGGAAAAATGAAACGACGTCAAGACAGGAAATCCGCATCTTTTTTATTTTTGCTTCCAAGTTTGGCGGGCGTGCTGCTGTTTTTCTTGCTGCCCTTCGGAATGGTGATTTATTACAGCCTGGTGAACCGGCCTGTGGACGGAGACTTTGTCGGACTGGACAATTATAAAGCCCTGCTGCATAACAAGGCCTTTCTGCTGGGGGCGAAAAACACCGGGATCCTGTTGGCAATTTCGATTCCTCTGGCGGTGCTGCTGCCTTTGAAGCTGGCACTCTGGCTGGAGCGGGCGATCCCTTTGAAAAGTCAGCTCCGCACAGCCCTGCTCAGTCCTATGCTGGTGCCGGTGGCCTCGGTGATCCTGGTCTGGCAAGTACTGTTCCACCGGAACGGCTCCCTAAACGCCTGGCTGGGGACGCATTTGGACTGGTTCTACTCCCCCTGGAGCATTCTTATGGTGCTGCTGCTTTATCTCTGGAAGAACATTGGCTACCATACGATCCTCTATACGGCAGCCCTGGCCGCCATCCCCCGAACCTACATCGACATGGCAAACTTGGACGGTGCCAGCCGGACCCGGCAATTCTTTGCGGTCAAGATCCATTTCCTTGCACCGACGATCTTCTTTGTGGTCCTGATGAGCCTGATCGCCTCCATGAAAATCTTCCGGGAGGTCTGGCTGCTGACGGGCTCCTATCCCAACCAGAACCTGTATCTGCTGCAGCACTTCATGAACAACACCTTTCGCAACATGGACTATCAGAAGCTCAGCTCCGCAGCCCTGCTCCTGGCCACTGTCATGGGCGCAGTCATCGCGGTGCTGCTTGGCATAGAACGCCGACTGGATCGGGACACGGAATATGAGTAAAAATATGAAAAAACGACGATTCAAAAACGGCTGCCTTTGGCTGGCAATCACGCTCCTGGCGATCCTCTTTCTGCTGCCGACGATTCTGACCGTGGTGAACTCCTTCCTCTCCGCAGCGGAGATCGAACGGAGCTACGGCGCAGTCCTGGGCGGGGACACCTATATGAAGGAGCAGGTGATCCTGAGGCTGGTGCCGGACATTGCCACAGGGGAACAATATCATACCTTTCTGCTGCAAAGCCCGGAATACCTGCAAAAATTCTGGAACTCTGTCCTTTACACAGTTCCAATCACCATTTTGCAGGTGGCGGTCTCCGCCCTGGCGGCCTACGGCTTCTGCCGGAGGCCCTCCCGGCTTCGCCGCTTGATCTTCTTCGGCTACCTGGTACTGACGCTGATGCCCTATCAGGTGACTCTGGTGCCGAATTATTTGGTGAGTAAGCAGCTTGGCACCTATGATACCATCTGGGCGATCTTGCTGCCAGGGATTTTCTCGCCCTTCGCCGTGTTCCTGCTGACCAAATACATGCAGCGCATCCCCAGAGAATACATAGAGGCTGCCCAGCTGGACGGCGCCAATGAATGGCAAATCTTTCGCAGGATCTTTCTGCCTCAGTGCAAAAGCGCACTGTTCGCGGTTGGAATGCTGGTGTTCTTCGACTACTGGAACATGGTGGAGCAGCCCATGGTGCTGCTGGAGCAGGAGGAGCTGCAGCCCCTCTCCATTTATCTCAGTCGGATCAACGAGGGCGAGCTGGGCCTGGCCTTCGCTGCCGCGGTGATTTATATGATCCCCTGTCTGCTGCTCTTCCTTGGCGGAGAGAAGCATCTGGAGGAAGGGATCGTAACCGGAGGTATCAAATGAAGAAAAACAGAGCTTGGGTCAAATGGGCTGCGATCGGCTTTTTCGCCATTATGGCCCTGCTGACATTCTTTTCCGGCACGATCCGGAATTTGACGCTCCCGGAGGTGACCACACAGCCTGTGACCCCGGGAACCATATCCCCAGTGGTGGCCTGCGGCGGAATCACTGAGGCCGGCCCTCCAATTGAGCTGCTGGCGACCCGCGCCGGTACTGTGACTAAGGTCCTCGTCAAGGCCGGAGACAGGGTGAAGACGGGAGACGTTCTGATCCGGGTAGACTATCCAGACGATGGGTCCCTGGCAGCCCTCCAGGTTCAACTGGCCCAGCAGGAGGCTGCCTTTGCGGAGGCCCAGCTCAGCGCCTCGGCGCCGACGGACTCCGGAGCCTGGGCAGAGTATCAGATCCTAAAAAACAACCTGGACGACGCCCAGCAGCGGCAGACCCGCTGCCAGGAGTATACCGGCAAACGCAGCAGCCTCAACAGCCAGCTGTCCGCCGCAAACAAGGAACTGGATGCGGCTCAGAATGCCTACCACACCGCCGTTGACGCCGCCGCCCAGGAGGCAGAGGCTGCCCACCAGGCGCTGAACGCTGCACGGAACCGGCAGGAGAACGCCCAGGCCAACGAGAGCTACTATGCCTCCGACCCGGAATCCGAGGAATATCTGGCGGCAAAGGCGGAGCTGGAGGCCGCCAATGCGGAGGTTCTGGAGTGCCAGAACCGCTGCTATCCGGCGGACAACGCCCTGCAGGCCCTGCAGGCTCAGTATCAGCCCGCTGTGGACGCTGCCCAAATGAAGGTGGAGGCTGCCAACAACCAAATTTCATCGCTGGAGATGGAATACGCGGGCTGCACCGATGCAATGGAATGTGAAAACGCGGTGCTCAGTGCAAAAAGCGCCATTTCCGCCTGGTATGACCGGCGGAAGAACACCCAGGTCCAGGATGAACTCACGGCTGCCCGTCTGACCGCCATGGAGGCAGAAATCGAACAGACAAAGCAGGAGATTTCCCGTCTGGAATCCGGGATCGGCGGCGGAGAGATCTTAGCGAGCCGAGACGGAATCGTCGTCTCGGTGCTTGAAAAGGAGCGCTTTGAGCAGGGAGAGCTTTTGGCGACCCTGCGCAGCGGAGACGCCTGTACGCTGCGCTGCTCCGTTCCCATGGAGGAAGCTGTCCTCCTTCGCACCGGAACCGAAGCCCGGATCACAAATCAGTCCGGCGGCATTGTGCAGATCCAGCTGACTGCCATCGAGCCCGACGAGACGGACCCCACTTATCGGAAATGCCTGGTGTTCTCCGTCACCGGGGACGACGCCGTGCCGAACCAATATTACACCCTGACCGTTTCCCTGGAGCCCTCCCGCCACGATCTGGTGGTGCCCAACGCGGCGGTCTTCCAAGATTCCATGGGAGATTTCGTCTACGTTGTAGACACCAAAAACACCCCCCTGGGTTCCCGATCCAAGGTCCGCCGGGTTGGCGTGGAGGTGCTGCGGCAGGACGATCGCTACACCGCAGTTACCGGTGAGCTGGACAAGTCCAGCTATGTTGTCGTCATGTCCAGCGGCCCCCTTTCCGACGGCCAGGGCGTGCGCTTTGGGGATGATTGAGATGAAAAAACGTTTTACGGCCCGGGCGCTCTGCCCGCCCGACGAGGAAGCCGGCGGCAGAAAACCGGCGCCGACCGCGGCTGGGCGCAGAGCGCGCCGCCTTCTTATCGGGATCCTATTGCTCCTGATCCTGCTCTGGTCCGGCTGGTCCATCCACAGCATTCTGGAAAATCAGTGGATGCAGCGATCCGCCGAGCTTTGGCGGGGATCCGCGAGCCAGCGCTATTGCCAGGTCTCCGCCTTTTGGAACAGCGGAGAGCTGGACGCGGAGCAGGCCGGGCGGATCGTCCTCGAGCTGGAGCAGCGCCTGCAGGAGGAAACTGATCCCGTCCCCATCGCGGCGGTCTATGGCGGAATGCAGGCCGGACAGGCCGCCTACGGCAGGCGAACGGCGGAGGCGGAGATCTGGTATGTGACGGAGGACTTCTTCCGCCTGCATTCCTTTGCTTTGACAGAGGGCGGAACCGGGACCTTTCAAGCGGGTTCCCAGACTGCCGTCCTCAACGAGCAGGCCGCCTGGCGGCTCTTCGGCTCGGCCCACGGCTGCGGCGAAAGCATCGTGATCCGCGGGCAGGGGTATCGTGTGACGGCTGTGCTGCAGGAGCCGAAGGACAGCGTCAACCGGGCCGCCTACGGCAGCGCGGCCCGGATCTATCTTCCCATGACGGAGTCCGCGCCGGTCACCTTTTTGGAGGCGGTGCTGCCGGAGTATTATTCCGGCTACGCTGCCGCGGCTCTGTCCTCCGCGGCAGGAACCTCTGTCAAAACGAACACTGGACGCTTCCGACTCTCCCTGCTGTGGAAGCAGGCAAAGGCCTTCTTTTCGTCGCCTCCGGAGTCCCAGCCCCAGCTTCCGCCCTGGGAGCTGGCGGCGAAGCTTGCGGGACGTCGGCTCTGTGTGCTGTGGTCGATTTTGTTTGTTGACGCCGGGGTCTGCCTGCTTTTGACAGGGAAGACGGCGTACCGGTTGGCAATACGATATTGCGCTTCGCGGAAAGCGGCCGAGAAAAAGCGGCCGCGGCGCCTTGGCAGGCGTCGCGGCGCAGATACATATGCGTTGCTTGCGCTCGATCAGAATTCGTAGTCGATGCAGGCGCGGAGCTCCCGCAGGGGTGTGATGAACTGCCGGAAGGCCAGGTGGGGTTCGCTGTCCCGGTAGATGTTGAGATCCTCCACGCTGTCAAAATCAAAGATCAGCGACAGATCATAGTTCTTCTCCGGGGTTCGGCTGTCGTTGGTGACAACGAGAAAGCTGCGGATCTGGGGAATCTCCTCCAGGGTGACGGTTTTGGCCAGAACAGCAGGCACATCGTCCTTGTTCTTCAGCTTGAACATACAGATATGGCGAATCATAGTGTTTCCTCCTAAGATCAAATTACAATTGGGACAGACATTGTTCGGGGCCTAAAGCCCGGAACCGTTCGATCATTTCGCCGGTCAGGCTGATTCCGGAATGGTTATCGGGGAGCTCGGACCGGTGGAACCATTCGGCAACAGACAGCTCATCCTCTTGAATCGTAACCGTGTCGCTGCCGTCCAGCTCACAGTAGAAGCCCATCAAAAGGGTGTCGGTCAAGACCCAGGGCTGGGATTTATAGAACCGGAGGTTCTTAACATGCAGGCCGGTTTCTTCCAGAACCTCCCGGTGAACCGTGTCCTCAATGGTTTCTCCGATTTCATGAAAGCCTGCCACAAGTGCATAGCGCTTAAAGGCTCTGCCGCGATACTTGGTCAGCAGCAGCCGGTCGCCGTCGCACACGGCTACAATGACGGCAGGACAAATCTTCGGATAAACGGTCAGACCGCATTGGGGGCAGACGATAGCCTGCTCCGCCGTGCTGTATTCCATAAGCGTGCCGCACCTGCCGCAGAACTGATTGTTTCGGTGCCAGCGATGCAGACTTTCTCCCACGCAGCAGGCGAAAACCGCATCCATCGGCCCCATATTCCGGTACTCGCGGCTTGGAACAAACGAGAGAGCTTTATCTGAATCCTTCTCAATACCTTCGCTGTCCGCGTCAGCGAAGAAATACCGATCCTGATCAATCGTGAAGCAATAACGATAGGAAAGCGTCGGAATCAGCTCTCTGACTTCTCGAACCTTTGGAATACGCAGCATGCCGTCGATCACAGAAGCCAGAACCGAGTCGTTCTGATAAACCAGCGCAAAATCCTCATCGGCAGCAGTCTGAAAAGAGAAATGGTTGACGAACCGACCGGGACCGATATCCTGCAGCATACGATATTCCTCCTTGGACTGAAAAGGATGCTTTTTAATTATTATACCATAGAACAGGGGAAAGTCAATTCCGGGAAAAATATGAACGTGATCTTAAGAAATAAAACGCAAAAAAAAGAAAAATAGTGCTTGACAATTGGGGAGGAACGTGCTATTATATCGAAGCGCTCGCAAAAAGGGCGCGGTTGTACCTTGAAAATTAAACAACGAAAACATGAACAAACACCATGGACAAATACCGGTCGATTGAAAAAATCGGCCAAAGAACGTTG
>CACXJE010000064.1 GCA_902767915.1 Oscillospiraceae bacterium | reverse complement strand
ATACGCCAAAGGCCGGAACATATGCTGTTCCGGCCTTGTGACTGTTCTTACTGCTCTGCGTAAACGGAGCACATCTTGCGATCCTTGCCCATGCGCTCGAACTTGACCTTGCCGTCAATCAGAGCAAACAGGGTGTCGTCGCTGCCGATCCCGACGTTGTGACCGGGATGGATGTGGGTGCCTCTCTGGCGAACCAGAATGTTGCCGGCCAGGACGAACTGACCGTCAGCCCGCTTCACGCCAAGCCGCTTGGACTCGGAATCACGGCCGTTCTTGGTGGAGCCGCCGCCCTTCTTGTGAGCGAAGAACTGTAAACCGATGTTCAGCATGTGTTACACCTCCATAACTTCGATATAATCAGGATTTTCGTCCCGCAGGGAGGCGAGAGTCAGCATCATGCCGTCCAGAATCGCCTGGACCGCTTCCTCTTCCTCGTAGTTTGCGGGAAGCTTCAGGGTGATGACAGCGTTCTGCTCGTCTACCCTGGTTTTGGCGCCGACGCCCAAAATGTCATTGAGCGTGGCCTCTGCAAACCGGACCACGGCGGTAACCGCCGCGCAGATCACGTCCGAGCCGGCCTCGGCATAGCCGCTGTGGCCGGAGACGGAAAAGCCTGTCCGTCTGCCGTCTTGACTGAAAAATTCAACCTTAATCATAATTAAGCGTGGATCTTTTCAATCTTGACCTTGGTGTAGGGCTGTCTGTGGCCGCGGAGGGACTTGGAGTCCTTCTTGGGGCGGTACTTGAAGACAACGACCTTCTTAGCCTTGCCGTTCTTGATGACCTTGGCCTCAACGGAAGCGCCGTCGACCACGGGAGCGCCGAACTTGGAGTTCTCGCCGTCCACGATAGCCAGCACCTGATCGAAAGTCACGGTGTCGTCAGCATTCACATTCAGCTTTTCGATGAAGAGCTCGTCGCCCTCGCTGACGTTGTACTGCTTGCCGCCGGTAACGATAATCGCCTGCATAGTGTTCTCTACCTTTCTGTAGTCTCGCTTTTAGGGTGAGAGGGCATACCTCTGCTTCAAACCCGTTCAATGCGGCCCGTACAATATATCACAAGCTGACGAAAAAGTCAATTACTTTTTTCAAAAAAAGCAACAGGAGCGAACCCCTCCACCGGCTTCGCCGGTCCCCCTCCCCTAAAACCGCTTCGCGGTGTCAGGGGAGGTTTTGGGGCGCTCCTATTGCCTATTGCCGATTGCCGATTGCCTACAGCACGCTGTGATACAGCTCCATGTATTTCTGAGCCGGGAGCTCCCAGCTGAAGTCGGCCCGCATATCGTTCTTAGCCAGCTCCACCCAGGCGTCGTGATTTTCGTAGTAGTCTCCCAGGGCCCGGTCGATGGCGCCCAGGAAATCATCGCCGTTATAGCTCTGGAAGGTGTAGCCCCGGCCCTCCCCGGTTTCGGGGTTGAAGGGCAGGACCGTATCCTTCAGGCCGCCGGTGGCGTTGACCACGGGCACGGTGCCGTAGTGCATGGCGATCAGCTGGCTCAGTCCGCAGGGCTCGGACTTGGAGGGCATCAGATAGATGTCGGAGCCCGCGTAGACCCGGGAGGCCAGCGCAGAATCAAACCGGAGATTCATGGAGAATTTGCCGGGATAGTCGTTGGCCACCGCCTGGAGGGTATGTTCATACTTGGCCTCGCCGGTGCCAACGATGACCAGCTGGATCTTCCGCTCCAGCAGTCTGCGGAGGATGTAGCAGAGGATGTCAATGCCCTTGTGGGAGGCCAGACGGGTCACCATGGAGAGGATCGGCGCGTCGGATTCCTCCAGCCCCAGCTCCCGCTGCAGGGCCCGCTTATCGGCCTGCTTGTCGGCAAAGCTGTCGGCGGTGTAATTCTTCTCCAGGGCCTTGTCGGTGGCGGGATCATAGCCCGTCACGTCGATGCCGTTGGTGATGCCCCGCAGGTTCTCGCCCCGGGCCGCCAGGATCCCGGCCAGGCCGTGGGCAAAGTAGGGATACTTGAGCTCCTTGGCGTAGGTTTCGGAAACCGTCGTCACCAGGTTGGCCCGGACAATGGCCGCCTTCATAAAGTTGATGCAGCCCTCATAGGAGCAGACGCCCCGCCAGAAATCGTCCAGACCCAGGACCTCGTTGAAGAACTCGGGGCCGGTCTTGCCCTGATATTCCACGTTGTGGATCGTGAAGACGGTCTTTGTCGTGGGGAAGCAGGTGCGGAACTCGGCGTCCAGGTAAACCGGGACCAGACCGGTCTGCCAGTCGTGGCAGTGGATGATCTCCGGGTCCAGCTCCAGCCAGTTCATGCAGGCCAGCACCGCCTTGGCAAAATAGGCAAAGCGCTCGCCGTCGTCATAGAAGCCGTAGATGCCGTCCCGGCAGAAGTAATACTCGTTGTCTACAAAGTAGACCTCCGGCTTATCGGGCCGGGGCTTGAGCCGGAACAGACCCACGTACTGCTGCCGCCAGGTCAGGTTCACGGTGAAGGAGGTGAGCAGCTCCACCTCCAGCAGGGGGTTGTTCTTGATGCTCTTATAATAGGGCAGGAACAGCGCCACCTGGTTGCCGGGAATCCGGGCCAGCTCGTCAGGCAGGGCCTGCAGCACATCTCCCAGGCCGCCCGTCTTGATGAAGGGGGCGGCCTCGGAGGCGATCATCGCAATTCTCATACTACGTCACCCCGGTTCAGGATCACGGGATGCTCGGGGGTGCCGATCAGCTTGACGCCGGCGTTGATCTTCACATCCTTGTCCAGGATGCAGTATTCCAGATGAGCGCCGATGCCGATTTCGCAGTTGGCCATGATGACGCAGTTCTTGACGAAGGCGCCGGTGGACAGCCGGACCCGGCGGAAAAGCACGGAATTGTCGGCAGTGCCCAGCAGCACGCAGCCGTCGGCCACGATGCAGTCGTTGATCTCGCAGTTTTCGCCGTAGTAAGTGGGAACCTGGTCACGAACCTTGGTGTAGATGGTCAGACCATCCCGGTACAGGCCGTGGCGGATCTCCTTTTCGATGATGGCCAGGTTGTTGCGGAAGTATTCCTCGGTGGACTCGTTGAAGAGGGCTACGTCGTCAAACTCATAGGCGCCGACGGAGAGCTTGCCATCGGCCCAATCCTGGAGGATGAACTCCCGCTCGAAGCGGTAGCGGTTGTGGGCCACGCACTCCTCGGCGGTCTGCATCAGCAGCTCCCGGCGCATGACGAAGATGCCCATGGAGGCCAGATAATCCTCAGGCGCAGCATAGTCCACGGCCATGTCGGAGATCTCACCCTCCTCGTCCAGACGGACAGCCAGGTCCAGCTGCTTCCGGTCGTTGGCGATGCCGGCCTTGACCACCACGGTCACGTCCTTGCCGGAGGCAATGTGGGCTTTGACCACGTCCTCCAGGTTGATGGCGCAGACCACGGCAGCGTCGGCCAGGATCACGTAATCCTCCTTGGCCCGCTCCAGGAAGCCCTTGCTGCAGGCTTCGATAGCCTCTAATTTGCCCCGGAAGTTGTTGCCCACGCCCATGGAGAAGGGGGTGATGAATTCCAGACCGCCCTCTTCCAGCTCCAGGTCCCACTCCTCGCCGGAGCCCACATGGTTCATCAGGCTCTGGAAGTTATACTGGGTGACCACGCCGATGTGACGGACACCGGCATTGGCCAGGTTGGAAAGGGTGAAGTCGATCTGGCGGTAGCGGCCGCCGAAGGGCAGGGACGCCAGGGTGCGCTTGTTGGTCAGCTGACCCAGGGAGCTGTCGTAAATATTCGCGAACACAAGACCCATAATGTTTTTCATTGTTTCTTACCTCCTGCCTCAGATCACTTCGCCGGGTTTGACGACCTGATTTGCCTCGATCACGTGGGCCTTGCCCACCACGGAAATCTGCCGCTTTTCGGTGCCGGTGAAGGTGCCGCCGATCACGGCGCCCTTGCAGACCTTGCAGTCCTCGCCGATGATGGCGTTGCGGATGATGACCCCGTCCTCGATGACGGTGTTGGGCATGATGACGGAATCCTCAATCAGAGCACCCTTGCCCACCCGGCAGCCGGTGGAGATCACGCTGTGATGGATGTCGCCGTAGACCTCGCAGCCCTCGGCAATCAGGCAGTTGATGTTCTTGGAGTGGACGTCGATATAGGAGGCCGGCAGGGCGTAGTTTCTGGCGTAGATCTTGGCCACGCCGTCGCCGTAGAGGTTGAACTCGGGGTCCGGACCCAGGGTCTCCATATTGGCTTCCCACAGGGAGGAGATGGTGCCCACGTCCTTCCAGTAGCCCTCGAAGTCATAGGCAAAGAGCTTGTGGCCGGCGTTCAGGATGGCGGGGATCACGTTCTTGCCGAAGTCGTTTTCGGAATTGGGATCCTCCTCATCGGCAATCAGATACTGCTTCAGGATGGACCACTTGAACACGTAGATGCCCATGGAGGCGTTGTTGGACTTGGGGTGCTTGGGCTTCTCCTCGAACTCGTAGATGGAGCCGTCGGGATTGGTGTTCATGATGCCGAATCGGGAGGCCTCCTCCATGGGAACCTGCCGGACGGCGATGGTCACGTCGGAGTCGTGCTCCTCGTGGAAGCGGATCATCTTGGCATAGTCCATACGGTAGATATGGTCGCCGGAGAGGATCAGCACGTTCTCGGGATCATAGCGCTCGATGAAGCTGATGTTCTGGTAGATGGCATTGGCGGTACCCTTGTACCACTCGGACTTCTTGGAGCGGGCGTAGGGCGGGAGAACCGAAACGCCGCCATGGGAACGGTTCAGACCCCAGGGCTGGCCGTTGCCGATGTACTCGTTGAGCTCCAGGGGCTGATACTGGGTAAGGATGCCGACGGTGTCGATGCCAGAATTGACGCAGTTGGAAAGGGGGAAGTCGATGATGCGGTACTTTCCGCCGAAGGGAACGGCCGGCTTGGCGGTGTTCTCCGTCAGAACCAGCAGACGGCTGCCCTGGCCACCGGCCAGCAGCATGGCTACACAACGTTTCTTCTGAAAGTTCATGGTGTTCGGGTCTCCTTTGTCATATAGTTCTTAATTTTCAGTTCTCATTTTTTTGCGGGCTTCTTTGCCTTGGGCTTGTAGTACAAAACGCTCAGCGGCGGCAGCGTGAACTCGGCGGAATAGGGCAGATCTCCCCAGGGGCTTTCCTCGGCGTTGATTTCCGGCAGCTCGGTGCCCCAGCCGCCGTACTTCACCTCGTCGGAGTTCAGGGCCAGCTGGTAGGCCCCGGCCTTGGGCAGGCCGATCCGGTAGTGCTCCCGCTTCACCGGGCAGAAGTTGCAGATGCCGATGACCTCGTGGCCCTTCTTGTCAATGCGGCGGAAGGCCACCACGGAATTGTCCCGGTCGTTGCAGGAGATCCAGCGGAAGCCGTCCCAGCTCAGATCGTCCTGCCAGAAGGCGGGATTGTCCAGGTACAGGTGGTTCAGGTCCTTGACGAAGTCCTTCATCTGACGGTGCCGGTCATAGTCCAGCAGATTCCAATCCAGACCCTGGTTCTCGTTCCACTCGGCAAACTGGGCGAATTCGTTGCCCATGAAGTTCAGCTTCTTGCCGGGATGGCCCATCTGCCAGCCGAAGAAGGTCCGCAGGTTGGCGAACTGGTCGGTGTAGTAGCCGGGCATTTTCCGGATCAGAGAGCCCTTGCCGTGAACCACCTCGTCGTGGCTCAGAGGCAGGATGTAGTTCTCTGAGAAGGCGTATGTCATGGAGAAGGTGAGATTGTCGTGGGAGTACTTGCGGTAGATGGGATCCTGGGACATATAGCGCAGGTTGTCGTTCATCCAGCCCATGTTCCACTTGAACAGGAAGCCCAGGCCGCCGTCGGAGGTGGGACGGGTGATCAGCGGGAACGCGGTGGATTCCTCCGCCACCATGATGGGCTGATGCTTCACGGAGAAGGCCGCCTCGTTCAGCTTCCGCAGGAAGTTGATGGCCTCCAGATTCTCCTTGCCGCCGTACTTGTTGGGCCGGTAGTTGGGCCGGTTGTAGTCCAGGTACAGCATGGAGGCCACCGCGTCCACGCGAATGCCGTCGATGTGGTATTTCTCCAGCCAGAACACCGCGTTGGAAACCAGGAAGGACAGAACCTCGGGCTTGCCGTAGTCGTAGATCCGGGTGGTCCAGTCGGGATGCTCGTTCATCATGGGATCGCTGAGCTCGTAGCAGCAGGAGCCGTCGAACTCGAACAGGCCCGCCGCGTCCTTGGGGAAGTGGGCGGGGACCCAGTCGAGGATCACGCCGATGCCGGCCTGGTGCATCCTGTCCACGAACTCCATCAGGTACTTGGGCTCGCCGTAACGGGAGGTAGGGGCGTAGTAACCGGTGACCTGGTAGCCCCAGGAGGGGTCGAAGGGGTATTCGGTGATGGGCATCAGCTCCACATGGGTGTAGCCCATTTCCTTCAGATAGGGAATCAGCTGGTCGCAGATCTCCACATAGCCGTAGGGTACGTTGCCCTCCTTGCGGCGCCAGGAGCCGAAGTGCATTTCATAGATATTCATGGGACTCCGCAGAGCGTCCCGCCGGTTCTGGTTGGCCCGGAACAGGCCGTCGTGCCATTTATAGCCCTCCAGATTATAGACGATCGAGCAGTTGTCGGGGCGATAGGTGGTATAGTAGCCGTAGGGGTCGGTCTTGTCGGTTTCCCGGCCGTCGGCGCCCACGATGAAATACTTATAGGTGCAGCCCTCTCTGGCCCAGGTGGAAAAAACCTCCCAAATGCCGTGGGAAATCTTGGTCATGGGCAGATCGCCCTTGTTCCAGAAGTTGAAATCGCCGATGACGCTGACATAGCGGGCATTGGGCGCCCAAACCCGGAAGACATAGCCCTCGGCGCCGTCCCGGGTCTCCCTGTGGCAGCCCAGCAGCTCAAAGGCGCGAATGTTGTCGCCGCGGTGGAAAGATTCCACTGCAAGCCTGATTTTATCATCCATGTGGGTTTCCTCCAATCATTCGTATGGTAGTTATACGACTCTTATCTTATTATACTTGATTTTTTCAGGATTTGCTATACTAAATCCATCCTACAGAAAAAGGGGTCGTTTTTATGCTGAATCTGAAACAATATACCGACTATTCCGTGGAGCAGGCGGTCAGGCTGCTGGCGGTGGACAGCCCCACGGGTTATACCTCGGACGCCGAGCAGTGGCTGCTGCAGACCTTCCGGGACCTGGGCTACTCTCCGGTCCACACCGTCAAAGGCGGCGTCCTGGTGGATCTGGGCGGTGAGGAGGCCGACAACGGCCTGCTGCTGGAGGCCCACTGCGACACCCTGGGCGGCATGGTGGCCGAGGTCAAGGGCTCCGGCCGGCTGCGTCTGACCCGTCTGGGCGGTCTGCCCGCCGTGATGGCCAACACCGAAAACGTCCGGGTCGTCACCAAGTTCGACGGCACCTACGAGGGCACCTTCCTGCTCTGCAACGCCTCCACCCACGTCAACGGGGAGCTGAACAAGACCGTCCCCGACTTCGACAACACCGAGGTGGTGCTGGACGAGTTGGTAAGCTCCGCCGACGACGTGAAGAAGCTGGGCATCGGCGTGGGGGACATCGTCTGCTTTGATCCCCGGACCCGGGTCACGGAGAAGGGCTACATCAAGAGCCGTTTTCTGGACGACAAGCTCTCCGCTGCGATCCTGATCGGCCTGGCCAAGTATCTCAAGGACGAGGGCATCACCCCGAAGCGCCGGATCTGGCTCCACTTTACCGTCTATGAAGAGGTGGGCCACGGCGGCGCGGGTTCCGTACCCGCAGGGGTGACCGAGGCCATCTCCGTGGACATGGGCTGCGTGGGCGACGGCCTGCAGTGCACCGAGCGGCAGGTCTCCATCTGCGCCAAGGACAGCGGCGGCCCCTACAGCTATGAAATCGTCAAGAAGCTCATCGCCGCCGCCAAGGCCACCGACGCCGACTACGCGGTGGATATCTATCCCCACTACGGCTCCGACGTGGAGGCCACCCTGGGAGCCGGCTGGGACATCCGCCACGGCCTGATCGGCCCCGGCGTCTACGCCTCCCACGGCTATGAGCGCAGCCACAAGGACGGCGTGGAAAATACGCTGAAGGTGCTGGTTGGATATACTCAAAGCATCTGACAACGTACAAAGGATCATTGACAAGAATTATGAGGAGGTACTATGGCTGCAAAACAGACCGGTGCGGCTGGAAAGCAGCGGGACTTGGGTCTTGACAACATCCGGGCACTGCTGATTTTTCTGGTGGTCTTCTGTCACCTCTGCGAACTGTTCCACGGCAAAATCACGGATCGGCTTTATCTGATCATCTACTCCTTCCACATGCCATGCTTCCTCTTTTTGTCCGGGTACTTCGCCCGATTTGACGCGAAAAAAGTGGCAAAGCATCTGCTGCTGCCCTACGCTGCGTTCCAGGTGCTCTACAATTTGTTCAACTGCTATGTACTTAATCCCGGGACGGTCTTTGAGCTGCAGTTCACCTATCCCTACTGGATCATGTGGTATTTGTTGGCGCTGTTTTTCTGTTATATGCTGATTCCTCTGCTGGAGACCCAAAAACCCTGGATCGCCGCGGGAATCCTGCTGGTGCTGACAGCCCTGGCCCTTTTGGCGGGAACGGACCGGCTGATGGGCTTTACGATGACCCTGTCCAGAACAGCGGTCTTTCTGCCCTGCTTCTTCCTGGGCCATTACGCAGGCACGGTCTTTGCCCCGGACCTCGTGGGCAGACTGCGGCGGTTCCGGGTCCTCCTGGTGCTGAGCCTGGTGGGCGTGGTGGTTTACGCCGTCTACGTGGTTCAGGCGCCGCTCCCCCTCAAGCTGCTCTACGGCTCCTATTCCTATGCCAAGGCAGAGGCCACACCTTGGATGCGGCTGCTGACCCTGGCCGGGGCCATGGCCTGGATGCTGCTGCTGATCTGTCTGATGCCCAACCGGAAGATTCCGGTGATCTCCATGATCGGCCAGCGAACCCTGCCCATCTTTCTGCTCCATGGCTTCTGCCAGCGACTGCTGTTGAAGTACAGCGTCTTCCGCTATACAGAATTGGGAAACCTGCTGCTGGCCCTCGGCCTGACCTGCGCCATGCTGCTGGTGTTCTCCCTGAAACCCATCCACTGGCTGTTCCGAAAGCTGTTCTGAGCCCGCGGTGCCCCGACCATCCGCCTGGGAGGGCGGGCACTTGACAATTTCAGTGTTCCTTCGGAACGATTTGAAAACGATAAACCTGTCAACCGTCACCTGTCACTATTTGGGAGGAAATAATATGAAACCCATCAAACAAACCGACCTGCTGCAATTTAAGTTCCTGTCCAACCTGCGGTTTGCCCCCGGGGGCAAACGGGCGGCCTTCGTCGTCGCCAACGCGAATTTAGAGGAGAACGACTATGAGCGGCGGCTCTGGCTCTATGAGAACGGCGGCCTGCGGCAGCTCACGGACCTGGGCAAGGAGAGCGGCTTCGTCTGGCTGGACGAGAACCGGCTGATCTTCCCTGCTGTCCGCTCCGCCGCGGAGAAAAAACGGGCCGAGGCCAAGGACCTCTTCACCGCCTACTACTGTCTGGACCTTCGGGGCGGAGAGGCCCTGCCCTTCATGACCCTCCCCTTCCCGGTGATGGGCCTCCGGCTCCTGGACGAAAACCACTTCCTGGCCGTCACCCAGGCCGACCTGCGGCACCCGGATTTCTGGAAGCTCGACGCCGAGGGCCGGACTGCCCTGGGCAAGGAGCTGGCAGAGGAGGCGGATTACGAGGTCTTTGACGAGCTTCCCTTCTGGAGCAACGGCAGAGGCGTTACCAACGGGCGCCGGACGCTGGCCTTCCTGGTGCAGCGGGAGCCCCTGGAGCTCAAGCCCCTGCTGGAGGTGCCGGAGGATCTGATCTCCCAGACCGTTCTGGGCGACGAGATCCTGCTGGCCTACACCGCCTGGCGGGACAAATACCCCCTGCAGGGCTTCTCCCTCCGGGCCGTCAACTGGAAGACCGGCGCGGTCCGGGAGCTGCCGGGGCATCCCACCCTCCGGCCCCACGCCATGCAGGTCACCGGAGGCACCGTGCTGCTGATGGCCACCGAGGGCAAGCGCCACGGCCTCAACGAGAACGCCTGGATCTACACCCTGGACCCCGCCGACGGCACGATCGCCCTGCTGCGGCAGGAGGAAAAGAACCTCTACAACTCCGTGGGCTCGGACTGCCGCCTGGGCGGCGGACGTCAGGCCGTGGAGCGGGACGAGGGCGTCTACCACCTGGCCACCCGGGAGGGCAACGCCCAGGTCCACCTGCTCAAAACCGACGGCAGCGATGCACCGGTCTTTGTCCGGGACGGGGCCGTGGACGGCTTCGACGTGGACGGAGACAAGCTTCTGCTGGTGGGTCTGTTCGAC
This sequence comes from Oscillospiraceae bacterium, assembly GCA_902767915.1. Lineage (GTDB taxonomy): Bacteria > Bacillota > Clostridia > Oscillospirales > Oscillospiraceae > JAFRPC01. The sequence continues at coordinate 1,198 of CACXJE010000064.1, read as the reverse complement.
ATGCGGCCCCAGGAGCTCTATCTCTACGACCGGGCAGACGGCAACTTCACCCGAGTCTCCCACTTCAACGACGCCGCCCTGGAGGGCAAGTATGTGGCGCAGCCCGAGGTTCTGCACGTCCAGAGCCGGGGCTGGGAGATCGAGGGCTGGGTTTTGAAGCCCCGAGACTTCGATCCCGCCAAGAAATACCCCGCGGTGCTGGACGTCCACGGGGGCCCCAAGACCGTCTACGGCCCGGTCTTCTACCATGAGATGCAGGTTTGGGCCTCCCTGGGCTACTTCGTCTTCTTCTGCAACCCCATGGGCAGCGACGGCCGGGACAACGTGTTCATGGACATCCGGGGCCACTACGGGGACACGGATTATGTCAACCTGATGGACTTCACCGACGCGGTGCTGGCCAAGTACCCCCAGATCGACCCGGCCCGGGTCTGCGAGACCGGCGGCAGCTACGGCGGCTTTATGACCAACTGGATCATCGGCCACACGGACCGGTTCTGCTGCGCCGCCTCCCAGCGGTCCATCGCCAACTGGCTCAGCTTCTACGGCATGTCGGACATCGGCTTCTACTTTGCCGGGGACCAGTGTGACGGAGACATCTACGACAACCCGGAAAAGCTCTGGGCTCTGTCCCCGCTGAAATATGTGAAGAACGCAAAGACCCCCACCCTCTTCATCCACTCCGACCAGGACTATCGCTGCCCCATGGCGGAGGGGATCCAGATGTACGCGGCCCTGCGGGACCGGGGTGTGGAGGCCAGGCTTTGCCTGTTCCACGGAGAAAACCACGAGCTCTCCCGCTCCGGCAAGCCCAAGCACCGGCTCCGCCGCCTCAAGGAGATCACCGACTGGTTCAACCGCCACGCCGGCGTCGAAGGTACATAAAAAACGCCGCCGGGGATCCCACTTGTGGGATCCCCGGACGCAGGGGGAAATTGATAATTGACAATTGACAATTAAAAATTGAAAATGAATGTGTTTTTCAAATTCCATTCGAAAAACGAAGTTTGATCCTCCGAAATCAAGTCGTCTTCTGCTGTTCTCACAGATACCTGTCTGCTTCAGCAAGACTACTGTTTGAAACTCGTTTCTGTTCTCATCGTTCAAATCGCAATTTGAACGATACCACAACTTTCAATTTTCAACTTTCAATTCTTTCCACGTGCTTCCGCCGGGGATCCCTGAATCGGGATCCCCG
>CACXJE010000063.1 GCA_902767915.1 Oscillospiraceae bacterium | reverse complement strand
GACGATGTGAGCCTTTGGATTGTGCTTTTGGTAGATGTCCAGAATGGCCTTCTGGATCATGGTTTTGCCGGTGCCGGGGCCGCCGGTGATGACGGTCAGGCACTCGGTCAGGGCGGTCTCAATGGCGTCCTTCTGCTCTGCGGCAAAGCGGATTTTCAGATGTGCTTCCTCAGCAGAGATCTCCTCATTGATATCCACGATGGAAGAAGCTCCGTTTTGGACACTTTGCGCAAAGATTTTTTCTGCCAGGTGCTGTTCCAGCCAAGCGGTGCGCTCCCGGTAGACGAAGCCGAGATAGGAGGTCAGCCGACCGTCCGCCAGCATACGGGCGGCCCGGTTGGCCAGCATCTCCTCCGTCAGCTCCGGCGTGCCCAGGAGCAGCAGGCAGGCGGAAATGAATTTGTGCTTGTCCATGCAAAGGTGGCCTTTGCTCTCCGCGTCAGCCAGGGTGAACAACAGCGCTTGATCCACCCGTTCCGCCGAGGCGCGGGGCAGCCCCATGGACATGGCGATGCGATCCGCCGTGTGGAAGGAGATGCCCGCCACCTCGCAGAGACGGTAGGGATGGTTCTGCACGATGTTCAGCGTCTGTCTGCCGTAGATCTCAAAGAGCTTTACCGCCCGGTTGGCTGTGATGCCGTGGGGCGCCAGAAAGGCCACCACGTCCCTTGCCGCCCGGTTTGCCAGGTAGGAGTCCCGGATGCGCTTGAGCCGGCCGGGGCCGATGCCGCGCACGGTGAGCAGCTGGTCCGGGTCGTGATCCAGGATGTCCAGGGTCTGATCCCCGAAGCACGCATAGATCTTCTCGGCGACCTTTGGCCCGACGCCCTTGATCTGCCCGGAGGTAAGATACGCCAGGATCCCTTCCCGGGTGGGGATCAGGATCTCGTCGTATTGCTCCACCTCATACTGCATCCCGTGCTTGGGGTCCCGCTTCCAGGAGCCCTTGAGCTCATACCGGAGATTCCCGGAAAGCGGCAGGCAAAAGCCCACCGCCTTGATCTGGGTCAGCGGTGTTCCGCTGCTTCCCATCAGCTTCTCACAGGGCCGGTAGATGGCTACCATGTAGCTGGTGGGGGTGACAGCCTGAGCAGTTTTGGGATAGACCAGGCGTTCAAATTGACAAAGCATAGGCACCTCCTACAGCGGGGCTACGGTGACGTGAAGCTTTCTGCTTTCCGAGGCGCGAAGCACGTCGGCGTGCACCGTGGGGTATTTCTTTTTGAGCTCGGCGGAATCCACGCGGCGGGTAGTCTTGGTCACAAAGTCGATGAGCAGCTTGTCCGTGGTGGTCTCCAGGACCCCATGCTCATGCTCCTTCATCAGCTCCGCGATCTGCACGCTGTGGGCGGCGATCTCCTTGCGGTATCGATCCGCCTCGGCGGTGCATTCGGCCACCTTTTCCTCCAGCACAGCAATGCGCCGGAGCTTGGACTCGTACTTCCGTCCGATCTCAATGGTGGGGGTGCCGGGGACGCTGGGCCCGTAGATCCGGGCCAGCGACTCCAGCGCCAGTTTGGGTGCCACACCGGACATGGTGGGCGGCTTGTCGTTCTCCAGGCTCCAGATCCATTCGTCCAGGCGCTCGAAGATCATGTCCTCCTTGGCCTGGTCCCGTTCCAGAAACGGGAAGGCCATGTCGGAGTCGGGATTGTTCCCCCAGAGGGCGGCGAAGGCTCCGATGTCCACGTCGGCCACAGCCAGGTAGAACCGCAGCTGCAGCTCGTAGTAGATGGGATAGCTGTCGTTGGCCCAGTGAGAGGCGTTGTGGTAGGTACAGGATTTGCACTCCAGGATGCCGGATTTGCCGTCGGTGCTTCTGGTGAAGCGCCGGTCAAAGTTGGCCAGCGCGTAGGGGTGATCCGCGTGCTGGTAAAGGTTGGTGTCGTCCTGGACCTTGTTGCCGGTCATCTGCTCAAACCAGTAGGCTGCCAGGGGCTCCAACTGGTGTCCCATGGTCAGCTGATTGGAATTGAGCTTCTTCTGCGGCTTGGCCCGGCCCATTTTGATCATCCAGAGCTCCAGCGGCGTCGTCCAGGGGCTGAGCCCGAATATGGTTGCCACGTCGCTGCCGCCCACGGTGAAGGGGATGTTTCCCTTGGGCCCGTGCATGCGGCAGTCCAGCCAGCGCTCGTTGGTCATGCCTGCGGTATCGCAGAGAATGATGGGCGCGGCCATTCAGCTCACCGCCCTTGCTCTGTCAAACTCACTCCAGCGAAGGGACATGGCGCGGGCCAGGTTCTCCTCGATGGTCAGCAGCTTGCTCTCCGGGGTGTGCTCGGTTTTGAGAATGTAGGGGATCTCCTGCATGGCCATGAATACGTCATGAGCCGTGGCGGGGTTGTCGCCGTAGGCCATCTCAAACATGGCAATGGCCTCGTCGGCTGCCTTCTTCGGCATGCTGAGCTTCTTGCAGACCCGGGTCATGGCGTTGACGGGATAGTCCAGATGGACCTCCATCAAAGCCTGGAGCTTGGAGACCGCGTCCCCAAACTGGGCGAAGAGCTGATCCATGGCCGACTCGAAGTCCGCGATTTTGCTCTGGTGCCTGTGATCCACAGCCACGCAGCTCCCGATGTGGATCGGGTGCTGGCCGCCGGTCAGCAGGGCCGAGACCTTAGCGGAGGCCACGCCGGTATCCGAGGTGATAAAGCGGACGCCGGGCGTCAGTCTGCCCGCCATGGTTGCTTTGCCGTTGGCAGCAAGGAGCTTGGCGTAGGTGCCCAGCAGATCCTCCCGCTGGTCGGGAAGCTGCCAGGATGCGCTGGTGATGGCGTGGTCGGTGTAGCCAGCCAGGAAGACGTTCCCGGGGAATCTGGCATCCAGCTTGGTTTTGAGGGTCCCCAGCAGCTCGCTGATGGGCAGCACAGAGTAGTCCACCGCGTCTCCGGAATGCACCGCGGAGATCTTCCCCTCCCGAAGGAGGAGAAGGGCTTCCGCGGAGTGGAGATGCAGGCACTCGTTGAGCACCGCCGCCAGGACGGTGCGGGACAGCTTCGGCAGGGCGGAGCCGGAGATCTTGGCCCGGTCCAGCAGACTCTTGTAGGCGGTATCCCGGATCGGGTAATAGCCGTCATAAAGGCCCATGGCCAGACCGAGACCGGCCTTTGTGTCGTCCACTGCCTCCTGGCTGCACTTGCCGGCGAAGGAGCTGTAGCTCAGCGGCGAGGACGCGTCCAGCGGGGCCACCGTCAGGCTGTTCACCCGGCAGCTGCGCCACTCAGTCTGGGCGTCCTGCTGTTCGTGGAAGTTCAGCATGGGCGTGAAGGCGTCAAAGGTGGTAGAGAAGGCGTCAAGACAGGAGTTCATCTTGTGCACCTCCCCTCAGATGTGGCAGTCAACGCCGACCAGAACGGCATCGTCGTCCAGCGCGTCGATGAACGCGTCCAGCTCCAGGGCCCAGGCTCGGGTGCTTTTGGCCTCCTGTTCCGCCTCCTGCACATTCTTGGGGCAGCGGAACGAAAAGCCGGAGTCCTCATAGCCGCCCTCCGCCAGATAGCCGCCGGGGGTGAACTGGTACTTGCTGTCGGCGCAGCAGCCGTTCCGGTTGAGGAAGGTTTCCAGACTCTCGCCGTCCAGGTACAGGGTCTTGAGAATTCCCTGAATGCCGTTTTCCGTGAAGCTCAGGAAAGACTTCTCGGGAAGCTCCCGGGTCTCATAGGCAGTTTTCAGCAGAGAATAGGCTCCTGTCTGCCTCTGCTGAGCGAGCTTTGCCATCACGTCCCAGGCGATGTCCTTCTTCCGGGCGGCAGCCACCCAGCGGTAGCCCTCCGGCCCCTTGGTCTCCTCCTCGGTGCCCTCGTAATCGCCGAAGGTATACTCTGTGCAATCCTCGGAAACCAGGAACAGATGAGGCCAGCGGCCGCCGATGGCGTGCCAGTCATAGAAGGCGGCGGTGTTGCTGTAGTAGCCGTATGCATCCTCCTCGGGCAGATAATCGTAGCCGTAATAGGTTTCGGCCAGCTCCCGTTCGGAGCGATAGAGCTTCTTCTTGGGGTAGTTCGGGAGCCAGGTCATCTTCTTGGCCTTCTTGCTGCGCTTTTTGTGGTGCAGGGGGCCGAAGTCGTTCTGGACGATCCTTCCGTCCTTGACTGAGAAGCGATTGCGGAAGCGGGGGTCGAAGCGCTCCACCACGGTGCCGTCCGCCAGGCGGACGCAGTCGATTGTGCCGGTGCGATATTCTTCCCGGATCTCGTCGGTGCAGTCGACGAATTCCCGGCAGGCGGGATGATCCGTCTCCACAGCGTAGGGATCCATCTTCTCGTAGACCGCGTCGAAGACCGCGCGTCCGAAGGGCGTGACCTTTCCGGTCAGCTCGCTGGCGAAAATTTTCGCCATGAAATCCTTGGGGTCGCTTTCCGATTTTTTACGGAGCTCCATGAGCGTTGCCTGGACGAGAACGTCCTTGAGGGGATCGGGCTCCTGGGCGGGAACCGTAACGGGTACCAATGTCAGAAAATGCATGATAATCTTTCCTTTCTGTTTTCGGGCGCACGGACAGAAAGGCTTGAAACCCAACTGCCCGTGTGCGTAGTGATTGCCCGCATGGGCAGTGAGTGTCGTATTCTGTTTTAGAAACGAAGGTGTTTTTTGACCACAGCGGTCAGCTTGGAGGGCAGCAGATTCAGATCGGTGATATCCAGGAAGGAATCTCCGTAGATCCGCTCAATGTTCTCCTTGTCGTCGCCGATGGCGGCGGCCACGAAGAGAATGCCCTTGCGCTGATACTCGTGCTTGATGCCCCGAAGGTCTTCCTCTGCGGCGGTGCCGTAATAGCCCGTATCCGCTGGCTGGCCGTCGGATACCAGGATCAGCAGCTTCACCGGCTCCGGACGTCTGGACAGCCGCTCCGCCACATAGCGAAGGGCAGCCCCGTCCCGGTTGCTGGATCTGGCGCTGATGTCAATGAGCCGGTATCGATCGTCGTTGTCGAAGCATTCAAACTCGGCGTAGGAGTAGAGCTCTACGGTGCTGCCGCTGCCGGAGGAATAGCCTGTGGAATGGCCGTAGACCATGACGGGAATATCCAGGCTCTGGCAGAAATCGTAGAGGATGATGGCGGCCGCTCTGGCGTAGGTGCAGCGGTCGCAGGAACACATGGAGCCGGACTCGTCCAGCAGAAGACCGACGGTCAGCTGCGGAATCTCGTTGGGCAGGTTGTTTTTGTAGAAGACTTTTCCGTCGTTCCGATGCAGAGCGTGGGTGTCCAGCCGCCGTCCCATCAGCAGACCGGTCTGCTTACCGCCCCGCCGGCTGTCCTTGAGCTGCTGAAGCAGACTCTTCTGGAGCTGGCGGGAGATGGTCAGCAGAGGCGGCGCAATGGTCTGGTACTGCTCGATCAGGGTCTCGTCCACAGATTTGATCCGGTTCACCCGAATGCTGACGCCCTCGTGAATGTTGCCATAGGACAGGCTCTGAGCCACGTCGTTGAGCTCCTGCAGCCGCTCGCTTTCCAGCTCCTGACAGGCGGCCTTTTCAGCCATCTGATCCAGGATCCGGGCAATGTCTGCCGCGGCGGTATCGCAGTCCTCGGGGGCGTAGTCGTCGTTGAATTCCGTGGTGCCGCCGGTGGGCTCTGAGAGTCCCCGGGTTTGCTGCAGCGGAATGCGGCCCTTCTCGGTCTCGGAGGCAGCCTGCTTGCCGCCGCCGGGACCGCTCATGGGCGCACCCGGCATCCCGGATGAGTCTGGAGCCGCTCCAGACTGACCTGAGCCGGAGTTTTCTTCCCCAGACTCAGATATTCCGTCCTCGGATTCTGTCTCAGTCTGGGGCGTCGTTCCCGTGCTCTCTTCAGTCTCGGCGCTGCTCTCGGCTTCTTCCTGGGTTTTGGACCGCTGGGCCATGGTGGCGCAGGGAATCATGGTAGAGCCCGGGTCAAAGACGGGAGTGGAGCTGCCGCTGCTGGGGGTGCTGGCGCCGGCCATGCCGCCCAGCAGCTTTTTCAGCAGCTCCGCCAGACCGGAATCCTCACCGGCGTCGGCCGCCTCCTGCTGGCGCTGCTTGACCAGCTCCAGGTATTCCTGCAGCTCCGGCCAGCAGCGCACCATGATCTGAGAGGTGGCCAGCAGCCGTTCCTTGCCGGAGGGCTGCATCAGCGCCTCGTCCACGGTGGTGATGAGACCGAAAACCGTTTGGATCCTGGGATCTGTCAGCGGCGTGTCGCCGTACTTGATCTGACCGAATTTTGCATAGGACAGCAGAAGCTGCAGCTCCGTCTCGAAGCGGGTCTGATCTCCGTTTTCCTCGCGCTCAATCATCTCAGATACGGTGGGCAGAGATTCATAGTGGATCTCCCGCAGCTCGGAGAGCGACGTGCCCAGGGTGCCCGGGAAGCTGGTGAGCATCCGGTTCTCAATGTATCCGTCCTCCACCACGTTGGTGATGTGGTGGGCCAGAATCTGCGCGGCCTCCAGCTGCTTGGGATCCTCCTTGAGGTAGTCCCAGAGCTTTGTCTCGTTTGCCCGATCCTGAACGGTGGTCAAGAGAGGCGGGCCGGGAAACCAGCCGAAGGATTCCAGCCGGTTGGTATAGGTCTGCTCCGCCAGAAAGTCGGTGTACAGATCGTGCCCCAGCTCGTGGGCAAAGAGACCGCAGACGATGCGGTAGCGGTTTTCCCGGCCCCTGGTCTTGGTGACGAAGGGGTGTCCGGCGTTGATGGTGATGTACTGGTTGTCCGTGTTGGCCACGCTGGGATTTTTCGGCTGCCAGATGAGGTTCACGTGGATGCGCCGCTGATAGTGGTAGCGCCGGGTCTGGGCGGCCGCCATGTCCTCAAAGTGTCCCGCAAGCAAGCGAGAGGTAAAGAACTGACGGTCGGAGATCTTGCTGCGCTTCTCATTCAGCCGCTGCTTGACCAGCTTGTGATTGACTCTTGCCATGCAAGCACCTCCTACACCGCCGACTTGCGGCGCTTCGGTGCGAAGATGGGCTCCAGAGCCGTGCTGATCAGGGCTTCCCGGTCTTCCTCGTCGGACGTTGCCTTGCTGATGATGGGCGCATGCCCACGTTGCCGTCCGTGATGCTGTTTTTCCGGCAGTACTCGGCCATGTCGTTGACCACGCTGACCATCTGGGAGACCATGTATTCATCCGTCGCGCCGGTGACCGACATGGCGCGCTGCACCATGACCTCTGGGGTGGGAAGCTCCACATCCCGGGCGAGGCTCATACGGTCGAGGACGCTCTGGTTGATGTCCCGGCAGCCTTCGTAGCTGATGTTGGTGGTGACCACCACAACCGCGTCGGGATGCCGGTGAATGATCTCGCCGGTGGGCAGCGTGATGGTGCCGTCCTGCTCCAGCAGGGAGTTCAGACCCACCAGCACACCGGGCTGCATGATCGTCGAGGGCTCCTGAATCTCGACCACATAGCCGTTCTTCAGGGCCTTGATGAAATCCGTCTCGATGTAGGTGTAGGTCTGGCCGCTCTGCTTGGAGGCATCGTCCCGCTTGGAGAGCTCCCGGACCTTTTCGGTCACCATGTCCATCACGATGGCCATGCAGTCCTGGGAACTGGCCGCGCGGTTCTCGATGCCGGTAAGCTTCTGATATACTCCCGCGGGATCGTAGTCCATGTCCTCCAGGTCCGGAAGGCGCAGAAGCTTGGCCACGTTGGCATAGCTCATGCCGCCCATGGCCTTGAGCTGGTCACGCTCAGCGTCCAGCTTGGCGCTGCCGGTGGAGCCGGACTTGGAATCGGGGAAAATCTGACCGATGAAGTCAAAAATCTCCGTTCCGGCGGAGCAGGTGTATTTCATATAGGGCAGGTTCAGCCCTGCCGCGATGGCCTTGGCCGCCATGGTTTTTCCGGTGCCGGCAGGACCCCGCAGGAGGAAGTTCCGCATCTGCATGGGCCTGCCCGTGGTTTTCTGGGCGTGCTTGCAGATGTCCACCGCCACCTTGGGAATGATGTACCACTCCGGCAGCTTTGGAACCAGGGACTGCTCCACAGGGGTCAGGCTCCGGGGACCCAGCTCGAACTTCCCGACGAAGTCGGCGTGCTCGATCACTGTGGTGGCCTTGACCACCTTGGCCGGGCCGGTTTTGGCAAAGACGGTGAACTCTCCCGCGGTGACGCTGGTGGGCGTGAAGGCGCCGGAGTCCAGCTGCGCCTGGGAGACCCGCATCAGATTGCCGGACTTGTCCACGTTTACGCTGATGTGGGCCGGGCAGGTGTCGTCCTTGACCCGGCGGTAGGCGTTGTCGCAGAGCAGACCCATGAGTTGAGTGGCCTTGTTCAGATCCGGGAAGCCGGAAGTGAACTCGGTATAGTAGTCCCGGAAGGTCTCCTCAAACTCGGAATCCTGGATCAGCACCGGGAACATGGCCATGATGACCGCCGCGCCGTCCCGGCCGGTGGAGTTCAGCACATAGGACTCAAACACCTCAGTGTTCTTGTCATACACGCTGGCCATGACCGCGCCGGAATTGCTGTCGTAGACCACCAGATGATAGGCGTCGGGACCAAGGGAAGATTTGTACTCCGCCACAGTTCTGTGGTCGATGATGCCGGCGGCGCCTTCTCCGCTGCCGTTCATGCAGCGGCAGACGGCGTGCACGGCCTTGATGACCGTGGCGCAGAGGGTGGCTTCGGTACCTCCGCTGTAGGTGGAGGACACCTTGACCTTCTTGTTGGGCAGGGTGTCAAAAGGCTCCGGCAGGGACCGGGCGTAGTTGAACAGGTTATTGAGATAGACGCTCATGCTGCCACACCTCCCTCCAGACTGATCCAGATCCCTTCCGGGGTGCAGGCGGTGTTGGAGATCTCCTGCTTGGCCAGCTCCGCACAGATGGCGGGCCAGCTTTCCGCCTGGGGAAGCTCCTCCGGCGTCAGCAGGACGGTGGTGCGTTTATTGCCGATGGCCTCGTTGCAGCGGGTGTTCAGCTCCAGGATGTGAGCCTCGACCCATTCAAAGGCCAGAAGCTCGTAGTTCTCCGGGGCGGGAGATTCCGGGGCAGGCTGTTCTTCTTGGGTCTCGGGCTGTTCCGGCTCGGGTTCCTCGCTCTGCACAGACTTCGGCTCGGGGAAGTCAATATCGTCTACCCGGAAGAGATTCAAGCGAACCTCTCCCCGGCGATAGCCGCCTGCCTGGTTCAGCAGGATGCCCGCCGTTTCGCCGTTGAGAATGCGCTGCTTTGCGTCGGGCAGCTCCCAGATCCAGTTGGCATTGGGAAAGCGCCTCCGCACCAGCAGGGTGATCCGGTCACAGACCTGAAAATAGATCATGCTCTCCAGATCCGGTTCGGGTTCTGCTTCCCAGACAGGCTGTGCCGGCTGGGGCTGCGGAGCTTCTTTCGGGTTTTGCTTTGCCGAGAGAAACAGCAGCCGCAGGGCAGCAGCGAAGATGCCCAGGATGACCAGCAGAAGGATCGGCCAGAGGCGGGTGATAAAGGTCAGCAGTGCCAGTGCCAGCAGAAATACCAGCGCGTCAAGGGCAAGGTTTGCCTTTCTGTCAGGGTTGTTCATGATGTAAGTCCTTTCTTTGTCTTTGAGATTGAATTTTGGATTTGCCCCGAAAACGCAAAAAAGGCGCACATGAGCTCATTTCTGAAACTCATGTGCGCCTTTGGGCGAAGTGATGCCGAGCCGGAACCGCCTTTGAGCGGCCCTTTTCGGTGCTTTTTGGCTTGTTGTCCTTGCCTTGCGTTTGCAAGGCTGCGTCCGCCGCACCAAAAATCCCTCGAAAACTGCTCGCTCAAAGGTGCGAAGCAGTTTTCAAAGAGCAGATTTTCGATGAGGCGAGCAAAAGCCCGCAGGGAATACTGTCGTATTTCCAAGGGATTTTGCGATGGATCAGCGGAAATATGCCATTGAAAACCGATTTCGGTTCGGCATCGCTTCGCCATGCGCCTGTTCAATTGTCTGCCGCCTCCTTTACGGAACGTCGAAGAAGGACGGACCGCCGAAGGGCTCGAAGCCGGTGAAGCCGGCCTGCGGTTCCTCCCGGCCAGGAGAACCGGCGGCCTGTGCGGGCTTGTCCTCGTCCTTGTTCTTGGGCGCCGAGGATGCGTACTCGATGTCGTCCAGAATGAGAACCATTGCGCTGCGCTTCTCGCCGGTGGTCTTGTCCTGCCAGGTGTCCTCGTCCAGGCGGCCCATGAGGTTGATGTAGGAACCCTCCTTGAGCTGCATCTTCTGGATGCGGTCCACCATGGGGCCGAAGGCCTTGACGGTCATGTTGACCCAGCGATAGTTGCCCTCCGCCCGGGAGTCATAGACCTTCTTGCCGAAGCGGAAGCGCGCGAAGTCCCCTTTGTCGGAGTACTGCACGGCAGGGTTGTTGTCGTACCCTCTGGATACGACAGCGTTGGTGATGATTGCGTTGAACATGATGATGCTCCTTTCTGCGGTGTTGGCCGCGGTGAAAAATGATATG
>CACXJE010000062.1 GCA_902767915.1 Oscillospiraceae bacterium | reverse complement strand
CGTGGCGATCGATGATCGCCGCTACCGAGCGGGCCTGTTGCCTGATCGGAGCGGGCGCCCGTGGCGATCGATGATCGCCGCTACCGAGCGGGCCTGTTGCCTGATCGGAGCGGGCGCCCGTGGCGATCGATGATCGCCGCTGCCGAGCGGGCCTGATGCCTGATGCCTGGTGCCTGTTGCCTGGTGCCTGGTGCCTGGACCCTATTGCCTGTTGCCGGATCTGTTCTGCTCCAGCCAGACCAGCAGCACCGCGATGTCCGCGGGGCTGACGCCGGAAATTCTCGACGCCTGGCCGATGGAGACCGGGCGGATCCGCGCCAGCTTCTCCCGGGCCTCCTCCTTCAGGGCCGGAATCGCCCCATAGTCGACGTCCGCCGGGATGGAACGGGATTCCGCCCTGCGGAACTCCTCCACCTGCCGCTCCTGCCGGGCGATGTAGCCCGCGTATTTGAGCTGGATCTCCACCTGCTCCGTCACGGCGGCGGGCAGCTCCGGCCGCTCCGGATCGAAGGGCCCGACGTCGGCATAGCCCAGCTCCGGCCGGCGCACCAGATCCGCAAGCCTTGCGGAGGTGTCCACCGGGGAGGAGCCCTTTTGCTCCAAAAACCGGTTCAGCGCCTCGGAGGCCGCCACGCCGCTATGCTCCAGCCGCTTGATCTCCCGGTCCACCGCCGCGTATTTCGCCTCCACGGCGGCCATGCGTTCCTCGCTGATCAGGCCGATCCGGCGGCCGATGGCAGTGAGCCGCTGATCGGCGTTGTCCTGCCGGTGCAGCAGCCGGTATTCGCTGCGGGAGGTCATGATCCGGTAGGGCTCCTCGGTGCCCTTGGTGACCAGATCGTCGATCAAGGCCCCGATATAGCCGTCGGACCGCTTCAGGATCAGGGGTTCCTCCCCCTTCAGCTTCAAGGCCGCGTTGACCCCCGCCACAAAGCCCTGGACCGCGGCCTCCTCATAGCCCGAGGAGCCGTTGAACTGGCCCGCGCCGTAAAGGCCCGGGACCTTTTTGCATTCCAGGGTGGGCAGCAGCTCCGTGGGATCCACGCAGTCGTATTCGATGGCGTAGGCCGGGCGCATGATCTCCGCCCGCTCCAGACCCGGCACGGAATGGAGCATCTGCAGCTGCACGTCCTCGGGCATGGAGGAGGAAAAGCCCTGGATATAGAGCTCCTCGGTGTCCAGCCCCGTGGGCTCGATGAAGAGCTGGTGCCGGGTTTTATCGGCAAAGCGGACGATCTTCGTCTCGATGGAGGGACAGTAGCGGGGCCCCACCCCGGTGACGGTGCCGTCATAGAGGGGGCTGCGGGAGAGATTCTCCCGAATGATGGCGTGGGTGGTCTCGTTGGTGTAGGTGAGCCAGCAGACGGCCTGATTGCGTGGGGCATCGAGGACGCCGCCCCCTACGGGCGTGGTGAAGGAAAAGGGCTCGAGCTTCTCGTCCCCGGGCTGGAGCTCCATTTGGGAGAAGTCCACGGACCGGGCGTTGACCCGGGGCGGGGTGCCGGTCTTGAACCGGCGCAGGCTGAGACCCAGGGCCCGGAGGCTGTCTGTGAGCCCGTGGGCCGCGTGCATCCCGTCGGGTCCGGAGGACAGCACATGCTCACCGATGATGACGGTACTCTCCAAAAAGGTGCCGGTGGCCAGGATCACGGCCCCGGCTTCATAGAAGGCCCCGAGCTGGGTGGTGAGACCGCAGACGGCCCCGTCCTTTGTCTCCACGGAGACCACGGTTGCCTGCTTGAGCTCCAGATTCTCCTGCAGCTCCAGCACGTGCTTCATATATGCCTGATACCGCCGCCGGTCCGCCTGGGCCCGGAGGGAGTGGACCGCGGGGCCCTTTCCCCGGTTCAGCATCCGGTATTGGATGCAGCAGTGGTCGGCGGCAATGCCCATCTGCCCCCCAAGGGCGTCCAGCTCCCGGACCAGATGGCCCTTGCCGGTGCCGCCGATGGCGGGGTTGCAGGGCATATTGCCCACGGCGTCCAGGTTGATGGTGAAAACCACGGTTTTCATCCCCAGCCTGGCCGCGGCCAGGCCGGCCTCGATGCCCGCGTGGCCCGCGCCGATCACCGCCACGTCGTATGTGCCTGCGTGAAATGTCATAGCTTTGGTTCCTTTTGTCATTCTGCGTTCCGGACGCATATCATGGGTATGCGTTCCTTATTTATTATACTGAATTTCGTTGTGATTGGCAACGGCAAAAGTCACAAATTGTTGATCTTTTCTTAAGCTTCAAATAAGGTTCTCCGGGTAAGATGGGCCCATAAAACGAAAGGAGCTGTGCGATATGGAACCGATCCAAACCTGTTTTGAACGACATGAAACCAAATACCTGATCACGCCGTCTCAATATCAGGCCCTCAAGCAGGGCATGGCCGGCCGCATGGCGCCGGATCGCTATCCCCGCTACACCATCTGCAACCTCTATTACGACACCCCCAGCTTTCAGCTGATCCGGGACTCCCTGGAGCATCCCACCTATAAGGAAAAGCTCCGGCTCCGCAGCTACGGCCTTGTGGACGACGAGCGGACCGTGTTTTTGGAGATGAAAAAGAAGCTGAACGGTCTGGTGTTCAAGCGCAGGATCTGCCTGCCTGCCCGGGAGGCCATGGCCTATCTGGAGCAGGGTGTGCGGCCCACCGACGACAACCAGATCTGCAAGGAAATCGACTGGATGCGCCGCTGCTACGACCTGGATCCGGTGGTCTTCATCGGCTATGAACGGGAGGCCTGGTCCGGCATCGAGGACCCGGAGCTGCGGGTCACCTTCGACACCGACATCCGCTGGCGGACTGAGGCGCTGGATCTTCGTTTGCGCGACGATGGTCAGGCCCTGGATCTGGAGGGCAGAATCCTGCTGGAGGTCAAATTCCCCGGCGCTGCCCCCTTCTGGCTGGGCCGGCTTCTGAACGAGCTGGGCATCCGGCGCACCTCCTTCTCCAAGTACGGCGCGGTCTATCGCCAGGCCCTGCTCTACCGGCCCCAGGCCCCGGCGATCGCCCGGGTGGAGGCCGAGGCCCGGTCCGGTCTGCTCCGCCGCCACGTCAAAACCGCCGCCCTGGCTGCGGCAAACCTGTAACGCACCTGCAGAAAGGAGAATTCCCATGTTTGATTCCATCATCGGCACGCAGATCACTGTCACCTCTTTTTTGATCTGCACCGCCGTTTCCCTGATCCTCGGCCTCGGGGCCGCCCTGCTGGCCCGCTTCAGGAACCGTACCTCCCACAGCTTTTCCCTCTGCCTGGCTATGATGCCGGTGGTGGTGGAGCTGGTGATCATGCTGGTGAACGGCAACATCGGCGCCGGACTCGGCGTGGCAGGCGCCTTCAGCCTGGTCCGCTTCCGCTCCGCCCAGGGCTCCGCCCGGGACATCGCCCTGCTGTTCTTCGTCGTGGCCCTGGGCCTGGCCACCGGCATGGGCTATGTGGTGATGGCGGCGATCTTCTTCCTGATCGTGGCGGCCTTCCTGCTGGTTCTGACCCTGGCAGGCTTCAGCGCCGCCGGCGACACCGACCGGCTGCTGCGGGTCCAGATCCCCGAATCCATGGACTATGACGGTCTGCTGGACGATCTGCTGGCGGCCCACACCCGGCGCGCAGAGCTGATTTCCGTCAAATCCACCAACCTGGGCACCATCTACGAGCTGCAATACGAGATCCGGCTGAAGACCCCTTCCGTTCCCAAGGAGCTGCTGGACGGCATTCGCTGCCGCAACGGCAATCTGAACGTGACCTGCGGCCGGATCCCCGAAGAAAAAATCCTCTGACAGAAAGGAGACTCCAACCATGAAACGACTGACCCAATGGATCGCCCTGCTGACAGCTCTCCTGCTTTTGTTCTGCGGCTGCAGCAAGGACGGAACCACTGTTTCCTCCACCCAGACCGGCACCGAGGCCGTATCCGTCGTATCCGAACAGACAGGCACCGAGGCCTCCGCCCCCGACAGCTCCGCGCTGTTCTCCAGCCGGGATCTGGAGGGCACCTATGAAGCCCGCGAGGCCATTGCCATCACCCTGACCGGGGACACCGCGGTCTGCGACAGCAGCGCCGTCACCGTGGAGGGCTCCACCGTCACCATCACCGCCGCCGGCACCTATGTGCTCTCCGGCAGCCTGGAAGACGGCACCATCCTGGTAAACGCCGCCAAGGACGACAAGATCCAGCTGGTACTGGAGGGCGTGGCGCTCCACGCGGAGGACTTCGCGGCCATCTATGTGGCCCAGGCCGACAAGGTCTTTATCACCCTGGCCGCCGGCACGATCAACACCCTGTCCAACGGCGGCAGCTACACCCAAATCGACGACAACAATGTGGACGCCGTGATCTTCTCCAAGGAGGATCTGACGCTCAACGGCGCAGGCAGCCTGGAAATCTCCGCTCCCGTCGGCCACGGCATCGTTGGCAAGGACGACCTGGTTATCACCGGCGGGAGCTACGAGATTGCGGCCGCCTCCCACGCCATCTCCGGCAAGGACAGCCTCTCCATCTCCGACGGCACCTTTGACCTGACCGCGGGCAAGGACGCCCTGCACGTGGAGAACAGCGACGACACCACCTTGGGCAACCTCTACCTGGGCGGCGGCTCCTACCGGCTCACCGCCGACGGGGACGGGGCTTCCGCCTCCGGCACCCTGACCGTGGCGGGGGGCTCCTACACCGTATCCGCCGGGTACTCCGGCAACGACACCAGCACCAGCCAGAAGGGCTTCAAGGCCGAAAGCAGCCTTTGGATCCAGGGCGGCAGCATCACCGTGATCTCCGCCGACGACGGGATCCACAGCAATGGGGACGTCACGATCACGGACGGCGTTCTGAATCTCTCCAGCGGAGACGACGGCATCCACGCCGACCAGCGGGTGACCATCTCCGGCGGCGAGCTCACCGTCAGCCGCAGCTATGAGGGGATCGAGGGCCTGAACATCACCCTCTCCGGCGGCACGGTCTCCGTGACGGCCTCCGACGACGGGCTGAACGCCGGCGGCGGCAACGATGAAAGCGGCTTCGGCGGCCGGGGCGGCGACGCCTTCGGCGGCAACAGCAGCGCCAATCTCACCATCAGCGGCGGCGCGCTCACCGTCAACGCGGAGGGCGACGGACTGGATTCCAACGGCGAGCTGATCCTGGCGGGCGGCACCGTCTACGTCTCCGGCCCCACCAACAACGGCAACGGCGCGCTGGACTACGGCACCTCCGCCACCGTCACCGGCGGAGCTCTGGTGGCTGCCGGCTCCTCCGGCATGGCGGTCAACTTCCAGGACGGCTCCACCCAGGGGGCGATCCTGCTGACCGTGGGTTCCCAGGCCGCCGGCACCACCGTCACGCTCACCGACAGCAGCGGCAGCGTGCTGCTCTCCTACACCCCCGAGAAGGCCTACAGCAGCGTCAACCTGACCTGCCCCGCGCTGGTGCTTGGGGAAACCTACACCGTCACCGCCGGCAGCTTCTCCCAGACCGTGACGCTCAGCAGCCTGATCTACGGCGGCGGCGGTATGGGCGGCGGCATGGGCGGTCCCGGCAGAAGATAATCGAAAAACGCCCGAGCGGGTCCGGTTCCGACAGCATTCCCGGGGCCGGCCCCGATATAATAAAAGCACGCATGGCTTCCATGCGTGCTTTTTCCATACTTAAGATATTTTAATAAAGGAGTGAACCCAATGAATTTTACAAGCTTTCTCCAGGACAAGCGGCTGACCATCCTGCTCTCGGGGGAGATCGACCACCACGCGGCCCGGGAGATCATGTCCGCCCTCACCGCCAAGATCGACGTCTATCTGCCCAGCTACTGCGAGCTGGATTTCGGCGCCGTGACCTTTATGGATTCCAGCGGCATTGCCATTGTGATCCACACCCTCCGGGCCATGAACGAGCTGGAGGGCAAGCTCCGGCTCACCCATGTGCCGCCCCAGCCTATGAAGGTGCTGCTGGCCTCCGGGATCCAGAAATTAGTGGCCGTGAGCCAGGAAAGGAGCCCCGCATGAAGCCGGAAAACGAAACCCTGATCCGCTTCCCCTCCCTGTCCAGCAACGAGGCCTTTGCCCGGTCTGTGACCGCGGCCTTTGCCGCCCAGATGGACCCCACCCTGGATGAGCTGGGGGACGTGAAAACCGCCGTCTCCGAGGCGGTGACCAACGCCATCGTCCACGCCTACCCGGACCGGATCGGCCCGGTGACCCTGAAGCTGCGGCGGCTGGAGGGCAACGTGCTGGAAATCACGGTGAAGGACGCGGGCTGCGGCATCCCGGACATTGCCCAGGCCCGGCAGCCCATGTTCACCACCGGCGGCGCGGAACGCTCCGGCATGGGGCTCACCATCATGGAGAGCTTTATGAACAGCCTGTCCATCCGCTCCCTGCCGGGCCGGGGCACCACGGTCCGGATGCGGAAAAAGCTGATCGGCAGAGGAGAGGCGGCTTGCAGACCTTAGAGCTCATCCACCGCAGCCAGGCGGGAGACAGCCGGGCCACGGACCGGCTGGTGGAGGAAAACACCGGGCTGATCTGGGCCGTGGCCAAGCGGTTTTTCGGCCGGGGCGTGGAGCCGGACGACCTGTTCCAGCTGGGCAGCATCGGCTTTCTGAAGGCGGTCTCCGGCTTTGACGAGGGCTTCGGGACCCAGTTTTCCACCTACGCGGTGCCGAAAATCGCCGGGGAGATCCGCCGCTTTCTCCGGGACGACGGCGCCGTCAAGGTCAGCCGGACCCTGAAGGAACGGGCAGGCCGGATCGCCCGGGCCAGAGAAGCCCTGGTGCGGCAGCTGGGCCGGGAGCCGGCCCTTTCCGAGCTGGCGGAGGTGCTGGATCTGGAGCCGGAGGAGATTGCCGAGGCGGAAAACGCCTCCGCCGCCGTGGAGTCCATCCAGCGGCCCGGGGGAGAATCCGGCCTGACCCTGGAGGAGCTGCTGCCCTCCAGCCGGCAGGAGGAGGCCCTGGTGGAGCGGATCGCCCTGACCCAGGCCCTGGCCCAGCTGCCGGATCGGGACAGGCGGGTCATTGTTCTGCGGTATTTCCACGGGCTGACCCAGGAGCGGATCGCGGGGCTTCTGGGGGTCTCCCAGGTCCAGGTCTCCCGGATCGAAAAGAAGGCCCTGACCCGCCTGCGGGAGCTGCTGTAGGGTTCCATCCCTCTGAAAATATTTCGAAAAAAGCAAAATAACAGATGGACTTTCCGCCCCGGTGTGCTATAATAGAAGCGGGCTTCGGCCCCGAGAAAAAAAGAGGAGGTTTCTGTAATGGAACAACAGAAAGGTTCTATGCTTCTGAAGGTCATGAGCATCATTATGATCGTGGGCGGTATCGCCGGCGCTGTCGGCTCCCTGCTGATGGGCGCCCTGTCCGGCGTCATCACTGCAGTGGCCGACAATGAGCAGGTTCAGCAGGCTGCCAGAGAAGCCGGCACAACCACCGGCAAGATCACCGGCCTCATGTGGGTAGCCACCGCTGTCTCCGTCGTCGCGGCTGTCGTCGAGATCATCGCCGGCTTCAAGGGCAAGAACAACTGGAACAAGCCCGAGATGGCCAAGACCCTGATGATCTGGGGCATCATTTGCCTGGCAGTCTCTCTGGTTGGCAACATTCTCTTCATCACCTCTGACGCCGCTTCGATCATCTCCATCCTCACCGGCCTTGTGGTTCCGGCCCTTTACGTGGTCGGCACGGTCCAGCTGAAAAAGCAGGCCTAACCTCAGAATCCATAACGCAAAAAAGCAGAGCAGACACCTCGTGTCTGCTCTCCTTTTTTTGTCAGCGTGACGCCATGAAATTCCTCGTTTCGCCAGCGGGCAGTACCCGTGAAGGGCACAGCGTCCGCAGGTAAAATCGGGGTTTGTCGAGCTCCGCTCGACAAATCAATGAAAATATGAAACTATGAAAAAATGAAAAAATTATGGTATTTTCCATATCTCCGATATGGAAAATGATTTC
>CACXJE010000061.1 GCA_902767915.1 Oscillospiraceae bacterium | reverse complement strand
TCTGCAGGACCGGAGCGCCATCGGTCCCCTGACCGAGGAGGATCTCACCAAGGTCACGGTGGCCGCTCCCACCGCCACCGCCTATGACGGCACCATCAAAGCCGAGGCCTGGAAGGAGCTGTTCCCGGAAATCACCGCCTCCATGTGGGCCAACAAGGACAACAGCGTGCATAAGCCCTCCTATCTGGAGACGGATCCCTATCTGACCAGCCTCTACGAGGGCTACGGCTTCGCCGTCAACTACGACCCCGCCCGGGGCCACGAGTTCTGCCTGGAGGACGTGAGCGCCACCAAGAGGTGGCCGATCAGATCCGGAGCCAGGGTGAGAACGTCTCCTGCTACACCTGCCACGGCAACGACGCCGGCAATCAGGGCGCCCTGCGGGTGACCCACGACTATGTGAACGAGGCCCTGGACGGCGCCACCCTCCAGGCTGTGAACCCCGCCACCCTGTCCTGCGGCCAGTGCCACATCGAGTATTACTTCACGGTTGCCGAAAAGGCCACCATGATGCCCTACCATAACGTGGAATCCATGTCCCCCGAGGCCATCCTGGCCTACTACGACGGCATGGAGATCAACCAGGACGTGACCCTGAAGGACATCGGCACCCAGGAGACCTACACCGTGGCTGCCGGCACCGAGGGCTTCTCCGACTGGTATCAGTCCAGCACCGGCGCCCGGCTCCTCAAGGCCCAGCACCCCGAAATGGAGACCTTCCTCCAGGGCAAGCACGCCGCCGAGGGCATGAGCTGCGCCGACTGCCACATGGAGATCAAGATGAACGACGACGGCACCGTCTATCACAGCCATGAGCTGGTGAGCCCCCTGAGCAGCGAGGTGCTGCTGAGCACCTGCGCCAGATGCCACGGGGACACCAACATGGTCCAGAAGGTCCGCCGGATCCAGGACTCCGTCACCGCCAAGGAGACGGTGGTGGGCAACAACCTGTCCGCCTTCAAGGACGCCCTGGCCGCTGCCAATCAGGCCAAGGCTCTGCCCGAGGCGGAGCTGGAGCCGATCCGGAAGCTCTACCGGGAGGCCCAGTGGTTCTTTGACTTCTGCTACGTGGAGAACGCCGAGGGCGCCCATAACTCCGAGCTGGCCTTCCGCTGCCTGGACACCGCCCAGGAAAAGATCGACGCGGGCATGAAGCTGCTGGCCGGCGAGCCCGTGGAGGAACCCCAGGATTAAATCCAAGCTGCGATAGAACGACTTGTGTTAAGGAATCCTATCCCGGCAGACGCATCGAATGAAAGCCGGGCAGTTGATGGAAGCTGGTCATGCCTGCCGGCGGCCTCACTTTCTGCTCGTGCAGAAAGTAAGCAAAGACACGCCAGGGAGGGGGAAGATTCAGAATCTCTCCCCCCTCCCTGGACCCACCCCTCATTCAAACTGGTCAAGGAGTGGTCTCCTTGACAATTCTCCCGGAGTCGGGTCGCCTCGTTCTCGTTTCGATTCCCTCCCCAGGGATTGACGCAGACCGCATGCTTTCTCCTTAACACAAGCCCTCTTAATGGAGTTCAGTATAATCACAGGTCCGTTTCCGCGCAGGGTGGGCTGACATAGCCGCCTGCAACGGAAGGTCCTGCAAGCAAACCGGACGGCAGGGGCCGTGGGCCCCTGCCGTCCTGCCGTATGATGAAGGAATATGAAACAGAAACTTTACAGGTTTTGGAAATTTTTGACCTCTATGCGCTTCGGGATGCTGCTGCTGGGGCTTGTATGCGTGGCCTGCGTGCTGGGCAGCGCCCTGCCCCAGGGCAAGACGCTGGAGTGGTATCTGGAGCACTACAGTCCCCGGAAAGCAGCCCTGATCTACGGACTGAATCTCAGCGACGTTTTCCACAGCACCTGGTTCCTGATTCTCACCGCGGTGCTCTGCTGCAACCTGGTGCTCTGCACCCTGCTGCATCTGCCCGGCCTGCTGCGCCGGATGCGGGACGCAGCCGATTCCGACGCCGTGGCCAAGGCCCGGCCTGTGGCCACGCTGACCGGCGTCACCCAGCCGGACCAGCTCTTTGAGCGGCTCCACATGGGCAGGCCGAAGGCCCTGGAAGCCGACGGCAGGCAGGTCCGCTTTGCCTCCCGGAACCGGCTCGGGCTCTGGGGCGGCACGGTCTGCCACCTGGGGATCCTGCTGCTGATTCTGGGCTACGTGCTGGGCCAGACCACCAAGCTGGAATACACGGTATACGGCCTGCCCGGCCAGACCAAGCCCGTGGGGGACACCGGCTACACTCTGACCATCGACGATTTTCAGATGGGTCTGCAGGACAGCGGCACCCCGGACCAGTTCACCTCCCGGGTCACCATCCACAATCCCTCCGGCTCCGCCTCGGAGCGCGCAGAGATCAGCGTGAATCATCCGGGCTCCCTGCTGGGCTTCTCCGCCACCCAGAATTCCATGGGCAACGCGGCAAAGCTCACGGTCCTGGTCCACGGAGAGCTTTATCAGGAGACGGTGCTCTGCCAGGGCGAGTATCTGCAGCTGGCCAACACGCCGCTGGCCATCTTCTTTGACGGCTATGAGGCCGACGCCCCCTTTGACGACGGCAGCGTCCACGACGTGTACGACTACACCATCTACGACAGCAGCAGCGGCCGGTCCGCCTCCGACTATCAGCTCGAGGGAGAGGCCGCCATGACCACCTCGGTCTATGAGATCCGCTTCTCCGAGCCCCAGCACTACACCCTGCTCCAGCTCAAGAAGGACCGGTTCCTGTGGCTGGCCATGCTGGGGGCGCTGACGGTGCTGGTGGGCCTGATCCTGGCCCTCTATCTGCAGCCCAAGCAGCTGCGGGCCCTGGAGGAGCCGGACGGCACCTGGACCCTGTATGCCTACAGCCGCAAGGGCGGCGCCCTGTTTGCGGACCAGGTGAAAAAGCAGGCCGCAGACAGCCGGCAGTCAGACTGAGGACAAGGAGGGAATGGAATATGCTGCAGGCTGAAAATGTTCTCTTTACCATCACGATGCTGCTGTATTTCGCGGCAATGATCCTCTATTTCCTGTTCGTCGTCAGCAAGAAGGACAAGCTGGCCGCCGTTGCCTCCCTGGTGCAGGCAGTGGGCCTGGTGCTCCACACCGGGGCTCTGATCTGCCGGGGCATCGGTGCGGGCCGGCTGCCGCTGACCAACTACTATGAGTTCGCCACGGGCTTTGCCTGGGGACTGTCGCTGGTGAGCCTGGTCTTCATCCGGAAATACCGGTTCCCCATGCTGGGGGTCTTCGCGGCCCCGCTGATCTTTCTGATCATCGGCTACGCCGCCATGCAGAACCGGGAGGTCAAGGATCTGATGCCCGCCCTGCGGAGCAACTGGCTGGGCTTCCATGTGTCCACGGTGATCGTGGCCTACGGCTCCTTCGGCGTGAGCTTCGTGCTGGGCGCGGTCTTCCTGCTGCGGGAGCGGATGAAGGACGGCAGCTTCTGGGACAAGCACATCCCCAGCCGGGAAAAGCTGGACCTGCTGGCCTACCGCAGCGTGAGCCTGGGTCTGCTGTTTCTGAGCTTCACCATCATCACCGGGGCCATCTGGGCCGAACGGGCCTGGGGCAGCTACTGGTCCTGGGACCCCAAGGAAACTTGGTCTCTGATCACCTGGATCACCTATACCATGTACCTCCATTTCCGGGTCACCCGGGGCTGGCACGGAAAGCAGGCCGCCGTCTTCGCGGTGGTGGGCTTTATCTGCGTGATGTTCACCTACATCGGCGTCAACACCCTCCTGCCGGGCCTCCACAGCTACGCATAGGCGCCGGAGAAGGAATCCGGAAAAAGTATAAAAGTAAAAAGCAAGAAGTAAGAAGGAACGATCCCCTTCTTACTTCTTTTTTCTTCTTACCTATTACTTCTTACCTATTACTTCTTCCCTGTTACCCCTGCCCCTATGCGCCGCAGCGCACCAGCACCGCGAGGGCGCCGTCGGGCTTCAGGGCGGCAAAGTCCCAGCCCTCGGAGGTGACGCGGCGGCGGATCTCCAGGTTCTCCCCCTCGAAGCAGGGGGCCCGGAAGGCGATCTCCACCTCCCGCTGGGGCAGGTTCTTCAGCTGCTGCCCGGTCAGGAAGCCCAGGATCGCCCGCAGATAGGCCACGTTGTTCATGTGGCCCCCCAGGTCGATGTCGGTGCCGCGGACCCGATAGGTCCCCAGCAGCTCGTCACCGGAAAAATCCGGCGGGATCCTTTGGAAGGGCGCGGTCATTACCGGCTCCCTGCCAAGCTCCAGCTCCGGGGAAAACACGTCCCCCATGGGGTGGATCCGGCCGCTTTGAATCTCCATCACGGCCCACTCGGTCTTGCCCTCCGCCAGCAGCTCCTCCCCGGCGGTGAGCCGGTATTCCCGGATGGACCGGACCTTCTCCGGGGCCAGGGGCCGGGTATGGACCGTGACCCGCTCCATCAGCCGGGGCCGGCGGAAAAACCGGACCTTGGTCTTCACCGTGAGCCAGAACAGGCCCCGGGAGATCATGGCCTCCGCCCCCACGCCCAAGGCGTCGGCGTGGGCCGCGGCAATATCCATAAACAGGCCGAACACATCGGCCACCGACAGCTTCGCCTCCAGGTCACAGACGCTGGGCAGCACTGTCAATTCCTGTTGCATACGTGCTTCCATAGGAACCTCCTGATCGATCGCGGCAATGCCGCGGAATTATTCAGCGGACGGAAATTCGGCGCGGACCCAGTCCAGGAAATCGGCGAAGAGTTCCTCATAGGAGACGCCGAACTGGGCTGTGGGGCTCTGGCCGTCGAGATAGCCGCCGACCACCGCCTCCTCGCCGAAGCGGTCCATCAGATATTTCATCATGAGCTCGGCCTCCTCGTAGGTCAGGCCGTTGCCGTCCCGGTCCTTGGACCCCGCCCGGAAGCCCGCAATGTCGGCCAGGCTTCGGGTGGACTTGCCCCCCTTGGTCTCCTTCAGCTCCGGATGCAGCAGAGTCGCCAGCGCCGCGGAACGGCTGTACCAGACCTGATCCAGCTTCTCCCCCTCCAGAGGGAGGGGGCAGACGGCCGTGTAGTTCTGAAGGAACAGTTCCCGCAGCGTCAGATCGTCGGCTTCCGTATCCCGGAACAGCTCCTGATAGTAGGCGTCGTCGGTGAGATAGCGGACCCGGCCCTCAGAGAGCCAGCCGTATTCCGTCTCAATGGGCAGGGAATAGTAATCCGCCAGGCCCTCCGCCTCCCAGCGGGGCTCCAGATCGGACCAGTTCCGCACCGGGAGGAGCTGGTGGACCATCTCATGCCAGCAAGCGTTGAAAAAGGACAGGGAGATGCGGTTTCTCACCCAGGAGGCGGTGGAGAGGTTGTCGCTGTGGATGAACTCGATGGTGATCTCCTGCTCCGCGTTCTCCCGGACCCGGGAGAAGACGTCGGACAGGCCGGCCTTCATATTCTCCAGCAGGGGCCAATAGCCCTGATAGAAGCCGCAGAGGACCCGGTAGGCCGTGTCCGCGTCCGGGACCCAGTCCGTCTTCGACAGGCTCCAGCGGAAGCGGTTCATTTCCTCGTCGGCCTTCAGGATCATCTGGGCCTCCGAGGCGAAGACAACCGTCAGCCGGTCCACCTCCTCCGATCCTTCGGGCAGGACGGGCGCCTCGCAGCCCAGCACGGTCTCCGCCCAGGGGGACACCGCGTCGGCAGTGTGCTCCAGGGCGCGGAAAGCCTCGTAGCCCTCCCGGGCGATATAGTCCTCGGTCACGCTGCGGGCGGTGTCCTCCGACATTCGAAGGGTCTCCTCCTCCGCCAGGCCCGGGAAGAAGTACATGGGCGCCAGGGAGAGCTGGTCCCCGTGGGCCCCGTCCCGGTACCAGTCCCGGAGGGCGGCTTCGTCCGCGGGCTCGCCGAAGATATAGCCGGTCAGACCCGCGATCTGCCAGTTCCGCTGCAGGCCGCAGACCGCCCGGACCAGGTCGGTCCGGTAGGCGCCGGTCTCCAGGTCCTCCGGGGTGCAGAAGACTCGGGTCCCGATGACCCGGGAATTGGTTTCCACGATATGGGGAACCACGTAGACCTCCAGCGAGACCTCCGCCTCCCCGGTGCAGGACCGGAGGACCTCCAGATCCTGCCGGATGTGCCGGGCCTCCGCCCGGAGCTGGTCCTCATCGTAAATCAGCTTGTGCATGTGGACGGTCAGGCTGCCGTCGGTCAGGGTATAGACGTCGAAGGCGGCGGAGAAGCCCTCCTCCCGGGGGTGCTTGCCCTCGGTGATCACGGGCTCGGGGTCGGGTTCGGTCTCCGGCTCCGTCGTGGGTTCCGGTTCCGTCGCGGGTTCCGTCTCCGGCTCCGTCGCGGGTTCGGTTTTCTCCGGCCGGCCCGCGGTGGTCTCCGGGACGGTTTCGGACTGCGCCGTTTCCTCCGCGGCGGTCCGCTCCGTTTCAGCGGCGGGCTCTTTGGCACAGGCACAGAGCAGGGCCGCCAGTAAAAGGACCAGCAGCAGGCAGCCCGCTTTTCTCATCATTCTCTTTTTCATGATCGGATCCTCCATCTGACGGGGCTGCAGAACGGCCCGGTTGGCCGCCCGGCTCCCCCCTTCTCTGCCCGTAAATGCGTTTCCCGGAGGATTCGTTACACAACTGCGCAAAAAACATTTTCGCAGCCCCTCAGTGGGCGACACCGTCCACCTCGGCGGCGCCGAAGCGGATCGTCAGCCGGTTGGGCAGGCAGGTGATGGGCGGGCCGCTGTTCTGCATTCCGCAGCGGATGCAGTCCCCGTCCGGGCAGGAGGCGGCGGTGACCGCCACCTTGCCGTCCTTCACCGTCAGCTCGTTCCAGCCCCGGTCGGACTCGATCCGGTAGGTTCCGTCCACAGACAGATCCAGGGTCTTTTGCAGGCTGCCGTCCACCCAGACCTGGGCCTGCCCGGCGGGCCTGGCTGTCAGCTTCTGGATCACCAGCACCGCCGCCAGCAGCAGGAACACCGCTCCCAGCAGCAGGATCCAGGTTTTGGTTTTTAAGGCTTTCATCGCTTCACCACCGTCACATCCCCATCATGGACCGCCCCGGAAAGGCCCTCAGTCACCGTAACGGCGCCGTCGGCCTCGATCCAAACGGCCTCAAAATCCGTAGAGGATCGCCAGAACGCCACCCCGGCCTCCCTGCCCATGACGAACAGGGCCGTGGACAGGCCGTCGGCCAGGAGGCCCTCGTCGGCAACCACAGTCACGGACCGGAGGCTGTTCTGCACCGGGGACAGGGTTTGCGGGTCCAGGATATGGCAGTAGGTGACGCCGTTCTCCGTAAAAGCCCGCTGATAATCCCCGGAGGTGACCACGGCATGGGTGCCGGCCAGGGTCAGGACCAGGCGGTTCCTTGACGGGTCCTCCGGATCCTGGATGCCGATCTTCCAGTCGGTGCCGTCGGGCTTTTTGCCCACGGTCTGGATATTCCCCCCCAGGGCCAGGATGCCGGAAACTCCGTTCTCCTCCAGGATCTCCCGGCAGCGATCCGCGGCCCAGCCCTTGGCCACCGCGCCAAGGTCCAGCTGGGCCCCGTCGGTCAAAAGGATCTCCTCCTCCGTGACGGAAATCTTGTCCATGCCGATCCGGCTGCGGAGGGCCTCCAGAGCCTCCGGATCCGGCACCTGGTAGAGCTTCGAGGGGAAGCCCCAGAGCCGGGAGGCAGGCAGCAGACTGAGATCCAGAGCCCCGCCGGTGCGGCGGCTCAGGTCCGCGCTCCGGCGGACCAGGTCGGCCAGCGCCCGGTCAGAGGCGGCGCCGGAGCTGTTGAGACCCGAGAGCTTGCTCTCCGGGTCCGTGGCGGACAGCTCCCGGTCCAGCTCGATCAGCAGGGCTTCCAGGGCGTCCAGGGTCCCGTCCTTCTCGGGGGCGTAAACCCGGAGGCTCATCACCGTGTCCATGGCGAAGACGGTCCGGTCCTGCTGCCGGAGCGTTCCGGCGCAGCCGGTGAACAGGCAGAGCAGCAGGATGGCCGACAGGAGGACTGCCAAAGAGCTTCGTTTCATTGTAACGCTCCTTTCCGGCGCTTTTGTCAGATGCCATGGGGCAGCTGTTG
Organism: Oscillospiraceae bacterium; assembly: GCA_902767915.1. GTDB lineage: Bacteria > Bacillota > Clostridia > Oscillospirales > Oscillospiraceae > JAFRPC01. The sequence goes on along the minus strand of CACXJE010000061.1, from coordinate 328 downwards.
TTTTTTGCAGCTTGCAATCTGCAAAACTCCGAAACTGTTCTCTATTCCCTGTTCCCCATATATTTCTGCGGGCAAAATGCCCGCGCTGCGGTGTTTTCCGGCGCCCGACTGCAGTTCACAAAAACGGGATCAGGGCGAGCCTGATCCCGTTTGGGTTATCTCTTCGGATCAGTAGACGATGACCGCAGTTCCGATGGGGCAGTTGTCCCAGATGAACTGCACGCCGTCATCCATCATACGGACGCAGCCGTGGGAGGCCGGATAGCCCATGGCGTAGCTGTAGATATCGCCCTCCGGATCGTACTTCTTCAGTCGGGAGTGGAAGGCG
>CACXJE010000060.1 GCA_902767915.1 Oscillospiraceae bacterium | reverse complement strand
GGTAAAGCAGGCGGCGCAGGCCGCGGGCTGCTCGGAATAGAGCACGGCCACGTCGGGCTTCCGGTTTTCCCGCTTTTTGATGGCGGTGTAGGCGGCGCCGGTGACGAAGCCCTTGGGCGCGGTAACGCCCCCTTCGATTTTCTTATAATTCATAGTGATTCCCTCTCTGCACGACGGCTCAGGGGTACATGGCCGGGAACATGAGGCCGGTGGTCTCGGGGAGGCCCATGATCAGGTTCATGTTCTGGATGGCCTGGCCGGCAGCGCCCTTGCCGATGTTGTCGATGACGGAGGAGACGATCAGACGATGGGTCCGGGCGTCATAGGTGGGGGTGACGGCGCAGAAGTTGGTGCCGGCCACCCACTTGGTCTGGACGGGCTGCTTGGCGGGATAGATCTGGACGAAGGGCTCGTCCTTGTAGAAGTCCTTGTACAGCTCGTAGAGCTCCTCGTTGGTGTAGTCGCGGTTCAGGGTGGCGTAAACGGTGACCTCAATGCCGCGGATCTGGGGCAGCAGATGGGGCTGGAAGTTGATGAACTGCCAGGTTTCGGGCTTCATCAGATCCTTGCCGGTGATGTAGGCGATGTTCTGCTCAATCTCCGGGGTGTGGCGATGGCCGCCGCCCAGGGCGTAGGCGCAGAAGTTGTTCTCGGCCTCGGTGAGGATCTTGTTCTGGGCCGGACGACGGCCGGCGCCGGTGTAGCCGCTCTTGGCGTCCACAACGATGGTATTTTCCACAATGTGACCGGCCTTGAGCACGGGCTGCAGGCCGATGGTGGTGGCGGTGGGATAGCAGCCGGGGTTGGCAATCAGGCTCTTGCCCTTGGCAAGGTCCCGCATGACCTCGGGGATGCAGTAGACCGCGTCATGGGTCATCTGGGGGTTGGGGTGCTTCATGCCGTACCACTTCTCCCAGACCTCGGCGTCCCGGAAGCGGATATCGGCGCCGATGTCGATGACCTTCTTGCCGGCAGCCAGGATGATCTCCGCCCACTGGGCAACGCTGCCGGAGGGAACCTGCACAAAGACCACGTCGCTGGCCTCGGCGGTGGCGCGGACGTTCTCCTCGTTGATGTCGAGGATCGGCTGATCATAGAAGCCGCGCAGGTGGGGATGATGGTCACAGATCTTGTCGCCGACGCCGAAGGTGTCGAGCACGTTGACCAGCTTCCCCTCGGGGTGGCCCACCATCATGCGGAGCAGCTCGCCGCAGACATAGCCCACGGCGCCAATGCAAGAATAACGAATCACAGTGAAATTCCTCCTTCAAAATTGAATGCTGACTAATGATGTGCGCGTTCCGCTCTCACGGGCGAAAAAGAAGCGGGGAGCCGGAAACGGAGTCCTTTTCCCCTGTTCCAACTCCTTTACTATATCAAATGTACCCAATATTTGCAAGGGAAAAATACCCTTTTTTATGAATATAAACAAATTATCGGGGAAAGCTGTCTGCGAAAGAAACTTGGGATTTCATAACGCAGGAGGAACGACCATGGAACTGAAAAACAGCAAAACCCACGAAAATCTGATGCGGGCCCTGGCGGGAGAGACCCTGTCCCGCGCCCGCTACGAGCAGGCGGCCCAGGCCGCCCTGCAGGCGAAGCTGCCGGTGCTGGCGGAGGTCTTCCGCTACACAGCCTCCCAGGAGCAGGAGCACGCGGAGATCTTTGCCGGCTATCTCCGGTCCGCCGGAGAGCCCGCCGTGGGCATCGAGGCAGCCTTCCCGGTGGACACGGTGACGGAGCCCCTGGCCCTGCTGGCAGCCGCCGCCAAAAACGAGCGGAAGGAGCATGAGCTGATCTACCCGACCTTTGCCCGGATCGCCCGGGAGGAGGGCTTCGAGGAGATCGGCCGGAAATTTGAGATGATCGCCGAGATCGAGAACTGCCACGCCGGCCGATTCGAGACCTTCCGGCAGCTGCTGTCCGACGGGAAGCTCTTTTCCGAGCAGACCGCCGGCAATTGGATCTGCCTGAACTGCGGCCACGAGTTCAACGCCAAGGCTGCCCCCCAGAACTGCCCCGTCTGCGGCCGGGAGGGCCACTTCATCCGGGTGGAAATGTCGCCGTATTCGTATCAGTAAACAAAACCGGAGCCACATTCGGATTTGGCGGGACGTAGGGGCCGATGCCCACATCGGCCCTACCTCAGATCAGCGGGAGGGCCGATGTGGGCATCGGCCCCTACGGGCGTAGCCCGCCAAACCCCGATTTCATAAAAAACGCCGCAGGGCGGGTTCATGTAATATGAACCCGCCCTGCGGTGTTTCGTTTTTCAAAAAATCAGAAGGTAACCTCTCCGTCGTGGGCCACGATGGAGCAGGAGACGGTGCCCTCCAGCGCCATGACGGCGGCGGTGAGGGCTGCCTCGTCGGCGGCCCGGAGCTCGATGATCAGATCCAGCTGCCGGGCAGTCAGGCTCCGGGACTTCACCACTGCGGCCTTGCTGTATTTTTTTGCGGTTTCCAGCACAGCCCGCTCCGCCTGCAGATCCCCGCTGGAAACCAGCAGCAGCACCGGGGCCTTGGCCACGGGCAGGGCGTTGAAGACCCAGATCAGCACCGACAGCACCAGGCTCAGCAGCACGGCCACCAGGGCCAGGCCCGCGCCGCAGATGATGCCCACGGCAATGGCCCAGAACAGGAAAATCAGATCCATCGGATCCTTGATGGCCGTGCGGAACCGGACGATGGACAGAGCGCCCACCATGCCCAGGGAAATGACCACGTTGGACTGGACCGTCAGAATGACCGCGGCGGTGATCTCGGCAATGGCGATCAGAGCGATGCTGAGATTCTTGTTGAAGAAGGCCTTGCGGCACAGGAACCGGTACGCAAAAAAGATGTAGACGCCCAGGGCGCCTGCGATCAGCAGGCAGACCAGGATCGAGGTGGTGCCCAGGGGTCCGGAGGCGTAGCCCTCCAGAAAGGATTTCTTGAAGATATCGCCGGCGTTCATAAGTCAATGCCTCCCATGGTGTTATATTTTCTGCAGAGATCGTATTTGGAAAAGGCGGTCCAGTTCAGGTTCTCCAGCTGCAGGGACTGATAGACCCAGGAGGGCAGGAGCTGATCCCACTTGACCTCCAGCACCCCTTGTCCGGTGGGCAGCACCGGGCGCAGAGGGTAATCCGGCTCAAAGAAGCGGTCCACCGCCTGCGACGAGGCAATGTGCTCGTCCAGGGTGATGCGGACGTTGCCCGCCGCCAGGACGAACGGGGTCCGGACATATTGGACGATCACCCTGGGCCGCAGGACCCGCAGGGTCATATCGGTGAGCATCCGCCGGAGCAGGGGGCTCTCCTCCCCGGTGGGAAAGGGGATTTGCCCCGCCAGAAGGGCGTCGGCGGTCTTTCGGTCTACAAGGGCCGCGTCCTTGTGGGTCATGCCCCGGAGCTTTGCCTTCCGCTCCAGGCTGATGCGGCTGTCGGAGCCGTTGTAGATCCGCAGCCGGTATTTGGCCCGGGGATCGGCGCCGTCCTCGTTTTCCCGGAGGCAGCTGTCCTCCGGATCGTCGAAATAGACGCTGCGGATGGCATACCGCCCGTCCGGTCCCGCGTGGGGGTCCGGCCGCAGCAGGGCCTCCAGCCGTCCTTGCTGGATGCGAAGCTGGGTGTTGGAGCAGAGGTACTTGTATTCATGCCGGAAGGGTGCAGCCAAGGGCTCACCTCCTTCGTTGTTGAAATGAAGTATCGCTTGCGCGATATGAAGTGTCTCCTACGGAGATATGAAGTATTGCCTGCGGCAATAAGGAGTTTGTAGCGCCGGCTATTAGCCGGCCCGACACGTACCTGCTTGCCGATACGGCCGGCGGACATTGTGCCCTTCACGGGTATTGCCGGCACTACAGTTACACAAATCCAGAATTTGGCGGGCAGCGCTCATACTGGCCGTCGACGCGAAGCTAGTCCCGGCCCGTACGGGTGTTTCCGCTGAACGTTCGTCGTTCTCCTATTGCCTATTGCCTGTTGCCTATTGCCTCAACTTATCCGAATATGCGGTTATTCATGGGCAAAAACCGCGGTCACGGTGGTGTCAGCCTCGGGGGTCAGCGTCAGCTCCGGGTCTGTCCCGGAGGCGGCGCCCTCCCAGCGGACGAAGCGCCAGCCCGGGGCGGGCTCCGCGGTCAGGATGACGGGAACGCCGGTGATCCAGGTGCCGGTCCAGGTCCCGTCGGAAAACTCCGGCGCGTCGGTCCCCAGCCGGACCCTGCCCCCCGCGGCCTCGGAGCAGGACAGCGACAGGCTGCAGGCCTCTCCGGGAAGCTTCAGCTCCCGGATCAGGATATCCGCCGCGTAGGCAGGTCGATCCGTCAGAAACCGGATCCAAAAGCCGTCATCTGTGATCCCGTACCGGTCCAGAATCGCCTGGGCTCTGGCGGGCGTCAGGGTGACGTTCATCAGCTCCAGCCAGGTCCGGGCGAAGAGTGCCCGGAACTCCGGATTTCGCACCAGCTCCCGGAATACAGGCATCTCCGCAAAGGGCGCCTCGGTATAGGGCGCCGGATAGGTGAAAATATCATAGCTGGACCGCGGGGCGTCGCCGAAGGCGCTTCGGGTCCAGTAGCAGCCGTCCATATCGTAGATCAGCCACCGCCAGCGTCCGTCCTTGACGCCCTCGCCCTCTGCGGACCTGGTCCGAAAGAGCTTGTAGTCTTTATAAATGCTCCAGTCGGCATTGTTACAGTAGAGGTTCACTGCAAAATACCGGGCGTAGTTCTCTACGTCCATCTGCCGGCAGATCTCCCGGTACACCCCGGGATCCGAACAGTCGGCGGTGCGGATGTATTCCATCAACGCCAGATAGTCCTCGTAATCCGCCTGGCTGCCCCTGTCCAGCTCGTTGTTGCTGATCAGGATCAGCTCCTCCGGCTCCACACCGAAGTGGGTCTCGAAATACACCTGATCGTAGCGTTCCCGCAGATAGGTGTCATAGTAAAATTCTCCGTTGACGAACACCGCGGCCGGGACTGCGTCCAGTCCCCCCAGGCCCAGGCCTTCGCAGAGCTGCTGGGCCATCACGTCGTGGTAATCCTGTCGGGTGAAGAAGGATTTGCTCAGATTTTCCCCGAAGATCGGCACGGCAAAGGTACTGCTGCCGTATATCCTCCGGGCGATCAGCCGGAACCGCTTGTAGACGCCGGCCCGGGAGCTGTCGCCCTGGAGCCGGATGCCGCAGGCCTGGTTCAGCATCAGCTTGCGGTCCCCATCCCAGAGATGGAGCTCCGCGTTCTTTTCCACCAGACGCCCCCGCCGGTAAAACATCGGATAGGCCGCGGCGCCCTCCCTGCCGTTGGCCAGCCAGTTATCGTACTCCAGGCCGGTGACGGCAATGCCGTAGTTGCCGAACAGGTCGATGGGCGCGGCGGTGATATTGAGCACGGTCCGGCCCGCATATTTTGCAAAGGTCTCCTCCCCAACAAAATACACCGCCGTGACGGTCTCGCTTCTGGCGCCGGCGCCGTCGAAGGCCGCCGCCCGGATCAGGGTGCCCTTGTCCACGGGCTCGGTGACCACGCCGCTGCGATCCAGGGTGGTGGTGGGGTGGTTCAGAACCCGGTTGGGTTCGTCGGAGATGTCCCGCAGAGTCAGGGGCGCCTCATAGAGCAGGCTCTCCCCGGTGGGAACCGAGCCGTCCAGGGTGTAGCGGATCTCGCAGCCGGGCGCCGCGGTGAGGGTCAGGGTCTGAGGCTCGGCATAAAAGCCGGCAGGCAGGCTGAAGGCCGGGGCCTCCAGGGTGGCGGGCGTATAGCTGGCCGCTCCGGCGTTGTCCCTGCCGGGAGTGCCCCCGGCCAGGGTCCATTCCCCATCCATCCGGGACAGGGCCACGTTCTTTTCAGCCTTGGGCACCGTCACGCAGTCCAGCACCACCCCGTAGGGGGAGCTGAACCAGAGGGTGTCCCCCTCCTGCAGCTTGAAATTCAGATGGATCGCCTCGCCGGTTTTCTTCCCGGATTTTCCCGTGCCGTCGGGCCAGAGCACCACGCAGGCCCCGGGCTCCAGCGTCAAGGCCGGCAGCCGGAAGCGATTGCGCTTTTTGCCGCTGTCCGACAGGAAATAGCCCTCCAGACTCACCGGCTCGCTGCCGGTGTTGATCAGCTCGATATAATCTTCATAGTCCCCGGTGTCCGGGTCCCTGAGCAGGGAGAAGTTCCCGATGCAGATCTCATTGAGCCGCAGGGGCGCGGGGGGCGGATCCCCTGCCAGCACCGTGCAGCCCAGCACCAGGGCAGCGCCCCCGGCCAGCAGCGCCAGGCCGGCCAGCCGATGGCTCCGGCTGCCGGAAGCCGCCCGGAAATACCGCCCCGGCCCCCCTGCCCGGAGCATCCCCAGAGAGAGCCCCAGCAGGCAGAGGATCGCAGTCAGAACGCCGCAGCCCACGGCTTTGGAGAGCCGGTCGGGAAACAGCCGATTGCCGATGACCGTCACATTTCCGGACCGGCTCAAAAGGCAGAGCCCCGCGGCAAAGACGCATAGCCCCGCCGGGATCAGCAGCAGGCCCCGCAGCCAGCCGCGGCCCCGCTTCCCCGGCACCCGGGACAGGACAGCCCCAAGGCAGCCGCCGATCATCGCCGCCGCTGCCAGCAGGATATAGAAGATCAAGGGACTGCCTCCTTCCGTTGGATGAAGTATCTCCTTATGTGCGAAGCACACTTCATATTTGCCTCAGCAAATACATCATTTCCACCGGTCCAGATACCGGCACGCGTTCAGCGCCGCGTTGGCGCCGTCGGAGATGGCGGTGGCCACCTGCCGGTAGGCCTTGGTCCGGCAGTCGCCGGCGGCAAAGATGCCGGGGGTGGGGGTCAGGCCGTCCTCCCCCGCCTTGATATAGCCCATTTCGTTGAGCGGAGCCAGGGCCGCGTAGGCCAGGTTCTCCGGCTCGGTGCCGATGGCCAGGAAGGCCCCGTCCACCTCCAGCCGGGATTCTTCCCCGGTCTCGGTGTTCTTCAAAAGCAGACCTGTCAGATGGTCCTCCCCCTCATAGCCCACGCAAAGGGTGGTATAGCGGATGTCGATGTTGTCCCGGGCCAGCACCCGGTCGATCATCTTCTGTTCGCCGGTGAGGAAGGCCAGGTTCTGCACCACGGTGACCTTCTGGCAGGTCTCCGACAGCAGCAGGATCTCCTGCAGGGCGGTGTTGCCGCCGCCGATAACCGCCACGTGGCCTCCCTGATAGAAGGCGCCGTCGCAGACCGCGCAGAAGGACAGGCCGCTGCCGATCAGCTCCTCCTCCCGGGGCAGACCCAGGCGGCGGTGCCGGGCGCCGGCGGCAATGATGACAGCTCTGCCCTCATACCGGCCCAGCTCGCCGATGACGGTTTTGATGTCGCCGTTTTCGACGCCGGTGACGGTGTCCATTTCCACGTCCGCCCCAAGATTCATGGCCTGCTCCAGCATCCGCTGGGCCAGGTCGTTGCCGGATATGGTCTCAAAGCCCGGATAATTTTCCAGCTTGGGGGAGAAGGTGATCTGGCCCCCGAAGGTATCCCGCTCCAGCAGCAGGACAGACTTTCCCGCCCGACGGGCGTAGATGGCGGCGGTGAGCCCCGCGGGGCCCGCGCCGATGATGATGATATCATACATAAGCAATACGCTCCTGTTCCGTATGTTTTTCCTTTTTTATCATACCACACAAGCTTTCAAAAAGCAAACAGAAACTGCGCAGGGCCGGGATTGCGCCAACAGTCGTAAAATTCCGAACATTTTCCGATTTTATTATTTACAAAATTGGAAAAAAGCAGTATTGTATCGATAGAAACGCCCCGCTCCGGCCCTGCCGGAGACGCCGGGGAACAGAACCCATATCACAATTTCTGGAGGCCGAGATGATTCGCAAACTGATCCGCCTGACATCCTGGCTGCTGGTGGTGATGGCATGCCTGTCCATGCTGCTTTCCGTGGCCCTGCTTTCCAGTGCCGAACCGGACGACCCCGGAGAGACCACCCCCCAGCCCTCAGAGACCCACCACCGAGACGGATCCCCCCGCCCCTACGGAAACGGCTCCGCCTGCTCCCACGGAGACGGATCCCCCGGCTCCCACCGAGACGGATCCTCCGGCTCCCACGGAGACGGATCCCCCGGAGCCCTCCGGGGCCGAACCCACAGAGCCCACCAAGCCCACCGAGCCTGAACCCCCGGCTCCCACCCAGCCCAGGCCCACCGTCCCCCCTGAGGAGGACCCGGACAGCCATACGGAGCCCGTCAAGCCGGAATCCCGGGACAAGGCTCTGGTCCGGGGCGACGCCCCCACCCCCAGGGTTCCCTCGGACGAGCAGATCGAGTTCAAGGACGCCAACGGCAGGTACTATTACAAGATCCCGGAGACCTGGACCGCCGGGGACGTGATCAACTGGTTCATTCTGCACTACGAGCTGGACCGGGAAAACTTCGCCATTGCCTTCTACTGCCCGGAGACCGGGGAGCGGTACGGCTGGAACGAGGACACCTACATGATCGGCGCCAGCACCTACAAGCTGCCGTTGAACATGTACTACTATGAGAAGCAGAACGCCGGCGAATGGTCCGCCGACATGAAGGTGGGGGGCATGACCCTGGCCCAGGCCCACTATTACAGCATTGTTCTTTCCATGAACCCCATTTCCCAGGCCATGTTCAAGCGCCTGGGCTCCTATGATACCTACAGGAGCCTGATGCTGGAGCACTACGGCGGCATGGACAAGCGCGAGGTGCCCGCCGAATACTTCTCCCAGAACTACTTCAGCCCCCGGTTCATGATCAACACCCTGTCCTACCTCTACGAGCACCTGGACGAGTTCGAGGAGCTCCACGACTACATGCTCCAGGCCATGCAGGACCGGTATCTGCAGAAATACCGGGGCAGCGTGGAGGTGGCCCACAAGTACGGCACCCTTCAGGGCCATGAAAACGACGTGGGCATCGTCTTCACCGAGCAGCCCTTCCTGGTGGCGATCTACACCCAGTACGTATATACGCCCATCCGGGGCGAGGAGCTGATCGGCCGGATCGGCACGGCCCTGATTGCCTACCAGACCCAGCGCACGGAGCTGGACAAGCCCGAGCCCACCGAGGAGACCCCCGAAACCGAGACGCCAGGCACCGAGGAAACCGTGCCCCCGGAAACGGAGCCCCCTGTTGAGACCACCCGGGAAACCGCCCCGGCCGAGACCCTTGCCCGGGCCGCTGCCTCCCCCAGCGCCGACAGCGGCACTCCCTGGTATTTCATCGTCTTCCCACTGCTCATCCTGGTCGGCGCCGTCGCCGGCATCGTGGTCTTCAAGAAGCGGTAATCCATAAAAACAGGAACCGCGCACCGTTTTCACGGTGCGCGGTTCTTGCGTTCCATTTAAGAGGCCTTGTTTTGCAGGTAGTCGGCGATCAGATAATCCGCCACCAGGCCGTAGGACTGGACGCCCTCGGGCTGGTTGAAGGTCTTCAGATAGCCATCGTTGGCCTTCTGGACCGTGGTCTGTACCGTCCCCTCATACTGCTGATCATGGGCGTACTGGGCGGCGCTGTCATGCTTGAGCGCCTCGGAGCAGTAGTCCCAGAGCTTTTGCGCGGCCTTGGCATCCTGCTTTTTCAGGGCGTTGTAGCAGTAGAAAAAGGCGTTATAGTAGCCTGAATAGTTCAGCAGCGGGCTGTCGGAGGCCCGGCAGGCCAGGAAGGCGCAATAGTTGGCCTCGTCCTCCCCGGCGAAGGCCAGGCTGTGGCCTATCTCGTGGCAGATCGTGAAGGGCTGGTCCGTCATATAGGTGGCGGTGCTGACCGTGGGCTCTCCGGTGTAGCAGACAAAGACGCCGGTGGTGCCCATGTAGGCGAAGGCCTCGCCGAAGAGCAGGGGCTTTGCCTTCTCCACGGGATCCCGGAACCGGGGATTCTGCGCTCCCAGGGTCTCATAGGCCTCGACGGCCAGCCGGTTCATCTCGGAAAATTCCGGCAGCTCCAGATCCCCGGCCTCGTTCCGGTCCACCCTCCCGGACCAGAAGCTGGCCTGCTCGGCGTAGTATTTCGCCGCGTCGGTCAGCTCGGTTTTGGTGTAGCTGCCCACCTCCAGTCCGATCTGTTCTCCCATGGAGGGGGCGAAATGGTTCAATCCCCAGAGCCCCACGAACAGGAAGACCAGCAGCAGGATCCCCTCCAGCAGGGCCGTAAGCCAGCCCAGGACCCGGCGCTTCCGGATGGCGGCGATCAGCCCCACCGGAATGGACAGCACCAAAAGAATCAGCAGGATCTCCCACAGCGGGAAGGGGATCCAGCCAGTGACGGTCCCGAGAAAGCGCATGGCGCCCCGGGAGAAGTCCGTATAGAAGGAGAACCAGAGCTTGGGAGCCAGTCTGGCCAGAAGCACCGACAGAACCGTCAGAAACAGCAGAATGCCGGAGCCAATCAGATGGCGGATGGGGCGAAAGAGCTTGAACATGGCAAATCCCTCCGAAGGATGGGTTTGCCCCGGAGCAGGCTCCGGGGCAACACGAGTTTCACCGGGAGGCTTATTCCTCCCGCAGGGTGGAAGCGGGGATCTGAGCGGCCTTCTCGTCCTTTCTGATGCTGCGCCGGGCAATCAGCAGGGCAATGGCGCCGGCAATGCAGACCAGGGTCACGATGGCGATCAGCAGCCAGTCCACTTCCTTCAGACCGGCCGTGGAGAAGCTGCCGTCCTCGGTCACCAGATTCGGGAAAATCTTCAAAGTGTCGAAGGACAGGGCAAAGGTGATCAGCGCGCCGGCTGCCATCAGCAGGGCAAAGGTGGGAGAGGTCTTCTCTTCCTTCCGCAGAGGAGTCAGACCCGGCTCCCGGAAGTCCACGGCATTGCCGATGAAGATTGCCGCGTAGACCAGGATCAGCATCTCAGGCAGCATGTAGGTGGCGTTGTAGGTCAGGGAATAGGTCAGGCTGGCCTTTGTCACAACGAAGGCGTTCCAGACCGTGAAGCCGGAAACCACATGGCAGACATACCGCAGCGCGGACACCAGCACAGCGCCCAGGGCCAGACCGGTGGCCTGCCGCTTGCAGACCTTGCGGAAAATGCCGCCGAAGCCCAGGACCACGAAGGCGCCCAGGTAGTCGGCCACAATGAGGGTCGCAACGGACTTGAAGTCTCTCACCGGCAGCCAGGCGATGTTGTCGGTGCCCAGGCCGAACTGGATGACGCCGTAGGCAAAGGCGGTCAGCAGGCCCCAGCCGGTGCCGTACCGGTAGGCGATGAGAATGATGGGCAGCATGGATGCCATGGTAACGGAACCGCCGGCGGGCATTTTCGCCAGCTTTGCCATGCTGAGCAGAGCGGCGATGGCGATCATCATGGCGCTCTCAGTCAGCCGGACAATGGATTTTCCCTTTTTTTGATTCATCTTTCTTCCTCCTGTGTATGAAAATACCGACGGGCCCGCCGTCGGCACAAGGAGAAGGCACCCTTTTCCTACGACGGCATGATCCGCATCAGGTTCACGGGTGAGGGCGCCGGTATCGCCCAGTCTCAGCCGGATCGGTCCGGCTCCCCGAAGAGCAGCTTTATTGTACCGCACAACCGCCGGAATGTCAATCATTATTTCAGGCAACAGGCAGCGGCCGCGCAGCGGCCATGAATTGAGAATTGAAAATTGAAAATTATTGTGTTTTGCAGATTGCAATCTGCAAAACTCCACAACGATTCCCTATTCCCTGTCCCCTGTTCCCTCGGGCTGGCGGCCAATGGCCGCCCCTACAGGCGAGTCTGTTCCCTGTTCCCTATTCCCTATTGCCTGTTCCCTATTCCCTGTCCCCTGTTCCCTGTTCCCTGAAAAACCTGTCAACCCGGAATGTTGCCCAAAAAAATCTGTGGAAAACTCTGTGGATTTTGTGGAAAAAAGCCCTTGCCTTTTGATGATGAGCATGCTAATATGTAGTTAGCTAATTATTTTTGAAGGGTGGCGATGGATTGAACATCTCTGACAACCTGGTAAGTCCCCGCATCAAACGCATCAGCAACGCCCTGGACCGCCGCGTCACCATGGAGCTGGAGGATATGGAGCTGACCGCCTCCCAGGGCATGGTGCTGGGCTATCTGCACCGGCGCCGGGGCCAGGACGTCTATCCCGTGGACATCGGCAAGCATTTCGGCCTGTCCCATCCCACGGTGACCGGCATCCTGCAGCGTTTGGAGGCCAAGGGCTTTCTCACCTATTGCAATGACAGCTCGGACCGCCGCAAAAAGCGGATCTGTCTGACCGAACGGGCCGAGGACTGCCACCAGCGGATCCACGGCAGATTTGCCGAGACCGAGGCAGCCATCACAGAGCTGATGACCCCGGAGGAGCAGGCCGTTTTGGTAAAGCTGCTGGACCGGATGATCGAAGGGCTGGACGCAGGCTGCGGCGCCTGCGGCTGCCGCAGAAAGGAGGACCCCGATGCTTAAAAAACTCATGGGCAGCATTCGGGAAAACAAGCTGCACACGATATTGACCCCCCTGTTCATGGTGGGCGAGGTGGGGCTGGAATGCACCCTGCCCCTGATCACCGGTATGCTGATCAACGCCATCAAGGCGGGCACGGACATGGGTCTGATTTTGCGCTACGGCGCGCTTTTGATTCTGATGGCCACAGGCTCCATGGGCTGCGGCATCCTCTCGGGCTGGTTCGCAGCCTCCGCGGGGGCGGGCTTCGCCAAGAACCTGCGGCATGATCTCTTTGCCAAGGTGCAGAGCTTCTCCTTCTCCAACATCGACAAGTTCTCCACCTCCTCCCTGGTGACCCGGCTCACCACCGACGTGACCAACGTACAGATGGCCTTTATGATGATCATCCGCACCGCGGTCCGGTCGCCTCTGATGCTGGTCTTTGCCATCGTCATGTCCATCCGCATGGGCGGCTCCATCGCCCTGGTGTTTCTGGTGACGGTGCCGATCCTGGGCTTTGGCCTGCTCTTTATCGCAAAGAAGGCCATGCCCATGTTCAAGGCGGTCTTCAAGAAATACGACAAGCTGAACAACTCCGTCCAGGAGAACGTCAAGGGCATGCGGGTGGTCAAGAGCTTCGTCCGGGAGGACTACGAGCAGAAGAAGTTCGGCGAAGCCTCCGAGGACGTGCGCAACGACTTCACCCGGGTGGAAAAGCTTTTGGCCATCAACAACCCTCTGATGCTGCTGGCCATGTATATCTGCATGATTCTGATCCCCCTGCTGACGGCCCGGGCCATTATTGCCTCCGGCGGCACCACCATGGACGTGGGCGCCCTGTCCACTCTGATCACCTACTCCATGCAGATCCTCATGAGTCTGATGATGGTGTCCATGATCTTCGTGATGATCACCATCTCCGGCGAGGCTGCCCGACGGATCGTGGAGGTGCTGGACACGGAGCCCACCCTCCATAATCCCGCCGACCCCGTCACCGAGGTAAAGGACGGCTCCATTGATTTTGAGAACGTCAGCTTCAAGTACAATCCCTCTGCTGAGGTCTACGCCCTGGCGGACGTGAATCTCCACATCCCCTCCGGGGCCACCGTGGGCATTCTGGGCGGCACCGGCTCCGCGAAGACCACCCTGATCCAGCTGATCTCCCGGCTCTATGACGTGAGCGAGGGCCGGGTGAAGGTGGGCGGCGTGGACGTGAAGGACTACGACATGGAGGTCCTGCGGAACAAGGTGGCCGTGGTGCTGCAGAAGAACGTGCTGTTCTCCGGCACCGTGGCGGAAAACCTCCGCTGGGGCGACCCCAACGCCACCGACGAGGAGCTGGTCCGGGCCTGCAAGCAGGCCCAGGCCCACGACTTCATCACAGCCCATCCGGAGGGCTACAACCGCTTCATCGAGCAGGGCGGCGCCAACGTCTCCGGCGGCCAGAAGCAGCGGCTCTGCATTGCCCGGGCCCTGCTGAAGAAGCCCAAGATCCTGATCCTGGACGACTCCACCTCCGCGGTGGACACCCAGACCGACGCCCTGATCCGGAAGGCCTTCCGGGAGGAGCTGCCGGACATCACCAAGATCATTATCGCCCAGCGGGTGGCCTCGGTCCAGGACGCGGACCTGATCCTGGTCATGGAAAACGGCCGCGTCGCTGCCCAGGGCACCCACGAGGAGCTGCTGGCCTCCAACGAGATTTACCGGGAGGTCTACACCTCTCAGACGAAGGGAGGCGAGGACGTTGCCTAAGCAGAACAAAAAAGATATGCCCAAGGCCCGGAAGGGCACCATGGGCAGAGTGCTCAAGCTTTTGATGGAGGACTACAAGTGGCCCTTCCTGCTGGCCATGCTGTTTATGGCCCTGTACTCCCTGGGCAACATCTCCCCCTCCATCTTCATTGAAAAGATCTCCGGCATCATCCTCCGGTTCGTGGAAACCAGGGACTGGGCCGGCGCCAGGGCGGAGCTGCTGCCGGTGATGATCGTGATGGTCGCCATTCTGGCCGTCACCATTGTGCTGAACTTCTTCTACGCCCGGCTTATGGCCGTCATCACCCAGGGCTTTTTGGACAAGATGCGCAAGCGCATGTTCAACAAGATGCAGAGCCTGCCCATCAAGTACTTTGACGCCCACGGCCACGGGGACATCATGTCCCACTACACCAACGACATCGACACCCTGCGGCAGCTGATCAGCCAGAGCCTGCCCCGGATTTTGCAGTCCGGCGTGATGCTGGTGGG
>CACXJE010000059.1 GCA_902767915.1 Oscillospiraceae bacterium | reverse complement strand
TGGGCCCGACGGACGCAGCAGCGGCAGACCTGCTCCGAGGCGAAGTCATAGACCGAAGCCAGCTTCTCCGGCGTCACCTCCGGGGATTCCCGGGCCAGGACCCCGTACATGGTCTCCAGGGCCTTTTCCACGCCCCGTTGGGGCGGCAGGCTCCCGGGCTGCGCAGGCTCCGGTGTCAGACCGGACATAGGCTCCATCAAATCCGAGGGCAGAAGCAGCCCCAGCCCCAGGCCCACTACCGCGCCGAAGGAAAGCGCCGGGGAGAACTGGCCGATCAGAAGCTGCCAGAATCCCACGGAAGCCGCGAACACAGCGCCACGGTTCAGGGGCTGCCGCAGGCCCTTCAGCTGGCAGATCAGAGCGCCAAGGGCCAGGGCGCCGGTGGCAGGTACCCCGGGAACGCCCCCCAGGTCCAGCGCCACACCGCAGGTCACCGCCCAGAGCAGGCTGCCGCCCCCGTTCAAAAGGCCGAAGGCCACAGCGGCAGCAGCGGCATAGCCCAGGGGCGGCACGGTTGCCGCCAGGCAGCCCAGGAGCAGCACCCCGCAGATCTGTCTGGCCCGGAGCTCAGAACCGGCCCGGGCCCAGAGAATCGGAGCCGCCCAGGCCAGCAGCACCGAGACCGCGCGATTTGCCAATGCGGACAGGGTGATTCCGGTGTCCAGCAAAAACACTGCCCCCACGGCCGCGGTCAGACCGGCGCTGAGAACGCTTTTGGAAATGGGGGTGTTCCGGAAGATAATGGCTGCCGCCAGGAAGCTCAGGCTCAGGGCCAGGGGCTCCATGGCGGCCTCCCAGCCCCAGAGCAGAATATAGCCGCCGCCTGCCCCCAGCAGGGCAGCCAGGCTGCCGGACCAGGCGCCCGCCAGCATCACCACACAGGCAGCCAGCGGCAGAGGACTCCCCACGATCCTTGCCGCCGCCAGCAGAAAACAGCCCCCCGTCAGCCCAGCCAGGCGCAGACATTTTTTCCCCGGCTCTGACCGCAGAGCCGTTAGCAGCAGCTTTCCCCGGCTGGATTCCCCAATTCGATTCCGTATGTATTCCATCATGGCATCCCGCTCCTTTTTGGCCCAGTATACCAGCATCCCCGGAAAAAAGCAGTCGGGAAAAGCGGAGCGGAAAATAATAGTTGCAGGGCCGCAGCCAATGCAGTATAATGGGGAAAACACACCGTCAAATCGGGATTTGTCGAGCTCCGCTCGACAAATCAATGAAAATATGAAACTATGAAAAAATGAAAAAATTATGGTATTTATATCTCCGATATGGAAAATGATTTCAAATCGTCCCGAAGGGACTCCGAAATTCTTTCATGCTTTCATCATTTCATTTTTTCATTCTCCTCGCCAAATCCCGATTTGAATCATCAAAGGAGGCCGCTA
Source organism: Oscillospiraceae bacterium (assembly GCA_902767915.1). GTDB lineage: Bacteria > Bacillota > Clostridia > Oscillospirales > Oscillospiraceae > JAFRPC01. The sequence goes on along the minus strand of CACXJE010000059.1, from coordinate 18,442 downwards.
TGGACTTCAAATTACACGCGCCCTATCAGCCCACCGGCGACCAGCCGGAGGCCATTTCCGCCTTAACCCGGGGCATTCAAATGGGTCTGGACGAGCAGGTGCTGCTGGGCGTCACCGGCTCCGGCAAGACCTTCACCATGGCCAACGTGATCGCCAATCTGAACCGGCCCACCCTGGTGCTGGCCCACAACAAGACCCTGGCCGCCCAGCTCTGCTCGGAATTCCGGGAGTTTTTCCCGGAAAACGCGGTGGAATATTTCATCTCCTACTACGATTACTATCAGCCCGAGGCCTACATCGCCCACACGGATACCTATATTGAAAAGGACTCCTCCATCAACGACGAGATCGAACGGCTGCGCCACAGCGCCACCTCCTCTCTCTTTGAGCGGCGGGACGTGATTGTGGTGGCCTCAGTGAGCTGCATCTACGGTCTGGGAGACCCCATCGACTACAAGAACATGGTGATCTCCCTGCGGACCGGCATGGAATATCCCCAGGAGGAGCTGATGAAAAAGCTCATCTCCATCCGCTACGAGCGCAACGACGTGGAGTTCGCCCGGAACAATTTCCGGGTCCGGGGAGACACGGTGGAGGTCTACCCCGCCTATTGGGCGGGCCGGGCCATCCGGATCGAGTTCTTCGGCGACGAGGTGGACCGGATCAGCGAGATCAACGCGGTCACCGGCATCCCGGAACGGGTCATCTCCCACGTGGCTATCTATCCCGCCTCCCATTATGTCACCACCCCGGAAAAGATGCAGCGGGCTCTGGTGGAGATCCGGGAGGAGATGGAGGAGCGGGAGGCCTGGTTCAAGGCCCACGACAAGCTGCTGGAGGCCCAGCGGATCCGCCAGCGGACCGAATATGACATGGAAATGATGCAGGAGATCGGCTTCTGCACCGGCATTGAAAACTATTCCCGGATCATCACCGGCCGGGCACCCGGAACCCCACCCATGACCCTGATGGACTACTTCCCCGAGGACTTCCTGCTGTTCGTGGACGAGAGCCACGTGACCCTGCCCCAGGTGCGGGCCATGTACAACGGGGACCGGTCCCGGAAAACCAGCCTGGTGGATTACGGCTTCCGCCTGCCCTCTGCCTTTGACAACCGGCCTCTGACCTTCCCGGAGTTCCAGAGCAAAATCAACCAGGTGGTCTACGTGTCCGCCACCCCGGCTCCCTTTGAGACTGAGCGGGCCGGCCAGATCGTGGAGCAGGTGATCCGGCCCACGGGTCTGCTGGACCCGGAGGTGGAGGTGCGGCCCATCGAAGGCCAGGTGGACGACCTGATGGAGGAGATCGTCAAGGTCACCGCCAAGGAGGAACGAGTCCTGGTGACCACCCTCACCAAGCGGATGGCAGAGGATCTCACCGCCTTTTTGCAGAAAAACGGGGTCCGGGTCCGGTACATGCACTCGGACATCGGGGCCATGGAGCGGATGGAGATCATCCGGGATCTCCGGATGGCAAAATTCGACGTGCTGGTGGGCATCAACCTGCTGCGGGAGGGCCTGGATCTGCCGGAGGTGAGCCTGGTGGCCATTCTGGACGCGGACAAGGAGGGCTTCCTCCGGTCCCCCACCAGCCTGGTCCAGACCATCGGACGGGCCGCCCGAAACGCCGAGGGCCGGGTCCGCCCGAAACGCCGAGGGCCGGGTCATTATGTACGCAGACGCGGTCACCCCGGCCATGGACTACGCCATCAAGGAGACCAATCGCCGCCGGGGGATCCAACAGGCCTACAACGAGGCCCACGGCATCGTGCCCAAAACCATCCGCAAGGATGTGCGGGATCTCATTGAAATCACCAAGCAGGAGGGCGAGGCCTACGGCAAGGGCGGCATGAAGCTGACCAAGGAGGAACGGGAGCGGGAGATCGCCCGCCTGGAAAAGCAGATGCGCAAGGCTGCCCAGATGATGGAGTTCGAGTTCGCCGCCGTGCTGCGTGACCAGATCATCCAGCTGCGCGGGGGCACGAAATAATGAAGTATTTGCTGTTGCAAATATGAAGTACGCTTCGCGGATGAAGTATGGCTGCGCCATATTTCCAATTATCATCGGTTTATTGGCAAATAAACCGATCCCTCCATATTGCCGCAGGCAATCCTTCATATTCCGCAGGAATACTTCATATTGTCCCGTGACAATACTTCATATCGCCGCAAGGCGATACTTCATCCAATACGGGAGGCTCTTATGGATTTGCGACAGCTTATCGAAGCGTACCGTCCCTGCAGCGAGGCCGAGGCCCGGGATCGGGAGCTGATGCTCTACGCCCTGGCCCATTTTCCGAACGTACTGACCCGGGACAACCCGGTCTGCCATTTCACGGCCTCCAACTGGATCACGAATCCGGGGCGGGACAAGATCCTGATGGTTTACCATAATATCTACGACCACTGGGCCTGGACCGGCGGCCATGCGGACGGAGAAGCAGATCTCCGGGCGGTGGCCCTGCGGGAGGCAAAGGAGGAGACCGGCCTCACCGAGCTCCGGAGTCTTTCCGACGGAATCTTCTCGATTCAATGTCTCACCGTGGATCACCACGTCAAGCGTGGGAAATACGTGGCCTCTCACCTGCACCTGGACTGCTGCTATCTCTGGGAGGCGGACGAGGACGCCCCCCTCCGGGCCAAGCCCGATGAAAATGCCGGCGTCCGCTGGGTGCCCATCGACCGGGTCCTGGAGACCGCCAACGAACCGGTAATGGACATCGTATATGGAAAACTGAACGAAAAATTAAAAAACGCCTTCCCCCTGGGGGGAAGGTGGCTGCGCAAAACGAGGTCGGATGACGTGGAGATGCATCCTTGTCCGCAGTTTTAGCGAGCATCGGATTTTGCCCCACAATATCCAGCGTACAATAGAAGATTATGCTTTTAGCCCTGTCACTGCGAGGAGCGAAGCGACGTGGCAATCCGTATTCCCTAACCGGAAGGCTTTGGAGAGCGGATTCCCACGTCACCAGTGTGCGCACTGGTTCCTCGGAATGACAGGGCTACTCATAGCTTGCAGAATCATATTTGAGGCAGTTACTTAGCTCAAAATACCCGCCCAAACAAAAAGCCGGAGCACCTTCCTTGCGGAGGGTGCCCCGAGGGGGAAGGCTTTTAGGGGAAGAATTCTTTTACAAAGTCCACCTGTTCTACCTGAAATTCCTTTCCGTTCAGGTATTCCAGGCAGCCGGCATCGGTGGTGAAGGTGAATTTCAGCTTGTAGGAATACAGAGCCTGATATTTCCGGTCGAAGCGCTTGTCCAGCTTGCCGTACTTGCCGTCCCCCAGCAGGGGCGTGCCGGCAGCGGCCATCATGGCCCGGATCTGATGGGTCCGGCCGGTGATCAGCTCGCACTCCACCAGGGACAGGCCCTCCCGGCTCTGCAGGGTTTTATAAAGTGTAACAGCGGTCTTCGCCCCGGGCTGGGGCTTTTCGGTGACATAGACCCGGTTCTGCCTGGCGTCCTTGAACAGATAGCCCTCCAGCCGTCCCTGCCGGGGCTTCGGCGCGCCGTGGACCACACAGAGATAGCGCTTTTCCAGCTCCCGGTCCTTAATTTTCTGATTCAGGATCCGCAGCGCCTCTGCGGTTTTGGCAGCAATGACAATACCGCCGGTATTCCGGTCGATCCGGTTGCAGAGAGCCGGCGCAAAGGCGTTCTCCGCCCGGGGCTTCCACTCCCCCTTGGCGTAGAGATAGGCCTGGATGTGGTCGATGAGGGTCTTGCCGTACTCGGCCCCGTCGTGGGGATGGACCGCCTGGCCGGGCTTTTTGTCCACTAAAATCAGATTATCGTCCTCATAGACCACGTTCAGCTTCGGAGCCGACACGGTCAGATAGGCGTTTTCCGGCTTCGGGGTATCAAAAAACTCATCGTTGATATATAATTGTAAGACGTTTCCTTCCGTCAGCCGGGTATCCCGGTCCGCCCGCTTGCCGTCGATCTTGATCCGCTTGAGGCGGATATATTTCTGGGCCAGAGAGGCCGGCAGCAGCGGCACGGCCTTGGCCAGGAACCGGTCCAGCCGCTGGCCGGCGTCGTTCCTTGTAATAACCAGCTCTTTCATGCCGGTTATTTCGGCAGTCCAAGCGCCTTGTTGAGCTGCAGGTCTTCCGCAAAGGGCGGCAGCTTCCAGAGCTCCGGATTGCAGAGCGGGCAGGGCGACGCGCCGGAGCGCTGGCACATCCGCTCCCAGTAGGCAGGCGCCGCCGTGACAGTGAAGGTTTTGCCGCACCAGCTGCAGCGGTAGTATTTCCGCACGGAGGGATCGCGCAGAGCCTGCTGCAGAAGCTGCTTCTTTTCAGCGTCAGCGTTGACCTTCTGCGCCTTTTTGCATTCCGGACAGGTGGTTGGTTTTGCGGTGACGCCTTTTGCCGCAAAGAATTCCTGCTGTTCAGCCGGGTAGACGAAGGGCTTCCCGCAGATCCTGCAGGTCAGGGTCTCGTCGCAGAACTTGGGCTTGTTTCCGAAAAGTGACATTTTGCTCTCTCCTTTGCATTTCAATGTGGCGGGCAGAACCGCCTTTTTCTTGTTTATTATAGTGCTTTCCGGGTCCGATTGCAAGGGAGGAATCGGATTTCCGTGTCTTTTTGTGATCGCGAGGCGGGCGTTCCTCTGGCAGTCTCGAAAAAATTCGCAAAAAAACGTTTGACAAACGGGCGTTTGCTCGTTATAATATTGCGTGCATGACTATGGGATTGGGAGAGAACAATGCTGCTGAATGTTTCTTCATTAAAAAACAAACCCGGCGGCACGATACCTTTTCAGGTCGATCTTGATCTGCATGAGCTTGCATTCGGTGGGTGCTGTCCCGTAACCGAGCCTGTTAGGGCGGTGGGTGAGGTCAGAAATACTGCCGATGTTTTCATCCTGAGCGGCACGGTCTCCACGACCCTGCACGGCGTTTGCGATCGCTGCGCCTGCGAGGTGGCCAAGCCGGTGGAATACCCCCTCCACGCCATCCTGGCGGAAGCCTTCACCGGCGTTGACGGCGAGGAGGATCCCTGGATGTTCCTGCTGGTTGACGGCTGCGCCGATTTGGACGATATCGTCACCACCACCTTTGTCCTGAGCATGGACAGCAAGTTCCTCTGCAGTGACGACTGCAAGGGTCTGTGCTGCCGGTGCGGGAAAAACCTGAACGACGGTCCCTGTGACTGTCAACCGGATGTAGATCCGAGACTGGCTGTGTTAAAGCAGCTGCTGAAGAAGTAATCATGTTTGCCGACAGGCATTAAGACCGAGGAGGTGTCACCATGGCTGTTCCTAAGAGAAAAGTTTCCAAAGCAAGACGCGACAAGAGACGCAGCTCCCACTGGAAGCTGTCCGTTCCCGGCGTGGTCGCTTGCCCCCACTGCGGCGAGCCCCGTCTGCCCCACAGAGCTTGCAAGGCTTGCGGTTACTACAATGGCCGTCAGGTTGTCGAAGTTGCTGCGGAGTAATTCTTATGCGGAATGAAAGTTGAGAGGAAGGACGTCCGGTCGCTTCCTCTCTGCTTTTTTATTCCGGAAACAGCGAGCTGCGGCGCGTAATCGCGCCGTGCTGTTCCCTGTTTCCCGTTCCCTGTTCCCTTAAATTCACAAATTGTTTCCAAATACCGATTGAAAACCACTGCCGGATATGGCATAATAGAATTGGCATAGAAGGGAGGAATTCCAATGCCCAAACACTACGTCGCCATCGTGGGACGGCCCAACGTGGGCAAGTCCATGTTATTCAACAAGCTCACCGGCCATCGCACCGCCATCGTGGAGGACACCCCCGGCGTCACCCGGGACCGGATCTACGGCACCTGCGAATGGAACGGCCGCACCTTTGAACTCATCGACACCGGCGGCATCGAGCCCTCCACCGACTCGGAGATGCTGCTGTTTATGCGCCGCCAGGCCGAAATCGCCATCGAGACCGCCGACGTGATCATCATGGTCACGGACGTGAAGGTGGGCGTCACCGCCGCCGATCTGGAGGTGGCCACCATGCTCAAGCGCAGCAAGAAGCCCGTTGTGGTGGCCGTCAACAAATGCGACTCCGTGGGCCCGGTGAATCCCGAGGTCTACGAATTCTACGATCTGGGGCTGGGAGATCCCATTGAGGTCTCCGCCATCCACGGCCACGGCACCGGCGACCTGCTGGACTTCTGCACCGACCATCTGCCCGAGGACACCGGCGAGGAGGAGGACGAGGACCTGGTCAAGGTGGCCATCGTGGGCAAGCCCAACGTGGGCAAGTCCAGCCTTCTCAACCAGATCCTGGGTATGGAGCGGGTCATTGTCTCCGACCAGGCCGGCACCACCCGGGACGCCATCGACTCTTATTTTGAGAACGACCACGGCAAGTATTTGTTCATCGACACCGCCGGCATGCGCCGCAAGTCCAAGGTGGACGACGCCATTGAGAAAAACTCCAACATGCGGTCCATCAACGCCATCGACCGCTGCGACGTCTGCCTGATTTTGATCGACGCCAACGACGGCGTCACCGAACAGGATACCAAGATCGCCGGTCTGGCCCATGAGGCAGGAAAGGCCTGCATCATCGTGGTCAACAAGTGGGACCTGGTGGAAAAGGACACCCACACCATGGACAAGATGACCGAGGAAATTCGCAGGGATCTCAGCTACATGCCCTACGCCCCGATCCTCTTCATTTCGGCCAAAACCGGCCAGCGGGTGAACAGGCTCTATGAGCTCATCAACTATGTGAATGAGCAGAGCGCCATGCGGATCACCACCGGCATGCTCAACAACGTGCTGGCAGACGCCACCGCCCGGGTCCAGCCCCCCTCCGACAAGGGCCGCCGGCTGAAGATCTACTACATGACCCAGACAGGGGTCAAGCCGCCCCACTTTGTCATTTTCTGCAACGACGCGAGACTGTTCCATTTTTCCTATCAACGCTACTTGGAAAACCAGATCCGGGGCGTTTTCGGCCTGGAGGGCACGCCGGTCCGGATCACGATTCGACAGAAAGGAGATCAGGAGGAATGATCGTTCTTTGGCTGCTCCTGTGCGCGGTGGTCGGCTATCTGCTGGGCGGCTTCAACGGCGCAATTTTGATTTCCCGGTGGATCCACAAGGAGGACATTCGCACCAAGGGCAGCGGCAACGCGGGCTTGACCAACTTCTACCGCAATTACGGCGGCCTGGACACTTTTCTGGTGTTGTTCATTGACATCGGAAAAACCGTTCTCGCCTGCTTTGTCGGCGGCTGGATCATCAAAGCAGCCGGCTATCCCGACTGGTACAAGGAGGCCCAGATGCTCTGCGGCGGGCTGTCCGTCATCGGCCACGTGTTCCCCATCTGGTTCGGCTTCCGGGGCGGCAAGGGCATTCTGACCTGCGGCACCCTGGCGGCCTTCATGGGCTGGCAGATCATCCTGATCCTGCTGGCGGTGTTCATTCTCATCGTGGCCCTGACCCGGTATGTGTCTCTGGGCTCGGTGATCTGCTGCATCATCTATCCCTTCCTGTTCTGGTGGCTCTACTACCGGACCCCCATGCTGGTGATCATGTCCGTCTGTCTTGCCGGGCTTGCCCTCGCCATGCACCACACCAACATCAAGCGCCTGCTCAACGGCACCGAACGGAAATTCAGTTTCCACAAGAAAAAGGAGTAATACTATGGAAATCGCAGTTGTCGGCAGCGGTGGATGGGGTACTGCCATCTCCATGCTGCTTCACGAAAACCGTCACGAGGTCACGCTGATCTCCTGGTCCAAGGAGGAGAGCGAAAACCTGGCCAAGACCTTGGAGAACCCCTTCCTTCCCGGCGTCACGCTGCCCGCCGATATCCGCTACACGGCAGATCCCGCGGCGGTGAAGGAATGCACCCTCGTGGTGGTGGTCCCCCCCTCCTTCGCCATCCGCTCCACCGCGGAGAAAATTGCTCCCTATCTGCGGCCTGACGTGATTCTGGTCTCCGCCACCAAGGGCATTGAGCCCGAAACCGGCAAGCGGATGTCTGAAATCGTGGCCGAGGTCACCGGTAAGAAGGTCGTGGTTCTCTCCGGCCCCTCCCACGCGGAGGAGGTCAGCCGCAAGGTGCCCACCGGCGTGGTGGCCGCCTGCGCAGACCGGCTGCTGGCGGAGATCGTCCAGGAGGTCTTTATGAACGAGCACTTCCGGGTCTACACCTCCTCCGATCCTCTGGGTGTGGAGCTGGGCGCCGCCATGAAGAACGTGATCGCTCTCTGCGCCGGCGTCTGTGACGGTCTTGGCTACGGCGACAACACCAAGGCCCTGCTGATGACCCGGGGTCTCACCGAGGTGGCCCGTCTGGGTATGAAGCTGGGCTCCCGGACCGACACCTTTGCAGGCCTGGCCGGCATCGGTGATCTGATCGTCACCTGTACCTCCATGCACTCCAGAAACCGCCGGGCCGGCATTCTGATCGGCAACGGGCTCAAGGTGGAGGAGGCCATGAAGGAGGTCGGCGCCGTGGTGGAAGGCTATTACGCCACCCAGGCTGTCAAGCTGCTGGCTGACCGGATGGGCGTGGAAATGCCCATCACCCAGGCCGCCTACCGGGTCCTCTATGAGGGCGCTCCCGTGGGCTCCGCCCTGTCTTCCCTGATGACCCGCAAGAAGGGCCGGGAAATCGAGGACGCAGGCTGGATCTGAAAAACATAAAAGGCGCGCTGCAAGACAAAAAGCTTGCAGCGCGCCTTTGCTTTACTCCGAACAGTTTTTATGATGGAATCATTCGTCCTCCCGGATGCGGCAGATCATGTCCCACATGGCTTTGGCGCTGTTGAAGTTCTCCGGGATCAGATGCTCCGGCCCCAGCTCGATGTCGAAGGTGTCGGTGATCATGGAGATCAGGGTGATGATCTTAAAGGAGTCGTAAAGCTTCCCGTCGATCAGCCGATCCTCGGTCTCATAGTCGATATCCGGATTCAGATCGTTCAGTATTTCCAGCAGTTCTTCCATTGTTTCCTCCTGTTATTCATGGAATGTGTTTTCGAATGTTTTTCAAATGGCAATTTGAAAACACCGCAAATTCTCAATTCTCAATTGTCAATTCTCAATTCATGGCCGCCTGCAGCCGGGTCCGGTCGATCTTACCGTTGGCGTTGAAGGGCATCTCCGGCAGGATGTGTACGACGCTGGGAACCATATACTCTGAGAGCCGTTCCCGCAGCAGATGCTGGATTCCCTTTCCGTCCAGCTCCCCATCGGGGGCCAGCTGGCAGAAAAGCTCGATCCGGTTTTTCCCCGTGTTGTACAGGCAGCAGCACCGCTGGACCTGGGGAAGGGCGTCCGTTACGGACTCGATCTCCCCCAGCTCGATCCGGCGGCCCATGTGCTTGATCTGGAAGTCCTTCCGGGAGCTGAACACCAGGTTCCCCTCCCCATCAAACCGGGCCAGGTCGCCGGATTTCAGGACTCTGGCAGTCCTGCCGTCCGGCAGCTGCTCCATGCAGAAGACCCGGGCGGTTTTCTCCGGATCCCCGTAGTAGCAGAGGGCCAGGGCCGGGCTTTCGATCCAGACCTCACCCAACTGATCGGGTTTCCGGATAAAGCCTCCCTCCCCATGGAGCCAGACCCGGCAGTTGGGCAGGGGCTTGCCCATGGGCAGCTGCTCCGGCAGGGTCCCCTTGGGGATCTCATACCAGCAGCAGATCCCGGCCAGCTCCGAGGATCCGTACAGGTTTACATAACGAAGCTCCGGCAGGGTGGTCAGCCATTTGTGGAGCTGTTTGACAGGGAAAACCTCTCCCACAAACAGCACCTTCCGCACCGTCTCCGGCAGGATCCGCTTGAAGGTGTTCATCTGGGTGACGATGGACAGGGCGGTGGGGGTCCAGCAGATATAGGTGACGCCCTTTTGATTCAGATACTCCATCAGCCGCACCGGGAAGATGAACTTTTCCGAGGGGATGATCTCCATGGTGGCGCCAATCAGAGCCATCAGATAGAGGTCCTTGGCGGAGGCGTCGAAGAAGAAGGGGTTCTGGTTGCCCAGAATCTCCTCCGGGCCCAGGTCGAAGGTCTCCGAGAAGGCTTCGATAAAGCTGATCACCGCCCCGTGGCTCTTCAATACCCCCTTGGGTCGGCCTGTGGAGCCGGAGGTATAGACCATGTAAAGAGGGGTATCCGCTCCGGCCTCCGGGGCCCAGCAGCACCCGGATCCCCGCGTCCTCCAGGATCGTCTGCAGCTTGTGGGCAGGCATATCCGGGTCCAGCGGCACATAGAAGCAGCCTCCGTAGACCACAGCAAAAAACTCCGCGATGGTTTCGATTCCACGGCGCACCAGAACCCCCACAGCCTGCCCCGGGGCAGACAGCTCCGCTACCCGCCTGCCCAGGCGGGCGGACAGGGCTTTGAGCTCCGAAAAGGTATATCCGGTATCCTCACAGCCAACGGCCGGCTTGTCCGGCATGGCCCGGACAGTTTGTTCAAAACGAGACAGTATCAGATTCATTGCTTGCTCCGTTTCTATCCACGGCAGAGCCGATCCGGCTTTGGGTCCGGATCGGGCTGTTTGCACATTATTTATATTAGTTTATCATACTCCCGCCGTAAATTCAACAACTTTCCCGCTGTCCGGGCAGATTCCCGATTCTGGCCCAACCGGAGCGAACCAAGCTTGACATTTTCCCGATTCTCGGGTATGATAAACAATGGTGAGATTTCACCGATACTTTGCACAACAAAGGAAGTGAGATTCTATGGACGCAGGGAGTAACAGCGGCACAGCTCCGGGCCGAAGTTCCATGACAGAGGTTCCCTTGCGTACCGGGAATCTCCTGTAATTTCGCCCTTGTGCCTGCTTTTCCCGCTTTTTGTCAACCCAAAAACAAAACGGAAAAGGAGGAACCCCAATGGCAGAACATACCATCATCATGGAAACCACCCTCCGCAAGCTGCTGGCGGAAAAGAAATACGCCACCCTGCGGGAGATCCTGGTGACCATGAACCCCTCCGACATCGCTGCGATCTTTAACGAGTTGGAGGAGGATCGGCTGCCCCTGCTCTACCGGCTGCTGCCGAAGGAGCTGGCCGCCGACACCTTTGTCGAGATGGACCAGGACGCCCAGGAGCTGCTGATCCGCGGCTTTTCGGACTCCGAACTGAAGGAGGTCCTGGACGAGCTCTTTGTGGACGACGCCGTGGACATCATCGAGGAGATGCCCGCCACCGTGGTGCGGCGGATTCTGAGCCAGGCTGACCCGGAAATGCGGAAGTCCATCAACGAGATCCTGCGCTATCCCGAGAGCTCCGCCGGCTCCATCATGACCACGGAGTATATCTCCCTCCGGCCTCAGATGACTGTGGCCGAGGCCATCACCCGGATCCGCCGGACCGGCATCGACAAGGAAACCATCTACACCTGCTACGTCACCAAGGACCGGACCCTGATCGGCGTTGTCACCGTGAAGGATCTGCTGCTCTGTGATGACGACGACAAGCACATTGAGGACATCATGATCGAGAAGGTCATCTCGGTCAACACCCACGACGACCAGGAAGAGGTCGCCCAGATGTTCTCCAAATACAACTTCATGGCCCTGCCTGTGGTGGACACCGAGAACCGTCTCGTCGGTATCGTCACCTTCGACGACGCCATGGACGTCATGGAAGAAGAGGCCACCGAGGATATCGAAAAGATGGCCGCTATCATCCCCTCGGAGAAGCCCTACATGAGCATGAACCCCTTTGAGATCTGGAAGAACCGGATCCCCTGGCTCATGCTTCTGATGGTCTCCGCCACCTTCACCGGCATCATCATCTCCCACTTTGAATCCGCCCTGGAGAAGCTGGTGATCCTCACCGCCTTCATCCCCATGCTGATGGACACGGCCGGCAACTCCGGCTCCCAGGCCTCCGTCACCATCATCCGTGGCCTGAGCCTCAACGAGATCGAGTTCAAGGACATCTTTGCCATCATCTGGAAGGAAGCCCGGGTCGCCGTTCTCTGCGGCGTCAGCCTGGCTGTGGCCTGCTTCGCCAAGATCTTCCTGGTGGATTACCTGATCCTCAAGAGCTTTGTGGGCGTGGCAAGCCCCTTCATGGTCATTGCGGTGATCTGCATCACCCTGGCGGTGACGGTGCTCTTCGCCAAGATCGTGGGCTGTACCCTTCCCCTGTTCGCCAAGAAGCTGGGCTTTGACCCGGCGGTTATGGCCAGCCCCTTCATCACCACCATCGTGGACGCCCTTTCCCTGCTGGTGTACTTCGGCGTCGCCAATATTTTCCTGCCACTATAAAAGCTTAGGGCGGCCGGATTCCCGGCCGCCGCTTTTTTACCGTCCCTCGCAAACCGGGGGCGTTGCGCCGTAGGGGGCGGCGTCCCTGGCGCCCTCTACGGACCGTCTTCTGATACTTGCGGGCCGTCGAGGACGCCGGCCCCTACGGGCACAGCCCCGCACCCGACAAGATAGGGCCGATGTGGGCATCGGCCCCTACGGGCACAACTCGACAAATCCAAATTTACTGCCGCAAAGGAATCAACGATATGCTGAAATACAAGTGCCTGGTGCTGGACCACGACGACACCGTCATGGACTCCACCGCCCACGTCCATCATCCTGCGTTTCTGGTTTCCCTGGCGGAGATGCGTCCGGGAACCACCATCTCCCTGGAGGACTATTTCCGGGTGAATTTCCACCCGGGCTTTTTGGAATACTGCGGGCAGGTCCTCCACTTTACCGAGGCGGAATACGCCCGGGAGCTGGAGATCTGGAAGAACTATGTCCGGGACCACATTCCCCAGGTCTTTCCGGGGATGGCCCGGATCATTCGCCGGCAGAAGGCCCTCGGCGGACTGGTCTGCGTGGTAAGCCACTCCTTTGACTTCAACATCCTGCGGGATTATCGGGCCAACGGCCTGCCGGAGCCCGACGCCGTCTACGGCTGGGAGCTGCCCCGGGAGCTGCGGAAGCCGGACCCCTGGGCCCTGCATCAGATCATGGACCGCTTTCACCTCCGGCCGGAGGAGCTGCTGGTGGTGGACGATCTCAAGCCCGGCTATGACATGGCCCGGGCCGGGGGCGTTCCCTTTGCCGCCGCCTGCTGGGCCTATGACGTGCCGGAGATCCGGGCCTTTATGGAGGCCAACTGTGAAAACGCCTTTGAGGATCCGGCGCAGCTGGAAACCTTTCTCTTTGGACAGGAGGCTTGAGATGGCATATCAGGCTGTGATTTTTGACCTGGACGGGACCCTGCTCAACACCCTGGAGGATCTGGCCGCCTCCACCAATGCGGCGCTGGCGGCCTTTGCTCTGCCCCGCAGAACCGTGGACCAGGTCCGGCGCATGGTGGGCAACGGTCTGGGCAAGCTGATCCAGCGGGCCGTCCCGGCGGGAACCCCCGAGGAGACCCAGGCTGCGGTTCTGGCGGCTATGAAGGCCCATTACGCCCTCCACGCCCTGGACAGGACCGCGCTCTATCCCCAGGCGGCCCTGGTGCTCTCCGGCCTGGAGGCAGCCGGGATTCCCTGCGCCGTGGTCTCCAACAAGGCAGATTTCGGGGTTCAGACCCTCCACAACCGGTTTTTCCAAGGGCTGGTCCGGTTCTCCTTCGGCGAACGGGAGGGATATCCCCGGAAGCCGGATCCGGCGCTGGTTCGCCTGGCCCTGAACCAACTGGGCATCGGGCCGGAGGATGCCGTCTATGTGGGGGACTCCGACGTGGACGCCGCCACCGCCCGGAACGCCGGAATGGACTGTATTCTGGTGGACTGGGGCTTCCGGGACCGGTCGGTGCTGGAGCCTCTGGGCTTTCCGGTGGTCAGCACAGGTGAGGCGCTGCTGGAACAAATCTTGGATAAAAAAGCGAGATGACGTGCGTCATCTCGCTTTTTGCAGGCAGACCTTGCGTTGTTCGCGGGTATTGCCGGCGCTACAGGGTGCGCCCGCGCTGCCTGTTCCGCAGGCCCTTTTTATAGCGGAACATGGTACGCTGTTTGAAGTTGTGGAGGTCCGCCTCGGAGATCTCCACAGACCGGCAGTGGCGGTCCAGGGAGGCCTTGGAAAACAGCAGATGGGTGATGTGCCGGGGATAGCCCTTGAAGCCCTTGCACCAGAGATAGGCGTTGATGTGATAGCCCATCTCATTGGCAACGCAGGCCTCCGTGAACAGGAATTCCCGGTCGAACCGGGCCTTGTAGCCCGCACAGACCCGGTCGGCAATCTGCTGATAGGCCGCCTTCCGGCCCAGGGCCCGGATAGCCAGATCCCATTCCGCCGGGGCCTCCGCCAGCAGCAGGGCGATCTCCCCCTCCCGGTAGGTGGCATAGGTCTCGATCAGTCCGTCCAGCCGGCGCTGGGCCTCGGTTTTGTTCATCGGATCCGCCATGCTTTTCCCCCCTTTTGGTTGACAGAATCTGTCAAAATATTATTTCCGGAAATGGAGTTATTCACACTTTCCACAGGGTTTTCCACAGGGTGTTTTCCCTTGCAGAACAACGGTTTTCTCCGTTTTTCCCCAGGTGGGTGGAAAACCCGCAATCGAAGAAGTCGGTTTTCGGAATCCGCGAAAATCGTTTCCATAACCCTGTGAACATTCCGAAAAAACTCCGGCTGCGTATGCCGGAGTTTTTCAGGCGGGCAGGCATTGTGCCCCTTGCGGGGAATGCCCGCGCTACAGGCTTTGTGTGGCGGCCAGGGTCTTGTTTTTATAGTTCAGGTTGCCGGTGACCTCCTGGAGGATCTGAATCTCCGGCGGGATGTTCACCTCGTCGCTGTCGGAATAGCAGAACATGACAGCCTTGTCCTTGGAGAAGGGATAGACGTCGATCTCAAAATGGCTGCGGCCGTGATTGAAGCGGTATTTGACCTTGTGGACCTCCCGCAGAGCAGGATCGGCCTCCAGCAGATAGCGCTCGTATTCCTTTCTGGAGATGGGACGCTCGGTGTCCCAATAGGTCTCGTCGGGCATCTTGTGCTTCTCGGTGTAGAAATAGAGATAGTCCGGGCCGTTTTTCTGCCGGCGGATCCGGCGTTCGATGGAGGGGTTGGTCTCCACCAGGTAGTTCTGCATCATCTCGAAGGGCACTGCGCCGTAATTCACCACCAGACGGTTCATATCCGGCATGGCGATCAGATACTTCCGCTTCTTGTCCATGGGCTCCGGCTCGCCGACGATCCGGTAGATCTCCCGCAGGGCCCGCTGGATCTTCTTTTCGAAGTCCACGGCATTGTCCACGATCTTCAGATTCGGGTGGGCGCTCCAGGCCCGCAGGGTCTTGTCGTCCAGCTCGATGGCATGATCCAGGCTCTCGGTCCGGGCCTGGTTGCCCAGGTTGTAGGCGAATTCCGCGCCCTTGGCGCAGGTGACCAGGTGGATCACCGCGTCATACTTGGCCAGCACCGCTTCGTTGGTCAGGCCGAACTTGGAGATGACCCAATCAAATTCCGCGTCGGTGATATAGGCCTTGTCGTCCAGCAGCGCCCGGTCGTAGAGGATCAGCACATTCTGCTCCGGCACCATTTCGGCAGCCTTCAGGGCCAGCTTCTCCTTGTGGAGCTGGTCGGCCACCACAAAGTCCTGGAATTCCAGCATGGACAGGCAGTTGCCGAAGGGCTTGATGCCGAAGCCGGAAATCAGATCGGTGGCGGTTTCGGGAATGGTAATGACCTTCCAGCCGTCATCCTGTTTGAACTCCTTCAGGATCCGGCTGACCAGAGTGGTCTTGCCGGCGGCCGGTCCGCCGGTCAGAACGATTCGGATGATTTTTTTCTCCACGATGCATCCACCTTTCATGGTTTGTGTCTTCATTATACCATGTACAAGACTCGTTTTCAACCAAGGCCCGGCGGTTTTCCGCAAAAAAATCCGTTGCGCTTCCGGGGCCGCTGTGGTATAATGCGTTTGCGGAACCCCCGACAAACGATCCGCATCCCAAAGAGAGGTTGATTCCATGAAGTACAGAAAGACATTATTTTTGATTCTGCTGGCTCTCTGCCTGAGCCTGCTGCTTTGCGCCTGTGTGAAAAAGGATGCCTCCGGTTCTACCAATAGCGCAGCCGCTGTCCCCGTTCATAATGACACCGATGAGGATCTGGAAACCTACGCGGAATATGAGGACAGCGACGAGGATTACGATCCGAACCAGGCAACCTATTACGACGACAGCGAGGAGGATCTGGGTTGATCCCTCCCCTATCCCCTGTCAGCAGCCGGACAGATTCGCAGAATCTGTCCGGCTGTGAATATTTTTTACACCCCGGAACAAACTGCGAGAAGAAACGTCTATGAAGCAAAAGCAGGAGCCGGGCCGCAACCGGTTCCGCATGGATAATTCCCGCAGTTCCATACAAAAGGAGGACAGCGATGATGAACGTTCCCAAAATCAGCTCTCACCACCGCGCACACGCGGCAGCGGCAGTCCTTTTTCTGGTTCTGACCCTGCTGCTCTGCGCCTGTTCCAAAAACACAACGTCCAATTCCGAGCCCTCGGCCAGGACCGAAGCCCCCACCGTCACCACCGAGGCCCCGACGGAGCCGGAGAGCACCGCGCCTGTCACGGAGGCTCCCGTGGAGACCGAGCGCGTTCCGGCGGAGACGGTCCCGGATCCCTCCAAATGGAATCCGTCCCTGAACCGGATCGACATCAGCTTTTTCGGGGCCGGCGAATCCTTCGTGCTGGTTGTGGAGGGGATCCCTGCCGGCACCGAGATCCTCTGGTCTGCGGAGGACGAGGCCATTGCCGCCGTGGACGACACCGGCCGTGTCACCGCTGTGGGTCCCGGCTCCGCCCGGATCTACGCCGAAATGGGCGGCTACAAGCTCACCTGCTGGATCCGCTGCAAGTTTGACGCCCCGCTCTCCGAGGACGCCCCCTCCCTTGACAAAACCGACATGAGCTTCTTCGGGGTGGGCGAGTTCTACCGGCTCACCGTGAACAACGCCCCGGAGGATGGGGAAATCCTCTGGGAGTCTGAGGACTACAGCGTGGCCACCGTGGACGAGACCGGGCGGGTCACCGCCGTGGGCCCCGGCACCATCAAGGTGAAGGCCACCGTCGGGGAATACACCCTGAGCTGCTGGGTCCGCTGCCAGTTTGCGGCCCCCGCTATGCCCCACAGCTCCGTTGCCGACGGCACCTGGACGGTGACGCTGCGCAAGGACCGGATCACCGCTCTGAACGAGGCCGCGGGCATCTACACCGCCGACGCCAGTCTTCTGGTTCCGATCCGGGTCGCAAAGGATTATCTGAACGGTCTGAAGCCCGGAGACGATCTGAATCTCTCCGCCTTCGGCGAGGGCATCCACCGGGTGGAGGCCCTGGACTTCAGCGGCGACCGGAAAACCTGCACCGTCACCGCCACGACCCGGGAGTTCGTTTTCCAACTGGATGACGCCGGCAAGTGGACCCTTCTGGACGAGGACGGAGCGCCCATCTACACCAAAGGCAGCACCGCCAAGCTGGTGTTTGACGGGAACACGGTTTACCTGGACCAGATGAGCGCCGTGATCGCAGGCCAGACGAAGCCCATCGTCCGGGACAGCCTGCAGGCGCTCTTCGGCGAGGCCGGCTTCGAGAACGAGCTGCCCTACGTGGACGTCACCGTGAAGGACGGCATCGTCACCGAGGTCCTCTGGCAGTATCATCCGTAACCGTCCCAAAAGCGAACCCGGCAGGACAAATCCTCTCGATTTGTCCTGCCGGGTATTTTGTGCTTCGCAGTTCTCACCATCTGCCGTAGCAGAAATGCCGCTCCACCCAGTAGGTCAGTCCGGTGGTAACGGCGTTGGCCGCAAGAATCACGACAAGGAACCACCATTGATTTTTCGAATCCTTTCTGAGCGTCAGCCACACAACGGGAAGCTCTATCAAAACCGTTAAATTCAGATAGGCAATTCCGATCACATAATTTGGAAACTTGTCCAGATAGCTGACAAAGGATTGACTCCCGCCCAAGTCCCGTAATTCCACATACATCAGCAGATACGGCGCGGCAAAGGACAGCAGGTTGGCCAGCGTCACAATGAACAGGACCTTCCAGAGCTTCCGGTTTTTCAGCGCCAACAAGACCGCTGTTATCTCGATTACCAGGGTTCCGGCAATCACAGGGGGCAGCAGATCGTAGGGTCTCGTTTCGGAAATCCACTGCCAGGAGGAATTTGCGCAGACGGGAAAAGCTGCCATCCAGGCCAGGAGGCCTGCCAGCAGCAGGTCAAAGCCAATGCGGTACTTTTTCATAGCTGCACCTTCTTTCTACCACTCTGATTTCATTTTATCACATGGGCTGCAGAAAAGCAATGACAACGCGGTGTTTTTTCAAAAAAGCACTTGACAAAGGGCGGTTTCCCGCATATAATATTTAAGCAAAATAAATCCGCCCTTAGCTCAGTTGGTAGAGCAACTGACTCTTAATCAGTGGGTCCCGGGTTCGAGTCCCTGAGGGCGGACCAACGGCCCGTTGGTCAAGTGGTTAAGACAGAGGCCTCTCACGCCTTTAACATCGGTTCGAATCCGGTACGGGTCACCAA
>CACXJE010000058.1 GCA_902767915.1 Oscillospiraceae bacterium | reverse complement strand
GGAGGGCTTGACCGAGACCGACCTGGAGGCCCTTGGCTGCTGGCAGCTGATTCTGGTATCGGCCCAGCCGGGAGAGGAGCCGAACCGGACCCTGACCGTCTGCTATGAGCGGGCGCAGGACGGCTGCTTTGCCCCGGCGACCGGCCTGGGCCGGATGGAGGGCTTCGTTGGAAAGAACGGGATCCGGCACGACCGCCGGCGCAATACCGACACTTCTCCTGCCGGCCTTTGGCCCCTGGGCTTCGCCTTCGGAAACGAAGAACCGCCGAAGGGCCTGAAGCTCCCCTGGCGGCAGGTGGACCCGGATTCCGATTGGGTCTGCGACGAGGGCTCCAGATTTTTCAACACCTGGCAGGAGCGGGGAGACCCGTCTATCCCCGAGGGCTGGAGCGAGGACGTGGAGCATCTGGAGGACTACCCGAAGCAGTACGCCTTCGCCTGCGTCATCGGCTTCAACCGCCCGCCGGAGACGGTGCCGGACCGGGGCTGTGCCATCTTCCTGCATTGCAGCGAAGGCCCCACCGGCGGCTGCGTGGGCCTGTCTCGGGAGGATATGCTGTCGGTGCTGAACTGGCTGAACGGTGAAAAACAGCCCTATATTCTGATCACCGGAGCGGAGGCAGCCTCCGATCCCTGAAAAAAAACAGCGGGAAGCCGATCGGCTTCCCGCTTCAACGTTTCAAAACAGTGGAAGGTTGGAATTAGATTATTGAAAGTGACGGTATCGTGAATCCCGATTTGTCGGGCGGAAACGCCCGTAGGGGCCGATGCCCACATCGGCCCTCACGCTGATTCGGGGTAGGGCCGATGTGGGCATACCCGCAGGGCACGCAGTCGGCCCCTACGAATTGAAATCAACAAATCCCGATTTGCGCTTTATGATTCCTCCTGCCGCCCGGGCCAACGCCGCCGCCGGGGCCTCTGGAGCCGCAGCCGCTCAAAAAAGGCTGTCAGCTGGGAGGCACATTCCGCCTCCAAAAGGCCCTTTTCCAGGGAAGGGCTGTGGTTCAGCGGCAGGGAAAACAGGTTGACCACAGAGCCGCAGCAGCCGTTTTTCGGATCTGCCGCCCCGAAGACCACCCGGGGAATCCGGGCGTTGACAATGGCCCCTGCGCACATGGGGCAGGGCTCCAGGGTGACGTATAGGGTACACTGCCAGAGCCGCCAGCCGCCCAGGGTCTTGCAGGCCTGATCAATGGCCTCCAGCTCCGCGTGATACAGGGCGTTTTTTCCGGCCTCCCGCCGGTTGCGGCCGGTGCCTACCACCCGGTCCTCCAGGGTGATCACGCAGCCCACGGGCACCTCGCCCTCCTCGGCCGACCGGGCGGCCAGCTCCAGGGCCATACGCATAAAAGCTTCGTCGTTCATATCTGCACCCCCTGCTGCTATCCTAACCCGAAGCGGTAAAAAAAACAAGAAAAAAATATGAAAAAAACAAAAAAACTGGGGGAAAGGGCTTGTAATGGGAAATACTTTGTACTATAATTAGATGAATTATCGAGATCACATCCCCGCATTCCGGGGATGGCGCATATACTAAGGAAGTGTACTATGTCTACAGCAAAGAAAACCCCTAAGCCCGCTCTGGAGGCCCTTGCCGCCCCGATTTCCGCCCTGGTCGCAAAAGGGAAAAAAGACGGAATGATCCAAGCCAGTGAGCTCAACGCCGAGCTGTCCAAGCTGCCCTGCACCGTGGAGCAGATCGAACAGGTCTATGAGCTGCTGGAATCCATGGGCATTCAAATCGCCGGCACCGAGCTGGAGCTGGACGACGATGTGTCTCTGGATATGGGAGCCATGGAAGCCGAGGAGGAGATCATCGACCCGGTGGAGCTGGCTGCCGAATATAACCTGGATGACCCGGTCCGGATGTACTTAAAGGAAATCGGCCAGATCCCGCTGCTGACCCCGGAGGAGGAGACCGAGCTGGCAAAGCAGGTGTCCGAGGGCAATTCCGCGGCCAAGAAAAAGCTGACCGAGGCCAACCTGCGGCTGGTGGTCTCCATTGCAAAGAAATATTCCGGCCGCGGCCTGCACATCCTGGACCTGATCCAGGAGGGCAACACCGGCCTGATCCGGGCTGTGGACAAGTTTGACTATACCAAGGGCAACAAGTTCTCCACCTACGCCACCTGGTGGATCCGCCAGGCCATCACCCGTGCCATTGCCGACCAGGCCCGGACGATCCGTGTCCCGGTCCACATGGTGGAGGTCATCAACAAGGCCACCCGCTGCAACCGGAAGCTGGTGCAGGAGCTGGGCCGGGAGCCCACCCTGGAGGAGATTGCCGACGAGCTGGGCCTGCCCATCGAGAAGATCATCGAGGCCAACCGTACCGCCGCCGACACCCTGTCTCTGGACACCCCCGTGGGCGACGAGGAGGACACCACCATCGGCTCCTTCGTGGAGGACGACAACACCCCCGGGCCCGCGGAATCCACCTCCAACACCATGCTGGCCGAGGCCCTGGCCGAGATCCTGGGGACTCTGACCCAGCGGGAGGCCGACGTGCTGAAGATGCGCTTCGGTATGTACGACGGACGGAACCACACCCTGGAGGAAGTGGGCCAGATCTTTGGCGTGACCCGGGAACGGATCCGTCAGATCGAAAACAAGGCCATCCGCAAGCTGCGCCATCCCAGCCGCGCCAAAAAGATCAAGGACTTCTACTGCTGAACCCAACGATTCAAACGCCCGTTCTTCGGAACGGGCGTTTTTATGTATAATCCGGCGGAGATCCGGCAATACTCCCGGCAAACAGAAGAAAGGATGATACTTATGTGGAAAAAAATCTGTTTGCTCGGTGTGGCTGTGAGCCTGCTTTGCAGCGCCTTTCTGGGCCTGCGGCTGCATCTGGAGCAGCGGGCCCTGGCGGCGGGGCTGATCCGCCTGCATGTGGTGGCAAATTCCGATTCGCCGGAGGACCAGCAGCGAAAGCTTCGGGTTCGGGACGCGGTGCTGCCGGTGATCGCCGCGTTGACCCGGGACTGTGAAAGCCCGGCCCAGGCAAGGCTTCGGTTGGAGGCAGGGCTTCCCGAGATCCGGGCAGCGGCGGAAAAACAGCTGGCGGGGGAGCATCGGACAGATCTCGTTTCGGTCAGTTTGACGGAGGAGCAGTTTCCCCGGCGGGATTACGAGACCTTTTCCCTGCCGGCAGGAACCTATGAGGCCCTTCGGGTCACCCTGGGCAGCGGGGGCGGACATAACTGGTGGTGCGTGGCCTTTCCGGCCCTCTGCCTGCCGGCAACCACGGAGGAATTCACAGAGGCGGCCTCCGCAGCCGGCATGACCGCCGACCAGGTGGAGCTGGTCACCGAGGATTCGGAGCGGGTCCGGCTGAAATTCCGCCTGCTGGACTGGATTTCCGACCTGTTCGGGTGACCTGAATTGCCTGGTCAGACTTGACAAAGACCGAAGCCCTTCTTACAATAGAGGCATAGCTTTTTGAAGGGAGAGAAGGGCGTGAAACGGCTTCATGACAGGGCGCCGATCCTTTTTGCCGGGCTCTGGATCCTTCTGTACATTGGCCTGCCGATGCTGCTGAACCGGCTCTGGGGCCAGCCATACGGCGTCCTGGCCGGGCACCTGGTCCTCGCGGCGGCGCTCCTGGCCTTCCTGGTGATTTGCGGCCTGGCGGGCAGCTTCGGCCTGACCCGATGGGCAAAAGGCCAAAAACGCCTTCTGTATTTGATCCCTCTTTGGATCGTGGCTGCCGGGAACCTGTGGGGCGGCGTCAGCCGGGAGGCCCTCCGCAGTCTGAACCCGGCGGAGGTGCTGACCATGGCCCTGGTGGGCCTGCTGGAGGAGCTCCTGTTCAGGGGCCTTCTGCTGCGGGGCCTGGAGCGCAGGCTGGGGCGGAAGGCCGCAGTGATCCTTTCCGCCCTGATTTTCGGACTGATTCACGGGGCAAACCTGCTGGCGGGGCAGGAACCGGCTGCCACCGGACTCCAGATCCTGTCCGCAACCGCCTGGGGCTTTCTGGCAGCCATGGTCTACTGCCGCGGCGGCAGCCTGTTGCCCTGCATTCTGGCCCACGCCCTTTTGGATATCACGTCTCTGTTTACCGCCAACGGTTCGGTGCTGTCTCTGGTGTTCGTGGGTACAACGGTGCTCATCAGCCTGGCCTACGGCTTGTATCTGGCCAAGCTGCCGCAAAAAACGCCTTCTCCCTGAGGAGAAGGCGTTTTGATTATTCCACAGCCGCCAGAACGTCGGCGTTCCGCAGGGCCGGATCTGCGATCCGGTCGTTGACCGAGTAGGCGTGCTTGCCCAGATCCCCGCAGACGGCCTCGGTGAGGTTTTGATCCTGCAAAGCGGTGATGAGCTTACTGCTCAGATCCTCGCAGAGATCCGCCTTAGCCCGGGCCATGGCGGTTCCGTTGTCGGTGGTGAGCAGCAGCTCCAGGGTTTCCCCCTCCTCCGAAAGCAGGGGCAGCTCCCGCAGAGCCCGGAACTGCCACTTGTAATAGGGCAGATAGACGTTGTTCAGCAGGAAGATCACCGCGATGGTGTGGCGGACGAACTCCACTATGGCCAGCTGGGCCGCGGCGGGCTCGTGATGGGCCATGCATCGTGGAAAGTTGTACTGTCCCGCCTGGGCTGCCAGCAGCAGGTGCCCTGCCAGCTTTTTGCAGCGCACGTCATGGGGCTGTACCCGCAGCCGCGCCCGCAGAGCGGCAAATTCTCCGTCGCCCTCCCGGAACAGAGCCCCGTTGACCACCTCAGCCAGAAAATGCTCCGGCACCGTCAGCCATTGGCCCAGGGTGAGGCTTCCGTCCCGGGTGCCGGTCCGGGCCTCCAGAAAGTCTCCCAGCCGGATCACGCCCCGGCGGCTGCCGCCCACGGGGGACAGCTTCGGCCGGGTCACACCCTCGAAGGTTCCGGGCAGCTTGGCGTAGGCCCGTTCCAGCTGGAAGGCGGTTTTCCGGTCCAGCACATCCTCCTCCGGGAGGAAGATGCAGAAGTCCGGGGAGAAGTCATGGTCCCGGGAAACCTCGTCGTCAAATCCGAAGCACTCCGAGCCGCTGCCCACCAGACCCACTGCCAGCCGGTCTGCCCATTCCGGGAACCGGGCCTGCAGCATCGGCGCTCCATAGGCCTCATAATAGGCCCTTGCCAGCTCAATTCCCTTCATAGATTCGTTTTGCACGCGCCTGCAGCTCCTCTGCGTAGGCAAACCGCCCGTAGTAGCCGAAGCTGGGGGCGCATTTTTCGCAGACAAAGGCATAATAGCCGCTTCTGGGGTTGCCGGGCGCCTCCAGCAGAGCCTCGGCCCGGTCCAGATGGGCCTCGATCTCGTCCTCCGCCTCCAGGAGCCCCTTGGAAGCGGCGGCCAAATCCGCCAGATTCAGCTCCGTGACGGCCATTTCCAGCCGCCCGTCCTCTGCGGCACCCATGATTTCCAGGGCCCGGAGATAGAGGGCCTTTGCCTCGTCGAAGCGGCCCAGATCCGTCAGAACCAGGGCTGTGTTGTTGTACAGACCGCCCAGACGGCAGTCGCCCGCAGGCAGCTCCCGCTCATAGACGGCCCGGGCCTTTTCATACCAGGGCAGAGCCTGCTGAGGCTCCTGGAAGTTTTTGTAGACAGTTCCGACGTTGAGCCAGGTGGTGGCGGCGGTGACGGTGTCGTCCAGCCCGGCCCGGTCCACCAGCTCCAGCGCGGAGCGAACGCTCTCCAGCGCCTCCGGCTGCTTGCCCAGCTTCCGGAACAGGCCCATCCGCTCGTTTTCGATGGACAGCAGTCCCCGCCAGTCCCGGCCGGCCACAGCCTCCTGCCGCCAGTAGTCCAGATGGCGCTCGGCGGCGGCGTAGTCGTTCCGGTCCAGATACTCATCCAGCCGGGTAAAGCAGCGCCGCAGATCCACGGGGGTGGCTTTTTCATCCTCCGGCGTGCAGAAGATACAGCTGGGCTCCAAATAATCCTCAGGCTTGAGTCCTTTCATAATCAGGTCCTCCTTTGGTCCGGAATCGGGTCAATTGTGCCAGGGGTTGTCCTCGTTGGGATCTGTGGGATCCCAGCCGGAGCGGGGGTCCTCCGGATCCAGTTGGATGGAGGTGGGCCGTTCCACCGGCAGCTCAGTAGTGTCGTAAATATGTACCGAGGTGCCTGCCGGGCAGTTGTCAAAGATCCATTTGGCGTGGGCGACGGGCAGCCGGATGCAGCCCATGGAGGCGGCGGTGCCGAGCTTGTTGTATTCTTCCGTTTCCAGCCGGTCGTTTCGCATGCTGTAATAGGGGACGGAGTGGAACAGAATGTGGCCGGTGATCCGGGTCAGATACTGGCCGTAGACCCCGCCGAACAGGGCGCCCCAGGCGTGCTTGTCGCTCAGGGTGTAGCTGCCTCTGGGGGTTGCCCGGCCGGTGGAGCAGAGCCAGACCTTTACCGGGACGCTGTACTGACCGGCATCGTCTTTTCCGTAGACGATTACCACGTTGTGGTTCCGGATCACGTCGATGGAGTAGGGCCGCTTGTCCCCGGAGGCCAGGGCGTAGACCTCGTCCGGGTCATTTTCCAGACGGACCTGGGCGGCGTCGGTGAGCACCTCCGTGCCATAGCGCAGCACCACAGTGAGCTCCGCCGCTTCCTCCATATAGCGGGAGAAGGGGAAGGTGACCGCAAAGCGCTGCCGGGCTCCGGGAAGCAGGAGGAAGCTTTCGATGTGCTTGACCAGCCTGCCGTTCTGCTTGCATTCCAGGCTGCAGATCCGGCCCTCGGGGGCACCGGTGAGATCCACCCGGGGGAAGCTGACCACCAGATGCACCGTGGGGGCGTCCGGGGTTGCGGTCAGATCACCGGAAAGCTCCATCACAGTGCCCTCCAGACCCACGTCCGGCTCCGGCGGCTCTGTTTCGGGGGCTTCCGTATCGGCAGGAATTGACTCCTGCGCGTCGGTCGCGGGGGCTTTGGCGGGGTTCGTCCGCGTGGCGGTGTCCTCCGGGGCGTCGGTCTGCTCGGTTTGCTGGGAGGCGGGAGAAATCGCCGCCACAATGTTGCAGGCCGTGAAAACCAGCAAAAACAGCAGGATCAAACTGAGTATACTGATATATTTTTTCTTCATGAGTCGGTTCCAATCTGAATAGAAATGTCAATTTTATGAAAGCCCATATAGTATACTAAAAAATCATCCCCCTGGCAAGGGGGATGATGTGAAAATTGTAAGTTTTTTGTAATTATTTTGAGAAAAAGCCGCTCACAGGATGGGCTCGCCGTTGACGTAGACGTGATAACCGTTTGCCTGGATGCTGCTCACATCTCCGGAAAAAGCGGTGAGCCAGGCGTCGCCGGTCAGACTCCAGGCGCAGCCGGATTCCAGGGTCAGCTGCACCTGACCGGCTTCGCCCTCGGAGTTCACGGTGCCCGTCCATACGGAGCCGTCGGAAAGCTTCAGCTTCAAGCTGGAAATCTCATCTGCAACGAAGTCCCCGGTCAGAACCTGGTTGGAGGCGGTCAGGGTCACAGAGCCGCCGTTGCTGCCGGCGGAGCCCCAGCCCCGGCTGCCGTCGTTGCCGGCCACCCGCAGCAGGATCCCGTTGGCGGCTTGGAGCTCCACGCCGGTGAGGTTGATCTCCGCCTTGGTGTTGGTCACGTAGAACAGGTCTCCCACGGTGGTGGTCAGACTGCCGCCGGTCATGGAGAAGCTGCCCTTGCCCACGCCTGCGTCACCGGACATGGACTGGTAGATCATGACCCCGTGCAGATTCTCCCCGGAGCCTTCGCCGTAGGTGCCGGTCATGGAGCCGGAGACGGTGCAGTCGGTCAGCTCCACGGAATTTTTGCCCTCCACCACCACGGCTTCGGAGCCGGTGGCGGTGAGCTCCGCGCCGGTGACCGCGATTTCGGCGGTGGAATAGATGGCAGGGGAGCCGGTGCCGTGGGTGACGTAGCTGCCGCCTGTGACGGTGACGGTGCCGCCGCCCCGGTCGGAACGGATGGCCGCGGCGGAGGCCCCTTCGGTCTCCACCGTCAGGTTTTCGGCAATCGTTGTGCCGCCGCCGGCGGTCTGGATCCCGCCGGAGTTCCGGGCGTCGGTGTGGATCCGGGCATTCTTTACGGTCAGCGTGGTGCCGCTGCCGTAGCAGAACAGAGCGTTTGCTCCGGCCCCGTCGGTGGTGAAGCTGCCGCCCTCCACCGTGACGCTGGCCCCATTGGTGGCCAGAAGTCCGGCGTTCATGCCGTAGAAATCGCTGGTTTCGGTGTTGGAGCTGTCTCCTGCCTTGGTCAGCGTCAGGTCCGTGAGGGTCACGGTGCTGCCGTCAACCCGAAGGGCGTTTTCATCCGCCGCAGTGGAGGAAAGCGCCTCGCCGGTCAGATCCTCTGTGGCTGCAGCAGCAGCGGTTCCGCTGTTGGCGCTGCCGCCTTGGCCGCCGGGGAAGCCGCCGTTGCCGCCGGGGAAGCCGCCGTTTCCACCGTGGAAGCCGCCCATCTGGCTGGGATCGACGGCTTCGATCTGGGTGAGCTTGCCCTCTGTGTCAAAGCTCAGCCGTACCAGATCTCCCACGGCCAGACCGGAGGCCTGCTCCGCGTCCAGGGTCAGGGTGACGGTGGCAGGGTGACGGTGGATTCCTGGCGGTTTCCCTTGCGGCCGTCTCTGCCGCCCATATTGGTTCCGGCAGCTGTCGGATCCGCCTGCCCCTCAGACTGTTCGGGGGGCTGCTGGCCGTTTTCGCTGCCGGGCATTTCCGGGGGCTGCTGACCGTTTTCACCGCCGGGCATCTCCGGGGGCTGCTGGCCGTTTTCGCCGTCGGGCATCTCCGGGGGCTGCTGACCGTTTTCACCGCCGGGCATTTCCGGGGGCTGCTGACCGTTGTCGCCGCCGGGCATCTCCGGGGGCTGCTGGCCGTTTTCGCCGCCGGGCATTCCAGGGAACTGCTGGTCATTGCCCATGGGCAGCTCGCCACGACGCCCGCCGAAGATCCGGAAGGTCACGTCCTGCCCGTCCACGGCGGTAACCTCCGCCAGAACCTCGGTGTCCTTGAGGGTCAGCTCGGTCTCGGGTTGCAGGACTTCCGCCTGTTCCGGGGCGGTTCCTGCCCCGCTGTCGTTTTCAGCGGCTGCCTTGCTTTTGCTGCAGCCGGTAAAGCAGCTCAGAATCAGAACCGCTGCCAAAATCGCAGCAAGAATCGTTTTCTTTTTCATGGTATCATTGCTCCTTTCGGTTATGTTCTGAGCTGAGTATAGGGCCCAAAGCTTAGTGCAGGCTTAAAAAAGAATGAAC
>CACXJE010000057.1 GCA_902767915.1 Oscillospiraceae bacterium | reverse complement strand
CGAGTCCCTGAGGGCGGACCAACGGCCCGTTGGTCAAGTGGTTAAGACAGAGGCCTCTCACGCCTTTAACATCGGTTCGAATCCGGTACGGGTCACCAATCGAAAACACGATTTGTCTGGCAGACAAATCGTGTTTTTTGTTCCTACAGGGGCTTCTGCTTGATCCGGCTCCAGGATCTGGGATACTGGGGCGGAGTGTGGGCTGTTTTGTGGATCACAATGACACAATGGGTCTGGCCGCCGATCTCAAACTGCTCTGTGCGCTCGAAGCTGCCTCCCAGAAGGCGGATCGCCTTTTGGGCCTCCTCCAACTCCTCGGAGGCTGTCGCGGCCTTCATGGCCAGAAAATAGCCCCCCAGGTGTACATAGGGCAGGCAGAGCTCACACAGCAGGTTCAGCCGGGCCACCGCCCGGGAGGTCACCACATCGAAGCGCTCCCGGTGGGCGGCGGCAAAGTCCTCCGCCCGGCCTGTCAGGAACCGGGCCTCCAGGCCAAGGGCTGGAAGCGCCTCCGCTTCCAGCCAGTGCATCCGCTTCTGCAGGCTGTCC
This sequence comes from Oscillospiraceae bacterium, assembly GCA_902767915.1. Classification (GTDB taxonomy): domain Bacteria; phylum Bacillota; class Clostridia; order Oscillospirales; family Oscillospiraceae; genus JAFRPC01. Next base: position 8,582 of record CACXJE010000057.1, on the reverse strand, counting down.
AGCAGGGTCAGCCGCAGGGTAGGCTCCGCCAGCTTCAGCGGCACCCCGGGGAAGCCCGCGCCGGTGCCCACGTCCAGCAGAGACTTCCCTGCCAGGGGCAGCACCCGCAGCAGGGTCAGGCTGTCCAGCAGATGGAGCTCCGCCACCCGCTCGGGCTCTGTAATGGCGGTCAGATTCATGACCCGGTTTTTTTCAACCACGGCCTCGCCGAAGGCAACGAGCCGATCCAGGGTCTCGTCTGCCAGGGAAAGCCCCAGCCGGTCCAGGCCGGCGGTCAGCGTTTGCTTCATAATTCTCTCCTCGGAAGCGGCCCGGGGATCTCTCCCCGGGCCGAACTCAGGCATGTTTCTTTTCGGATCAGTCTGTCAGGGCATCCATCAGCTTGTAGCAGTCCGGGCACAGCCATGCGGACTCGCCCTTGACGGTCAGCTTCTTGAGCTTCTGGTTTTCTCTGCCGCACAGCTCACAGGTGCCGGTCTTGGAGCAGGCGGTAAGCAGCGTAAACAGGATGGCCACGATGAACAGGATGGCAAGGATTCTGCGGAACTTTTTCATGGGGATTCTCCTTTCTTTTCTCTTGCTGACCCGGAAGCGGATCAGGTTTTCAGGATTCTGCTGTCAATACGAATAGCTGCGGTAGCGATAAGTGTTCGATGACGTCCGAAGGTTGCTCAAAGCCCCGCCGATCAGCACCGCAATAAACAGGAACAACAGAGCGCCCGCAGAGAAGGAAATCCCCACTGCGGAAAACACGATGCCCGCCACATACTTTCTTCCGCCGGTGCGGATGGATTTCCGCAGGCCGATGATGGAGAAAACCAGGGAAAAAATCGCCAGGCCGGCATCCAACACGGTAAACAGGATCAGCCCCGCACCCATTCCCTCGCCGTTTGTTGCCGCGTTAACAATGAAGGCAAAATAGAGGACAAATGCCAGGAAGAAGCTGACGATGGCGCAGATCATGCCCACCAGAGGCTGAGCAGGCCGCCGCGCAGGCGTTTCCGGCTGCTGCGTGGGATAATAGGGCTGGACCGGAACCGCTGTGACCGGCGCCCCGCAGTTGGGGCAGAACCTGGTGCTGTCCGGGATTTCGGCGTGACAGGAATTGCAAATCATATGGATTCCTCTCTTTCTTTGGGACGGGTCCGTCGGCCGTTCCGATGGGTCCCGCCTCCCAAATGTCAATTTCCGAAGCTTGGCGAGCTTACTTCTTCATGGCCACGGCCTTGCGGCACTTGTCGGCAAGCACCTCGGGGGTCAGGCCGAAGTACTCCAGCACCGCGTTGGCGGTGCCGCTGCGGCCGAAGGTGTCCTCCACGCCGTGCCGCACCACGGGAACCGGGCAGTTTTCCGCCAGCAGCTCCGCCACAGCGCCGCCCAGGCCGCCCAGAACGGAGGCCTCCTCGGAGGTGACGATGGCGCCGGTCTCCCGGGCAGCCTTCAGAATCAGCTCCTCGTCCAGGGGCTTGATGGTGTGGATGTCGAGCACCCGGGCAGAGATGCCGTCGGCTGCCAGCAGCTCCCGGGCCTTGCGGGCCATGCCCACCATCATGCCGGTGGCGACGATGGTCACGTCGGTGCCGTCGGCAATGGTGACGCCCTTGCCCAGTTCAAACTTGTAGCCCTCCAGCTCGTCGGTGAAGGTCTCCACTGCGGGACGGCCCAGACGCAGATAGGCGGGGCCCTCATAGTTCAGAAGCGCCTCCACAGCCTTGGTCATTTCGTTGCCGTCGCAGGGGTTCAGCACCAGCATGCCGGGGATCTGCCGCATCAGAGCCAAATCCTCGGTGCACTGATGGGTGGCGCCGTCCTCGCCCACGGAGATGCCGCCGTGGGAGCCGACAACGGTCACGTTCAGGTGGGGATAGGCCACGGAGTTCCGGACCTGCTCATAGGAACGGCCCGCCGCAAAGATGGCGAAGGTGTTGGCAAAGGGCTTCAGGCCGCAGGCTGCCATGCCGGCGGCAATGCCCACCATGTTGTTCTCGGCGATGCCGCAGTCAAAGAAGCGGTCCGGGTAGGCGGCTGCAAAGTCCTTGGTCATGGTGGCCTTGGCCAGGTCCGCGTCCAGCACCATCAGCTTGGGATACTGCTCCGCCAGTTCTACCAGCGCCTTGCCGTAGGCGCCGCGGGTTGCGATCTTTCCTGCCATATCAGTTTCCCTCCAGTTCTTTTATCTTGGCTTCCAGCTCGGCCTTGGCAATGGCGAATTCCTCGGCGTTGGGGGCCTTGCCGTGCCAGCCGGCCTGATTTTCCATATAGGAGACGCCCTTGCCCTTGACGGTGGCCATCAGGATGGCGGTGGGCTTTCCGGCGGTGCTGCGGGCCTCGGAGAGGGCCGCCAGGATCTGCTCCATGTTGTGGCCGTCGATCTTGACCACGTGCCAGCCGAAGGCCTCCAGCTTCTTGTCCACAGGCTCGGTGGGCATGACGTCAGAGGTCTTGCCGTCGATCTGCAGGCCGTTGATGTCGATGAAGGCGCAGAGGTTGTCCAGGTGCCACTTGGCAGCGGCCATGATGGCCTCCCAGATCTGGCCCTCGGCGATTTCGCCGTCGCCGCAGATGGCGTAGGTGCGATAGTCCTTGTTCTCGATCTTGGCGGCCATCGCCATGCCCACCGCAGCGGACAGGCCCTGGCCCAGAGAACCGGTGGACATATCCACACCGGGGACGTGCTTCATATCCGGGTGGCCGGACAGATGGGACTTGATGGACCGCAGCAGCTGCAGATCCTCCACGGGGAAGAAGCCCCGCAGGGCCAGAACCGCGTACAGTGCCGGGGCACAATGGCCCTTGGACAGGACGAAGCGATCCCGCTCCGGCCACTTGGGGTTGGTCGGGTCCACCTTCATCTCATTGAAGTACAGGGCGGTCAGTGCGTCCGCGCAGGACAGGGATCCGCCGGGGTGGCCGGAAGCGGCACGGTGCACCGCCTCCACTGCCAGCAGGCGCGCCTTGTAGGCCATGACTGACAGGTCTTTTCCGTAGAGTTTTTCCATAGTGTTCCTTCCTTTATTGTAGTTTTTCGAATATTCAATGCTTATGTGGATCGTTGGCGTATTCGCTCGAACGCCCCTCATCCGGCCCTTCGGGCCACCTTCCCCGAGGGGGAAGGCTATTTCACGTCGTTGTAGAAGAAGTTGGTTCTCCAATAATAACTCAGGAACCGGGCATCCCGATAGGCCTGGGCTGCCGGACCGGTGGGGACGTTGTGCAGATCCTCCAGGGTGCCGTAGCGGCCCTTGGTGGAGAAGATGGGCAGGGTTTCCATGGTGTCGTCCATGGCCTGCAGATAGGCGGGGCCCTCTCCCCAGTCCAGGGTGTCGAACAGGACGTTCATCAGGTAGCAGGGGGAGATAGTGGGCCCGATCTTCGGGGTCTCACCGATAAAGTGCAGCTGCTCCAGGGCGGCATCATTCATCCAGATCACGTAGTCTGTGGTGTAGTAATTCAGGAAGCCCTCCGCGTCCTTCAGGTTCAGATTCATGCCGTAGTGCTCATAGGCCGCTGTGGTGTAGTTGTTGATGTCGGCGCCCAGGGTGGCCTTGTGGTCGCCGAAGGTCAGCAGCACGATGGGCCGCTCGCTCTTCCGGAACCGGTCGATCAGCTCCAGCAGCTCCTCATCCCGCTTGGCACAGCAGCTCAGATAGTTGTTCATGGCGATGCCGTCGGAGCTGTTGGGGTCCACCTTCACAAAGCGGGTGGAATAGTCGTTGCGGCGGTAATGATAGGGGCCGTGGCCCTCATAGGTGACGGTGAAGTTGAAATAGGGCCCGTCATGCTCCTGCAGATAGGACTGATACTGGTTCCAGACCTGATCGAACAGGATCCGGTCGTCGGCAATCTGATCTTCTTCCTCCACCAGCTCGTCAAAGCCGTCCTCCCGGAACAGATAATCCTGGAAGCCCAGGTAGCGGTTGATGTTCCGCCGGTTGTAGAACCAGCCGTTGAAGGGATGGGCCCCCTCGGCGTAGTAGCCCTGGCTCCGCAGATACCAGACGTAGGAGTTGACGGGCTTCCGCCATTCCCGCAGGGTGTAGTTACCCGTCAGGAAGCAGCGCTCGGCATTCTTGGTGTTGCCGCCGAAGCCGTTGGTCACCAGGTTGCCCGTCAGAACGGATTCTGCCTTCAGATGGTGGTAATTGTCATAGGCGGAAAAGTCGATGGCGCCCTCCCTGCCCTCTGCAATCGAGAGCTCCGACAGATCTGAATAGCTCTCCCGCATGATCACAAAGACGTCCACCTTCCGGTCCTCCGGCAGGGGCTCGTCCTTGTATTCGTTGTACAGCTTCGCAGCCTGGGCCTCGTCATAGCCCTCGGGCTTGCCGGGATCGCTCAGCGCGGTGCGGGTGAAGCTGTAGAGAATGCCCCGGGAGACATAGATCTCGGTGCTGTTCCAGGTGTTGATGTATTTATAATACTTGGTATCGTTCACCAGATTCGGATCCTCGATCCAGCCCTTCACCTGGAAGAACACAAGGATTCCCAGAGCCAGGGGAATCAGCCGCAGCCAGTGGATCCGCATCTGCCAGCGGGACAGCAGGGCCAGCAGACCCGTCATGCCGATGCAGGCCGCCACGGTCCAGATCAGCCGGCCGCTGAGCCGCAGCTCATAGCCCTGGGCGTCGGTGATGGCCAGGGCCTCCCGGATGCAGGAGAGGTCCTCGAACTGCAGGGGGTCGTTGCGGATGATGATCAGGTAGTAGTTGCCGATGGCCACGCCCATACACAGCACAGCCGTCACAAGAAACGCGATCCAGGCCCGGCCGATCAGGCCGAACAGCAGCAGGGCGATGCCGCAGACGATGGCATAGTTCACCAGCAGGATCAGAGGCTTTTCAAAAAAGCCCTTGAGGATCTTCGGACTGAAATTGCTGTAGGTCAAGAGCAGCGTGCAAAGAGTCAAAACAGCGCAGGCAATCAGCAGCAGGCCGTAGTGATAGACCGCACACAGGACAGCCTGCAGAGGCCTGTCCCAGGGCAGCCGCTTCCGCAGCAGCAGCGGCACCTCCGCCGGGTTCTCTTTCTTCCTTGTCATGTTTGAATTGCGTACCTTTCCGTTTGAGATTCACCCGTCCCGGGGATCGGAACCCTTGGGCGGGTTATGATCATACTTATCGTTTCTTGGCCAGGGGCTCGCTGCGCTCCTGGGCCTCCTGGAGCCGGGCGATGATCTGGTTGGAGATCAGATAGCCCGTGGGGGTCAGGGTCCAGCGGCCGCCCCGCAGCAGGAAGAGTCCCGCCTCGGCCATGGGCCGGATCAGATCCAGCAGCGGCTCAAAGGGCATCAGATAGTTCTTTTCGTATTCCTCCGGGGAGATGCCCCGGTTGGTCCGCAGGCGAAGCATCACGTACTCCCCTGCCCGCTCCCGGGCGGGGATGGTCTCGCACTCCGAGAGGATGGGCACGTCCTGCTTCAAAAGGCCCCGGATATAGTTCTCAATGTCCGGCTTGTTGGTGTAGCGCTTGCCGGCAAAGTCGGAGGCGGCTGCCGGGCCGAAGCCGATATACTCCTCTCCCAGCCAGTATTTCAGGTTGTGACGGGATTCAAAGCCCGGACGGGCAAAGTTGGAGATCTCGTACTGCTCGTAGCCGGCCTCGGAGAGGATGTCCACGGCGCAGAGATACATATCCGCCTGGACCTCGTCGGAGGGCAGGTTGGCGGCCTCCTTGTATTCCCACAGGGGGGTTCCCTTCTCCACCTTGAGACCGTAGCAGGACATGTGCTCCGGCCGCAGCCGGATCACATGGCGCAGGGTCTCCTCCCACTGGGCGGCGGTCTGGTTGGGCAGACCGTACATCAGATCCAGGGAGATGTTGTCAAAGCCGCAGCTTCGGGCCAGCTGGACCGCCTGCCGGGCCTGCTCATAGGTGTGGGGACGGCCCAGCTTCTGCAGCACGTCGTCCTTGTCGCTCTGGACCCCCAGGGACATCCGGTTGAAGCCCTCAGACCGGAGCTTTTTCAGCAGGCTTTCCGTGACGGAGTCCGGGTTGGCCTCGAAGGTGATCTCCGCATCCTTGTCCAGGCGGAAGCGGTGCTGCAGCTCGGCAAAGATCCGGCGCAGATTATCCGCCCCGAAGAAGGAGGGCGTGCCGCCGCCGAAATAGACCGTGTCCACCACGTAATCCGTGGCCAGGGCGCCGGTTTCCTTGAAATGCACAAACAGGGCCTGGATGTAGTTGTCCACCAGCCGCCGATCCCGGCTGCCGCCGATGGAGTAAAAGTCGCAGTATTGGCACTTGCTGCGGCAAAAGGGGATGTGGATATAAATACCTAAGGGTTTCAGCTCGTTCATCGGCTCCTCCTGATGAAGTATCGCTCACGCGATATGAAGTATTCCTTCAGAATATGAAGTATCTCCTTCGGAGATATGAAGTATTGCCAACGGCAATACGGAGGTATCGTTTTATTTCCCAATAAAACGATGAACAATGAAACATATGGCGCAGCCATACTTCATATGCAAAGCATACTTCATACGGCAAGGCCGTACTTCATATCTGCGTCAGCAGATACTTCATTCGTCCATTTTCAAAACCGCCATAAAGGCCTCGCTGGGCACGGACACGGTGCCGAAGGTGCGCATCCGCTTCTTGCCTTCCTTCTGCTTTTCCAGCAGCTTCTTCTTCCGGGTGATGTCGCCGCCGTAGCACTTGGCCAGCACGTCCTTGCGCAGGGCCTTGATGGTCTCCCGGGCGATGATCTTGCCGCCGATGGCGGCCTGGACCGGGATCTCAAACATCTGGCGGGGGATGTTCTCCTTCAGCTTCTCGCAGATCCGGCGGGCTCTGGCGTAGGCCTCGTCGGCAAAGAGGATGAAGCTCAAAGCGTCCACCAGCTCCCCGTTCAGCAGAATGTCCAGCTTCACCAGCTTGGAGGGCCGATAGCCGATCAGCTCATAGTCCAAAGAGCCGTAGCCCCGGGTCCGGGACTTGAGGGCGTCGAAGAAATCGTAGATGATCTCGTTCAGGGGGATCTCGTAGTGAAGCTCCACCCGGGACTGATCCAGATAGGTCATGTCCTTGAACTCGCCCCGGCGGAACTGGCACAGATCCATGATGTTGCCCACGTAATCCGGCGGTGCGATGATGCTGGCCTTCACGTAGGGCTCGTAGGCCTGGGCGATCTCCATGGGATCGGGGTAGTTCAGGGGGGTGTAGACCTCGATGTGGGAGCCGTCGGTCTTGTCGATCTCGTAGACCACGTTGGGGGCCGTGGTGATGAGGTCCAGATTGAACTCCCGCTCCAGCCGCTCCATGATGATCTCCATGTGCAGCAGCCCCAAAAAGCCGCAGCGGAAGCCGAAGCCCAGAGCAATGGAGTTTTCCTGGGTGTAGTACATGGAGGCGTCGTTGAGCTTCAGCTTCTCCAGAGCGTCCCGCAGGTCGCCGTACTTGGAGCCGTCGGCGGGATAGACGCCGGAGAACACCATGGGCTGGCAGGTCTTGTAGCCCGGCAGGGGCTCGGAGGCGGGATTCTCCGCCCCGGTGACGGTGTCGCCCACCCGGGTATCGGAAATGGTCTTGATGGAGGCGGTGAGATAGCCAACCTCGCCGGCCCCCAGGGCCTCGGCGGGCACCATGCCCTTGGGATGCAGATAACCGCACTCCACCACCTTGTAGACCGCGCCGGAGGCCATCATCTTCACGTCCATGCCGGGCCGGACCACGCCGTTCATCACCCGCATATAGACCACAACACCCCGGTAGCTGTCATACTGGCTGTCGAAAATCAGCGCCTGCAGAGGGGCTTCCCGGTCACCCTTGGGAGGCGGGACCTCCCTGACGATCATTTCCAGCACGGAGTGGATGTTGATGCCGTTCTTGGCGGAGATCTCCGGAGCGTCCATGGCGGGCAGGCCGATGATGTCCTCGATCTCCTGCTTGACCTCCCGGGGACGGGCCGCGGGCAGGTCGATCTTATTGACCACCGGCAGGACCTCCAGCCCCGCGTCGATGGCCAGGTAGGTGTTGGCCAGGGTCTGGGCCTCGATGCCCTGGGAGGCGTCCACCACCAGGACGGCGCCTTCACAGGCGGTGAGGGACCGGGAGACCTCATAGTTGAAGTCCACATGGCCCGGGGTGTCGATCAGATTCAGGACGTAGTCCTGCCCGTCGTCGGCCCGGTAGTTGAGCCTCACGGCCCGGGCCTTGATTGTGATGCCCCGCTCCCGCTCCAGCTCCATATTGTCGAGGATCTGCTCCTCCATCTCCCGCTTGTCCACGGTGTTGGTCTCCTCCAGCAGCCGGTCGGCCAGGGTGGATTTGCCGTGGTCAATGTGGGCAACAATGGAAAAATTCCGGATTTTGGCTTGATCTGTCATAAGCTACCTCAAAAAGGGCATAGTACCCCTGATACTTTTTTCTTATTATATCAGAGAAATTGAGGTTTGTAAAGGGCGGAGGCAGCCAAAACCGCCGGTCAGAGCCGGGAAAATCCCCCTCGAAAAACCAGTTTTCAGAAATTTACATTTTTTTGAAATTTCCTCTTGCTTTTTTCCGGGAAATCTGCTATCATATAGCCCGATGCTTTTAGGGCGTCAATTTCGGTATCCCACCTATGGATTGGAGGTGCAGCTGAT
>CACXJE010000056.1 GCA_902767915.1 Oscillospiraceae bacterium | reverse complement strand
ACCTGGGTCTTCGTGCCCTACAAGCTGGAATACTCCGTCAAGGACGACAAATTCCGGCTGCTGACGGCGCAGACCTATTACGGCACGGTCAATCTCGGTCGGATTGAGGCCTGCGAGCTGCTTGGTTTCTATTCGCCGGAGGCCTTCCACCTGCCGCAGGTCAAGATGGATACCCTTGTCATGGAGCTGACCGACGAGCGGAACGCTCTGGAACGCGCCATGGTCCATTTCTCCCACTTCGAGAAGGAGACCGAACGGCTGGAGGAAAACCGGTACCGCGTCACGCTGCGTTATTCCAGAGAAGATGAGACGGAGCTGGTGATTCGCCTGCTCAGCTTCGGGCCTGTCCTCAAGGTCCTTTCGCCGCAGAACATGGTGGACGAGCTGCGGAAGCGCATCCTGCGGCAGCAGTATCTCAACTCGAAAGCAGGCCGGGCCGAAATGGAAGAATGAGCAAAAAAAAGAGAAAAAGCTGCGGACACAACTTGTGTTCGCAACTTTTTTTCCACGATTAACGCGTGAATGTTTGATATAGTTATTATCAGCAGTTTCTTCGCTCTTGGCTTACTGAAAGTGTAATTCGATCAAGTCCGTATAGATAAAACACAGCGATAGTCAGCATGAAGCAAGGAGGAAGAGTAATGAGATATGTGGAGTTTCCTGTGATTGATCCCGTAGCGACGGGAAAAAACATCCTGTCTCTCCGTAAGGAAAAGGGGCTTACGGTCAGAGACTTGCAAGAGTATTTCGGATTTGAGGAACCACAGGCAATTTACAGATGGCAATACGGCAAGACAATCCCCTCCGTGGACAACCTTTTCGCGCTGAGTGCGGTTTTGGATGTCCCAATGGAAAAGATACTGGTTCGGGCAAGCTTCGGAACCACAACAAAAACAGAGCAGCAGGTCATCCCTGCTGCTTCTGCTTTTTTCTTCTTTTGCCGGGTCAATCCATGAAGAAGTTCTCATCGATGAGACTGACCTCTTTTTCCGCTTCCGGCTTGGCCATTACCAGGATGATGTCCGCTTCTTCCTCGGCGTCGCAGAGTTCTGCACCCTGGGCGTCCATAAGAAGTTCCAGATAACGAGCCAGGCTCAGCCTGCCGCGACGGTGATCAACACCGCTGTACCAGTCGTATCCCCACTCGTGCGGCTCGCCATCAAAAATCAGGCATCGATTCTGCACATCGATATACCCGTAATTGATTGTCTGGCAAGCTTGCCGCAGGTTGTGCTTGAAGAAGCAATTGGCTTCACTGTAAAGCTCGGTGTCTTTACCGTTGCAGTGGCCCTTCGGCACAGCCATCATGCCGACATAGCACGTTTCGACTTTGCTGAAATCCGGTCGGCCGCTGAACAGATGGATATTCATATTGACTTTGTCAATTGGGGCCGTCAGGTCCACGTCGATGTATTCCGCAGCGTCACTGTGCGTGATATCTCCAGAGAACACGACGCCACAGTCTTTGAAACTCCAGTTCCAGCCAACAGAATGGATTTGGTCCTCCAGGTCTGTGTATCCGGCATGGAGGTCAACGTCCACGCGGACGTCATCGTTCCAGTAAACGAAAAATCGCAACTTGTCAATCTCTTCAGGAATCATGTAGGCAATACCGCTGCGGATGAAACCGCCTTCAGCGGATTTGTCGCTGCAATGGATTTCAGAGACATCGATATCAAATTCCCCCATGCGGAGCATGACCTTCTTGCCTTGCAGCGGGGTTTCCAGGGCCTTCATCCGGGAGAGAAGCAGTTCCTCAAACGCGGCGTACAGCGCCTCGCTGTCGGGCCTGTCCGCTTCCGTCAGCTTGCCGAAGTAGTTCAGATTCGTGACCAGGGTCTGCATGCTCAGCGCAGATACCTTCTCTGTCAACTTCCCAACAATGGCGTCTTTCTCATAGCCGAGACGCATCAGCCAAGCAACCATACGAAGCATCATGCCGGGTCTCTGCGCAATGAAGTCCAGGGCCCCTTCATCGCCGCTTTTCAGCATGGACTTGGCAACACTTTCCCAAGACCGGAGTTTACCGTCACGCAGGTCGTTGACCGCATCCATATGACCTTCAGATCTGGAGTACACAGAGTAGTCCAGATAGTTCAGGAGCAGGATGTTGCGCTCCGCGCCTTTCCCGGAAAGGACCAGGTTTGCACGAAAGTCCTTTACGGGGTAGCTCTCCAGCAGCTTCACGAGGAAACGCTTTTCAGATGTGCGGAAATGGTATTTGTGCTTTCTCAGTAGCAGGTCCACGCAGCGCAGCACGTCGCCGGTGTGCTGACAAAGACCGCGCAGGATGTTGAAAGCAGCCTCCCGGTCGGACATAGCAAACACGATTTCATAGATGGCGTCCATGTTTTCCTTGAAGCCGACCTTGATGCCGCAAATCTCTTCCACAGAAACATGGCAGACCGCCTCGGCGACGATTTCACGTTCCGGCAGCGTCATGCGTTCTCTGCGGGAAAGGATGATGTGCAGCGGAGTGATATAGCACTCTTCGACAGGAAGAAGCTTAACCGTTTTGGCCTTCAGGACGGTTTCCTGTTTCACTGCGTCGGTGACCTTTTCGTCTTCGCAAGGCAGCCAGCCCCGTTTGACGCTCACGCCAAACAGATCCTCCATCCCGTAGGTGGAGAAATAGTGCACAAGCTGATGGAAGCGGAATACAGCTTCTTCCATCTCCATCACTTGCTGCGGGAAACCGGGGTACATGGGCTGGGCTTTCACCTCGTCCATCATCCCCGCAACCTTGTTGTAAAAACCGTCCAGAGAAGAACTCACGGCAATCGCGACAATGTCAGTCGGTGCAAGCATATAGCCGATCGCCTGAAGGTTCTCGTTCAGGGTGACAGCCTTCGCCAGCAGTTCGTCCGTGAGCTCGGCATCGCTTTTCTCATAGGAAACAAAGCGGAGTTCGTCAAGCAACAGTTTATCGTATTTCATTTTCATACCTCCGCATCATCATTTTTGTGAAAGGTAAGCCATCTGATGACCGTTACCCGCACATGATCCTGGCGTCAGACTTTTCATGTAAAGGATCAAAAGTATGTCATCAAAAGAAGGAAAGGAGAAGCTGCTTTCCCACCAAAAGCCTGTGCCTCACAGATTTGTTTTTCGTCACTCTGCGTTACCATGCAGCAGTGTGTGCAGCATAGCTTTCGACTCGCAGCGAATGTGACAGCTTCTGCTCCGAACATGTACGGGTCCGCTTACCTTTATTGGATTCTCAAGCAAGCCATCTGGTGACTTTTTCCTGCACTAGTGATCGTCCGGAAGAACGTTAGCGTTCAGTAAAAGTATGTCACCCCAGGAGTGCAGGAACGCTTGCTTTACTTGTATTATACATCTTTCTGTGGAATTGTCATTGAACATGCAGTTTAATTACAGCCGCGGGTCTACGGGTTCGCTTTCAAAGGCCAGGACGCCGAAGGCGCACTGGTGGATGCGGTAGAGGGAGTCCTTCTGGATGAAGCGCTCCAGGCCCTCCACGCCCAGGGCGAATTCCCGCAGGGCAAGCTGGCGCTTACGGCTGAGGCTGCGCTTCTTCAGGCGCTCCAGGTGCTCGGGCTTTGTGTACTCGGGGCTGTAGATGATCCGCAGGTACTCCCGGCCGCGGCACTTGACCGCCGGCTGGAGCAGTTCTTCGTTCCGCATGGCGGTGTAGGTCTCGGGCTTGACGACCATACCTTCTCCGCCGCTGCCGGTCAGCTGCAGCCACCATTCGGTTCCGGCCCGGACGCTGTCTGGGTCGTTCACGTCCACGACGAGATAATCCGTGGCCATAAACACAGGATCGACGCCGGTCATGTACTTGCGGATGGTCTCCATGTGCCAGACGTGTGCCCGATCCGTGAAGACCTGCCCCTCGACGGCCAGCAGGTGGAAGGGGGCGATCCGCAGATCGTCCGGGCTGTTGACGTTCCAGCAGTAGGCGCGGTAGGCGTCGGTGTAGCGGCCTAGGCAGTCCTCCCTGTTCCGGAAATCCTCCAGGACGGCGTTCAGATCCACGTTCTGTCCCGAAGTAGTAGCGTCCACTTCAAAGTGCAGAGCGCTACGTCCGCAGGCGGCCTCCAGCGCGGCGACCACCTGGTGCAGACCGTTCCTGCCCGCGATGCCCACGGGGGCATACTGCCGCTGCAGCAGGGTCTGCGCCTTTTCAGACCAGGGCATGAGCTCCGTGTCCAGGCAGACCCAATCGGTCTGGAAATCGTTCCAGAATCCGGTCTCGGTCAGGACCCGGTCCAGCCGGTCCAGAACGATACCCTCCATGGTGCTTTCCACGAAGAAGTGCCGTCCGGTACGGGTGTAGAGGATGCCGCGGGTGCCGTCGGTTACGCTGAAGCGGCGTGCAGCGGTTTCGGCGCTGCGGCACAGGACGATGACGCAGCGGGAGCCCATGTGCTTCTTCTCGCAGACGACCTTTGCGATCCCGTTTTTGCGGTAATAGGCAAAGGCCTCCGTGGGGTATTCCAGATACTCCGGTTCCTCCGCGGTCTCGCAGGGAGACATGGTGGGCGGCAGGTAGATCAGCCAGTGAGGATCAGCCGCGAAGCGGCTCATGACCTCCAGAGCGGCCGCCGTCTGGGCCTCCCGGATGTCGATGACGGGCATGAGCTTGGTCTGCACGTGCATCCGTCCGTGGACGTCCCGCAGGATCAGATCGTCCGTGACCTCTACGGCCTCGGGAGCCAGGGGCTTGGCGGGCTCGTAGTAGACGGCCTTCGCCGGGACGCTGACCAGGACCCTCTCAGGGTAGCGCAGGGCGGTGAGCTTTCCGCCGAAAACGCAGCCCGTGTCGATGCCGTAGGTGTTGTTCAGGATCTCCGGCTCAATGTGGGGGATATGTCCGTAGGCCACCAGAGTCCGGCCGCGGTACTCCGCCGTCCAATCCAGACGGACCGGCAGACCGTATTCGTCGGTCTCGCCGGTGGTTTCGCCGTAGAGGCAGAAGTCCCGGATACGCATGGAGCCGCGTCCCTGATAATGCTCCTTGATGCCGGCATGGGCCACGGCCAGTTTGCCGCCGTCCAGCATGTAGTGGCTGACGAGGCCGTCCAGGAAGGTTTTGACCTTTTCCCGGAACTCCTCCGGCTGGGCCAGCAGCTCCTCCTCGGTCTTTTCCAGGCCGTGGGTGCGCTGGACGTTCTTGCCGAGCAGCAGCTTGACGAGCTTCACGTCGTGGTTGCCCGGGACGCAGAAAGCGTTTCCGGCGTCGACCATATCCATGACCAGCTTCAGCGTGTCGACGTTCCGGGGGCCGCGGTCGCAGAGGTCGCCCAGGAAAACGGCCTTGCGGCCTTCGGGATGCTTCCAGATCCCGGCGTCGTCGGATATGTAGCCCAGCTTTGTCAGCAGCTCGGTCAGCTCGTCAAAGCAGCCGTGGACGTCGCCGATGATATCGAAGGGGCCGTGCTCCTCCCGCTTGTCGTTCCACATCTTCGTGCGGACGATCTCGGCCGCGTCCACCTCGTCCACGCCGTTCAGCACGTAGACGAAGCGGAAGCCCTCCTTCTTGAGGCCGCGGATGCAGCGCCGAAGGTCGTTGGCGTGCCGGCGGATCACATGCTCCGGGAGCTGCCGCTCCGGGCGGGCGGCGTTACGCTGCTTCAGGACCGCTTCGGGGATGTTGAAAACGATGGCCACGCTGTGGCAGTTCTGCTCCTTTGCCAGGTTCAGGACCTGCTTGCGGGCGATTTCCTGCAGATGGGTGGCGTCGATGACGGTCAGCTTCATGGCGTCCAGACGCTTTTTCGCGATATAATACAGGGCGTCAAAGGCCGCGGAGGAGCATTCCTGGTTGTTCTCATCGTCGGAGATCAGGCCCCGGAAGAAATCGGAGGAAAGGACCTCGGTGGGCTTGAAGTGCTTCGCCGCGAAGCTGGACTTTCCGCAGGAGGTGGCCCCCACCAGTGTAACCAGGCAGAATTCCGGTATCTCTATCCGCATTTTGTAAACACCCCCATCTGTGTCGGCTGCTGTCCGTCCTCGTCGATCTCTCCGATCCAGGACAGGCGGACGGTGTAGCCGTAGTCTTTGCAAACAGCCTCAGCCCAGGCAGTGAACTCTTCCTTCGTCCACTCGAATCGGTGATCCGGGTGGCGGAGCTTTCCGTCAGTCAGGGCCTCGTAGTTCTTGTTGTAGCTGCGGTTCGGCGTGGTGAGGATTACGGTCTTCGGGGCCGCGTGGAGGAAGACGGTACGGGCGAAGGCAGGCAGCCGGTCCGGGTCCATGTGCTCCACGACCTCCACCACGCAGGCGGCGTCGAAGCCCTCCAGCCGCTGATCGCGGTAGGTCAGGGCTCCCTGGAAGAGGGTCAGCTTGTTCCGGATCAGCTCGGCCTTCCGGTCCAGCTTCAGCTTGGTTTCCGCCCGGGCCAGGGCGACGGTGGAGACGTCCATGCCCACCAGCTTCGTGATCTGCCGCTCTGTCAGCAGCCGGCGCAGGAGCTGTCCTTCGCCGCAGCCCAGGTCGGCCACGGTGGCGGCTCCGCAATCGCGGACAGCCTGTACCACGGCGTCGAGACGCTGGTCGTTCAGCGGAGAACGGCGCTTTTTCCGCTCGGGATTGGGTTCGAGCGCTGTTTCGGTCTCCGGCTCCGTTGCAGGAGGCGTCTCCAGATCGCCGGTATCCGCAGTCGCGGTGCTGTCTTCGGTTTCCTCGGAGATGCCGGTCTCGGCCTCCTCCTCGGTGAGAAGCTGCCGCAGAGCGCTGCCCACGTAGCTCTTTTTCCGGTTGAAGTAGCGGCGGGTGATCCAGCGTATCTCGGGATGGGTCTTGAGCCAGTCGCCCCCGTGGTGCAGGAGCTTGTCCACCTCGTCGTCGCCCATCCAGTAGTGCTTCTGCCGGTCAAACACCGGGATCAGCACGTAGAGGTGGTTCAGCAGGTCCGCCAGCCGGACAGTACCCTTCAAAGTCAGATCCACATAGTCGCTCATGCCCCAGTTGGGGAAGGTCTCATCCAGGCCGTGCTCCACATAGGAGACTTCATAACCCAGGGGCTCGAAGATCTCCTTGAGCTTGTCGGTCTCGCTGCGGCAGGGCAGGTTGGTCAGATGGACCTCCAGGGGCAGGGCCTTTCCGGCAAGCTCCGGCTTTTCACGGCAAGATCCGCTCATGGCGGAGCCGTAGACCCGGGCCAGAGCCGTGCTCAGGAAGGAGGAGGCCGCGTAGGGACGGTCGTTGATGTAGTCGAACAGGCCGCCGACGCCGGTCCCGACCTTGCCCCGGGCCAGGTCGATGGGATTGATGTCCAGCAGCAGGGCCGCGGTGCATTCCTCCGGTTCTGCCTTGGGATAGAACACGTAAACCTTTCCGAAGCTCAACTCAAAGGTTTGGGGCCGCGCCGGGTGCTTGTGCAGCAGAAACCCGAGATCCGTGGCGGGCTTTTCGCGGTATGTTATGGTCAGAAGCATGGGGTTTCACCATCCTTAGGGTTTATTTCGAGTTCAAACAGTCGATGCAGGGAGTCCCAGAATTTCTTTTCTGTGAGAAAACCAAGCTCCCGATATTCCAGCAGATAATCTACTCTGCACCAGAACTTATCCTCAATGAGGTCATAGCTCGTACTCAGGCTCTGCCAAAGGCTGGAAAGGCGCTCCGGCGTCAACGTTTGCTGTTTGTATTCCCGGTACAGCTTTTCCTTCAGCCAGCCCAATGGCATTTCCTGGGGGATCTCCCGGACCTCCGGGTCAAAGGTCAGGACGTTGGCGGCGGCTTCCGTATCGCTGCCGCAGAGCGCTAAATCCAACGTGAGGGGCGAAAGCGGGTCCTCCTGTTCCATCGCCTGGTCCAGCAGTCGGAAATAATCCTCCTTCCAGCCCAGATGCAGAAGCAGCAGACATTTGCTTCCTTCAAACGGCGTCACTGTCCTCACCCCTCTCTTGTTTGTTCTGAAACCATCATACACCGGAAAAAACGGAAAATCGTGGTAAAAAAGTTGCGAACTACAAAACTGATCTTATGATTTGCTGATCATCAAAAGCTCCAGCCACAAATCCACTGTCGAATCCGGCGAAGACCAAAGGCGAAGAGAAAGCAGGTTGATGGCTTTAATCCGGAAGCGATAATAATTCCGGCTGGAAATGTTTAAGCGATATAAGAGCTCCTCCGGTGACAGCTTTTCCGGGGCGATATAGGTCAAGTAGATCAAGTTGTACAACATCTGACCATTCCCTGGCTTCTGCTTGAGGACGGTTAAGGCATCATTCACCCGTTCCAGCATCAAACGTGTCTTCTCCACGCCAGCCAGTCTCTTCTCCAGCTTCCGCTGACCGAAGGTTGACGAGACTTCGATCCCATCCAACAATTCATCCACGGTTTCAAACGGACGATCCAGTTCTTCGGCTACCGCGTCCGGAAGGCACTCTACCATCCAGGCAATATCCCGGTAATTCTTGAGAAGCAATTCAGTGTTGTGGAAGCTTTTCTGCAGCCGCTTTTGTTTCGCGGTCCGGCGCTGTTCATCGCTGATCTCGGTATCAGGCAAAAGGCCTCTTCTGGCCAGTGCATCTACGATCTCGGCGTTCTTTTTGTCCTTGCGTTTAGATTGCGAGTTTTCCATTGATGATATCCTCCTTCGTGAGCCAAACAAAACCCGCGAACCCATTAGGCCCGCGGATCTGCTCAATATTCGGGAGACTGCCGGGTGGTCTATTATCTACACCTCTGCAGTCATAACGATAACTACTACTTACCTCCACGGGAGAAAGATACGCGCGATATATATTGTAGGAAAGTGCAACGCGGGGTTTTGGCCGCTTTACGATGCCGGAATGCCTGCTGTACCAGGCAATGACGCGGTTCATCGTGACTCGGTCAAACTGCGAGGCACGCCCCAGATGGCGCAATTCGCCCAAAAGCGCGGTAATCTCCTCTGCGGCGGGAGTATCTACCTCGGTATCACAGGGATAACCGAGGTTGAAAATGAGACAGCCGAGGTTGCCGGGCAAGCGGCGAAGGGTGAACACATCCCCATGTGTCTGGAAAAACCTCCAGACCTTCGTCTTTTCCCAGCCCCAGCGGCGTCCCAGGGTTTCCAGAGTGAGAATGGGTACTTGCCGTACTGCACGGCCGGCGCCAAAAAAGAAAACGCATTGCCGGGATCGTTTACCGTGGTGTGGCACCACAGATCCAGCCATGCGTCGGATTCTTCAAATTTGTAGTTGTGGTTTACTACCAGCCGTTGCGTGATTTCCCGTGAAACACAGACAAAGCCATAGCCTTCGGTGGTATAAACGGCTCCATCCGGACATTCCGCGCCGGAAAAACGCACGAGCCAGTCTGACAGGCTGTAGCTCAGTTTCTTGGTGGAGGAATCCAGCGACCAGGAAAGGAAGCCGAGCTGTGCCAGAAACTGTAGCGCATCCAGCGCTGCGTCCCTGCGTCTGATACCGAGGATGGATTTGAGACCGACAATCCCGCCGACCCACATTCCGGGTTCGACGGGATTGTCGTATCCGCAGTAATGCCCATCTCCTTTGCGAAAGGCCGCGCGCGCTGCCAGACGCATCCAAGCTCCCAAGAGCCCTTTGCCTGCCGGGATCCGATTCCGGGGCAGCTTGACCCAGGGATATTTCAAAAGACATTTCATTGTGGGATTGCTTCCTTTCTGTGAATTTGGTATAATAACAAAAACTTGACAAATCGACATTTGTGAGGATGATTATGAAGGTTATGTTATGCGAGGATGCGGATTGGCTACTGTCAGAAGAAGCGTTTTCAATCTATGCTTCCTGTATGTATCATCCGACATACAAGGACTATAAAGGACAGATGGATGACCTGT
>CACXJE010000055.1 GCA_902767915.1 Oscillospiraceae bacterium | reverse complement strand
CCCTTTCTCCAGACTGGCTTTTATACCATCCACACGTATTTCTTTGATCCCGTGCTGAACGTGCTCGGGGTTCTCCACCCGGATTGTCAGGCGGCAGCCCCGGTAGGTACGCTCCACCGTGAAGCCCTCCCACTGGGCGGGGATGGAGGGGTCGATCAAAAGGCCCTTCAGCGTGGGGCGGATGCCCAGCAGATACTGGGTCGCCACCACGTCCATCCAGGCCGCCGTGCCGGTTACCTGGCTGACGCAGCCCCAGCCGAACTTCTCGTTGTCCTTGCCCAGCATGGTGGAGCAGTAGGCGTAGGCCTCTGCGTGATAGCGCTCCACACCGACCTTTTTGATCACTTCATTCGGCATGATCTGCTTGTAGTATTTCCAGGCCCGATTACCGCGCCCCAGCAGAGCCTCGGCCATGATGGCCCAGCAGTTGGCCTGGCAGAACACACCGCCGTTTTCGGAATATCCGGCAGGCAGACCGTTGACCATGGCCGCCTCCTTGCTGGGCCAGCCGGGATAGCCGGGGGTGTTCAGCAGCAGACCCATGCCGGTGTCCAGTTCCCGGGCGGCGCTGTCCATGGCCGCAAGCTGATGCTCCTTGCAGGCGTCCGCAATCACCATCCAGCTCTGGGCGTTCAGCCAGATCCGGGCGTGCGCCTGCGTGTGGGTGCCGATGGGCTGGGCCTCGTCGTCCAGACCCCGCAGGAACCATTTGCCATCCCAGGCGTACTGGTCTAAGGCCTTTTCCTGCTTTTCGATCAGAGCTGCAAAGCGATTGACCGCGTCCGGATCCCCGCGCCGCTCTGCCACCTCGGAGAGCTGCCGCAGGGCGTAGATGTGCTGCTGAGAGACCATGACGCTCTCGCCCCGGCCCTTGCGGCCGAAGGGACCCAGATGGTCGTTCCAGTCAGAGAAGAGAATCAGCGGCAAGTTGTGTTCGCCCAGGTGCTTTTCGGTGAAGTCCACGCCCCGCAGCAGATGCTCCCACAGGGTGGCGGAGCCGACCGGCGTGACCAGATCCGTCCCGAGGAAGGGAATCTCCTTGTCCAGGAAGCGCAGGTCGCCGGTTTCCGCGGCAATGGCATAGGCCAGATACACCATCCAGATATGATCGTCCGAGCGGGTAATGTCCTGGGGCGGACGTTTTTCTTCGGGCCAGGCGGTGTGTATGGCGTGCCCGTCCTCCAGCTGCTGGGAGGCAAGATAGTTGAGCATCTCCGTCGCCCATTCCGGCTTGCGGTAGGCCTGGGCCAGCATGTCCTGGGCCGTATCCCGGAAGCCGATGCCGCGCACGCCGGAGGCGTCGGAGCTGATAGAGCGGGAATAGCGGGCGGTCTGGACGCTCTGCACCGGATTCCAGGTGTTGAGCATCCGTTCAGCGTCTTCGTCGGGAATGTTGCACTGATAGACGGCAAGATGCTCGCGCCACCAGCTTTGCAGCTTCGCGAACTGCCGCTCCGCCGCGCCGTCTTCCCGGAGCGCGGTCAGCGTTTCTTTTGTGCCTGCCACAGCCTTGTCGTAGTCGGACAGGGCGCCCTTAGTTACGCCCAGGAAGAAATGAAGCTGCTTCTCCTCGTCTTTGCCAAGAGAAACATGGGTGTGCAGCGCGCCGCAGGGCTCGCCGCCCTGCAGATTGGTATTGGACAGGCGCCCGTTTTGAACCTCCACAGGGTTTCTCTCATCCCGGTAATTGCCGCAAAATACGTCCCGGTTGCAGCAGAAGGAGGCGATCTTCGCATCCGAACCAAAATATACCAGCGGGGACTCGTCCTTGCGCGGGTGCATCCACGCGGTGTAAGCATAGGTGATGGCCTGCAGGTCCTCGTCGAAGACCGCCCGGGTGTTCCACTTGAGATAGTAACCGAGGATGTTCTCCTCCCGGGCCAGAAACTGGCTGAGCTCCACATAGGCGAAAACGTCGCAGGAAACTTCTGCGCCGCTCTCGTTCGTGAGCTTCAAATCCCACACCAGTGTATCATAGTCCTGGGCCATAAAGAGCTTCAAGCTGGCGCTCAGACCGTTCTTTTTTGCGGTGAAGGTGGAGTATCCCGGCGCATGACTGGCTTCACGATGATCCACCGGCGTCTCGCAGGGACGAAAGGCAGGCGACCAAACGGTGCCATCCTCCATTCGAATATAAACATAAAAGCCCGGAGAGTCGATGGGCAAATTGTAAAAGCGGTAGCGGGTCAGCCGGAACATCATCGGGGACAGCCACCAGCTCATGCCGCCGCCTGCCTGGGAGACAAAGGCGTGCATCCTGCCGTTGGACAGATAATTGATCCAGGGCGCGGGCAGGTCAAAGCGGTCAAAGCAGATCTCACGCTGCGCGTCGTAAAAGTGATAGGGCAAATGGTTCATCGGGCTTCTCCCTCCATGAAAATGAGAAATCAGATGATTACAGCTTATCCGTCCAAGCCAAGCGCTGCAGCTTCCTCTGCGGTCAGGTCAAGCTCAATCAGTTGGAAGGTGTCGGTTTCGTTGCTGGCTTCCAGATGGATATGCCAAATCCCCTGTTGACAGGAAGCAGTCAGGACGCCTTCCATATCAAAGCTGCCGAATGCGCTTGCCACGGAGATTACCGGATGCTCCTCCGGAAAGCTGAGCTGCCGGTCCTGAATCTGATACACACCCTGCCCTTGGAAATTGAACGCAAATCCTGAAATCTTTGTCGTCCCCTGGAGCTCATAATGGTTGTCCGGCTGGAATACGATCGTTTGATTGTCCCGCGTGACTGTCACTGCATCATCCGAAGCTTCAATGGGGGCGAGCTCCGGTGCCTTGTTGAGATGGCGAATCAGCACCCATGCGCCAACGCCGAGGATCAGCAAAACCAGAGCGATGATCAACGTGATTTTCACAGATTTTTTCATAGTTCAGTACCTCCAACTATTTTTCTTTGATATGTGCCGGGACCAAGCGTTTCGCTGGATCCATCCGGCAGTATGACGTGTGCAGCGGTTCCTTCCGGAATCGTAAACGTATAGCAGATCTGATCGGCCTTTTTCTCCCAACGGGAACGTATGGAGCCAAACCTGGTTTTGTAAACGCCCTCCGCCCAGGTGAGGCTTCCGCCAATGATGGGGCGGAGCTCAAATTCCCGGAAACCTGGAGCGTCGAAGCTCGGACGGATGCCCGCCACATACTCAAACAGGAACTGACAGACAGCGCCGAAGGAATAATGATTGAAGCTGTCCCGGAACACGTCCATGCCGTTCCAGTTTTCCAGCATGGTGGTGGCCCCCAGGGTGATGGGGTGCAGCCAGCCGGGCGCGGTGGTCTGCTCCAGGATCCGAAACGCCTCGTCTACCAGACCGTTGTCGCAGAGGGTGGGCAGCAGATAAACGGTGGAGAGGAAGCCGGTGTTCAGGTGGTAGTCGGCGGCCTCCAGCTCCTTTTTGAGCTGGGCGATCACCAGGGGCTTTTTCTCTGCGCTGACCAGATCCAGGGCAAGAGCGCGGATATAGGCTGCCTGATGACCCGGCTGGATCATACCGTCAGGGCCGATCAGGTACTTGTCATAGGTAACTTTGATTCTCTCCGATAGGGCGGCATAGTGCGCCGCGTCCGCGTCTTCGCCGAGGATGCGGGCCATGTGGGCCAGATTGTCACAGCTGCGCTTGGTGTAGGCGGTGGCAACCTCCGGCTTGCCGTACTTTGCCATGTGGGTCACATAGTCCGCAGCCGTGCCGCCCTTGGCAAAGAGCTCGATGACCTCCGGCGCGGGAGGCAGCGGCTCGTTCCATTCGCCGTAGTGAAAGCGGGTGTCGTAGATATAATCTCCGTCGCCGTTTGCGTACCAGGGCTTGTCCGCGTACAGGGGGTTTTGCTCCTTCATGCAGCGCAGGGAGAACTCGACCCACTTCTTTGCCGTGTCGTAATGTTCTTTCAGGAATTCCACGTCGCCGTACATCAGATACATCTGATACGGGATCCACACGGCGGAATCGCCCCAGCCCACGCTGTCCTCGCCGACGTTGCCCTCGCCGGAGGGTCCGGCCAGCGCCATGGCAGGATTGACCGCCTGCACCGCTTTGAGTTCTTCCGGATTGTGGACGCTGGAGGTGGAGGGGAAGGTGATGCCCACCTTGCCGGAGGCGTACTGCTCGATGCTCTGATCCACCAGCCATTTCTTAAAAAACTGCTGGACGTCCATGAAATAGGCCGCAGTCCGGCAGTAGATCATGGCGTCGCCTGTCCAGGCGTTGCGCTCGCGGGTGGGGCAGTCCACCGGCACGTCCAGGAAGTTGCCCTTCTGGCTCCAGCGGGCGTTTTCCACCAGCTTGTTGATCAGCTCGTTGGAGCAGCGGAAGTCCCCGGTTTCCTCCATGTCGGAGTAGAGAGCGATGGCCTCGAAGTCTGCGTCTTCTGCCTCGATGCCTTCCACAAGGGCGTACCGGAAGCCGAAAACGGCAAAGTGCGGGGTGTACTCCTCCACCATGGCGCCTTTGCAGATGTAGGTGATCTCCTGGAATTCCGCCCTTCCGCCGTCACAGTTGGCGGTGGAGAATTTACCGTCCTTGTCCAGACCTTCCCCGTGCTTGAGATGCACGGTCTGCCCGCGTTTCGTATTGCGAAGGGTCAAATGGACATAGCCCGCGATGTTCTGCCCGAAGTCGATGACGAGGTTTCCGGCGGCGTCCCGCATAGGTCTGCCGGGAAAGTGCTCCTTCTCCCGCACGGGAACGCTCTGATTTTCAATCAGCTTGCCCTCGGTGTGCTCGGTACAGAGGGCAGCTTTCTGCCAGCCGTGGGGTTCCACGCGGGCGTCGTAGACCTCACCCTTTTGCAGATCCGTCCGCACAACGGGGCCGAGACCCACGTCCCAGCCTTCGTCTGTGGGGATCGTCTCTTCGCTGCCGTCGGCATAGCGCAGCGCCAGCTCACCCCAGAGCGCCAGCGTATAGCCGAAGTTGTTGTTCCAGCGCCACCAGCCGTCTCCCACCGTGACGCGCAGCTCGTTGTTCCCCTCTTTTATGAGGGCGGTCACGTCGTATTCCTGTACCTGAATCCGGTAATAGTAGCTGGTCAAGCCCGGCGTGAACTTGTTTTCGGTCACGGGCCTGCCGTTGAGCTCCGCCGCATAGATCCCATGGGCAGAGAGACGAAGAACCGCCCGCTTTAGCCCGGGCTTTCCCTCAAAGCAGCGGCGGAAGATAGGAACCAGTCTTGTTTCCCGATTGTCTGCGGGGTGGCAAATCCATTTGCCTTTCTTTTTCCCGTGCTTGTTAATCATCTGTTTGCCTCCAATTGGCAATCAACGTCTTTTCCGCGATAACTGGATTTGACTTGATTTCGCCCTGCGTCTTTGCCCAACTGCTTGAGAAACTTTCTTCTGGTCAATCTTATTATACAGAATCCAAATAATAAAGAAATGCCCTTTCTTTTCCTTTTTTATAGGTTATTTTTTACATACAAAGCGCAACGTATCGATAAAATAAAGCAATCAGCCCAGCTTGGCGCAAAACGCTGCCGAGGCTGATTGCAAAGCACCCCATTGCAGCACGACGGATGAACGAGGTTCATCACGCCGTTTTCACAAAGTTTTAGAGAAAACCGGTCTTCCTATGTTTCGTATTCATGATCTGCTTCTTTATTTGGAAGGGAAGAAGCAAAACGCCGAGTTGTTAGATGATTTGTTTGATGAGGGCAAAGAAAAACGACCTTGAGATGAGCCCTCAAAGTCGTTTTCCTTGATATTTCTTGGTGCGCGAGGCGGGAGTTGAACTCCCTGAAGGGAATCGTCTGCCGGGCCCCGAATACCACAAAAAAGACCACCCTGTGGGTGGCCTTTTTTGTGTGTAAGGGCGCCAGAATGATACATAACCCATAGATAAAGCGCCAAAATGATACGTGCCTCTCATTTCTGCAAGCCGGAATTTGAGATCCGCGAAATCACAGGAATTTGTCAGCGAATGCAGGGCTTTCATGAAATCCTCTGAAACTGCACCAGACAAAGGTTTTTTCGCAGTCCGTTCTCCGATTCAGGCTTGACATTCTAACGATTGTTAGATATAATGTGTCTAACAATTGTTAGACACACAAAGGAGGCAGGCAATCGTGAACACAAAAGACAGAATTCTGGAAACAGCGCTTTCGATGTTCTCGGAGCACGGGTACGATCCGGTTTCCATCCGCGATATCTGCGGAGCTGTTGGGATTAAGGAAAGTACTGTTTACTATCATTTCAAAAACAAACAGGATATTCTGGATTCTCTTTTTATCCGCTTTGAGGAACACGTCGATTCACTGTTGAAGGTATTACATTCACCGGATGCCTGGAATCACAGCCAAAGCCCGTCCTTTGGATGGATTGATACCTATTTTTTTGATCAGTATCTGCTGGATCCTTTCTGCAACAGGATGATGCGGCTGATGCTGATCGAGCAACTGCATAACAAAGAGATTCAGCAGAAATACAGCAGGTGGTTATTTGAAGAGCCCTATAGGATTGAGATGTCTGTGTTTGAAACCCTTTCACAATCTGAACAAACCGGAAAAGGCTTCTACGCTTATATCACAATGCTTGTATTTAAGTATCTGTTGAACGGAAAATTAACGGCTCGGAAGAAAAATGCTTTTTGCGAAGAAGCGCATTCCTATATTGCGTCCAGTTTTGGTTTTTGGGAGGGATAATCATGGCTGATATTCTTATCATAGGCGCTGATCAGGGAATCGGATATTATCTGACCGAGCGCCTGCTCGAAAGCGGCAACAGGGTTGCTGTTCTGGATATCGAGACCGACCATATCGCGGAATTGCAGCCGAAGTACGGGAATCATCTCCTTGTGATCAGCGCCGACGCGGCGGATAGTCTTTCAGTACAGGAAGGGGTTCAGAAAGCTTTTGACTGCTTCGGTGCAATCGATATTGCAATTCATAATGCGTGCATATGCACGTTTAACAGTGAGCCGGAGACAGATCTGGAAGTATATCGTCAGGTGATGAACGTAAATTATTATGGGGCGTTGCGGCTTGCAAAAGCAGTGCTTCCACATATGCGTGAGGCAAGGAAAGGCAGACTGATCTTCACCAGTTCTGCCGTTGGCGTGACCGGGTTTAAGAACATTTCCCCTTACGCGTCATCCAAAGGCGCGATTGAATCATTGGCGAAATGTCTGGAAATAGAAAACAGTCAATACGGGATTTCCGTTCATTTATTTCATCCGCCGCTGACAAACACGAAATCCGCATCAGGTCTGATGATTCCGAAGGAGTTTAAGGCTGATCCCCGTGAAGTTGGAACAGGCTTTGCAAAGCACATATGGTCCAGGAAATTCATTATCTATCCTTCGCTCTCCACAGCGGTATCTTTGCGCTTCAGCTACAGACATCCGCTCTTCTTCGGAAGAATGCTGACGAAGATGACTGACAAGGCAGAACAGGAATTGGAAAGCAAGCAACAATAAGAAGCAAAACTCGAAGGCGCCGTATCCAGCAAATACGGTTCCATATCCTGGTTTATGAAACATCAAAGAAACCTCTCTTGTCCCGGTGGACAAAAGAGGTTTCTTTGATGGTTTTGTGGTGCGCGAGGCGGGAGTTGAACCCGCACGTCCGGAGTGGACACTAGAACCTGAATCTAGCGAGTCTACCAATTCCACCACTCGCGCGTTTCGCAATCTCTCGACTGCCCCGATATATTAGCATAGTTTTTTTCGTTTGTCAACTGTTTTTTTCATTTTTTGAAACATCCTTTTCTGTCATATTTCCTAACCCTTCGCCACCGCTTCCCCGCCTCCCGATCCATCTTTCAGGAATTTGACGGGATTATATCGGAAAACAGCCCTGCTTCCCTTGTATTTTCCGGGTTAATGTGATATGATAATATATAGAAAAAGTATGGTCACAGTCGGTTTCGCCGGCTTGCGGCAGATCGGAGGGTGCTATGCCAAAGCCCAACCATCCAGAAATCATTGAATACAAATGTCCCTGCTGCGGCGGAATCGTGGAATTTGATCCCGGTTCCCAGCTGATGAAATGTCCTTTCTGCGACACCACCTTTGACCCGGTGGCCCTCCAGGAGAAGGACGACGTGCTGAACGCCGAGCAGTCCGACGGGATGCAATGGCAGGCCCAGGCGGAAGCCTGGACCGACGAGGATTCTGAGGAGCTGGACCTCTACAGCTGCAAGTCCTGCGGCGGTGAGATCATTGCGGGTAAAACCACCGGCGCCACCCACTGTCCCTTCTGCGGCAATCCTGTGGTGCTGGTGAGCCGCTTTGCCGGCGGGCTGAAGCCGGACTGCGTGATCCCCTTCCAGCTGACCAAAGAGGACGCCAAGCAAAAGCTGCGGGAGTTCATGAAGGGAAAGCGGCTGCTGCCCAGGCTCTTTTCCAAGGAAAACCACATCGACGAGGTCAAGGGCGTCTACGTTCCCTTCTGGCTGTTTCAGGCGGACGCGGACACCGAGGCGAATTTCCACGCCACCCGGACCCGGATGTGGCGGGTGGGCAACGTCGAGCACACCGAGACCTCCCACTATCGGCTGGAGCGCCGGGGCACCTTTCACTTTGAGAACGTGCCGGTGGACGGCTCCTCCCAGATGGAGGACACGCTGATGGAATCTCTGGAGCCCTTCGACGTGAGCCAGGCAAAGGATTTCCAGACCGCCTATCTCTCCGGCTACTACGCCGACAAATATGACGTCACCGCGGAGGAGACTATGGAGCGGGCCAACGAGCGGATCAAGAAAACCGCAATGGAAACCATCCGGGGCACGGTCTCCGGCTACGGCTCCGTTTCGACGGAAAGCACCTCGATCCAGCTGGAAAACCAGAAAAACCGCTACGCCCTCTACCCGATCTGGCTGCTGAACACCACCTATCACGGCAAATCCTATCACTTCGCCATGAACGGTCAGACCGGCAAGATGGTGGGCAATATGCCAACGGGCCGAAAGGAATACTGGCTCTGGTATCTGCTCTATGCCTCTGTCAGCTCCGGGATCGCCTGGCTCATCCTGTATCTGTTATACGTGCGGTAAGGAGGCGGCGACATGAAACGAATCATTCTTTTATTCCTGGCCCTGCTGCTGATCTCCGCTTTGTTGATCCCCACCGCTGCCGCGGCCGACGATGAGCCCCTTGTGATCGACAACGCGGGGCTTCTAACGTCAGTGGAGGCCCAGGCGCTGCAGGAATCCGCCGAAGCGCTCTCCGCCCGGCACGGCGTCAAATTCGTGATTCTGACCACCCAGAATATGGACGGGCAGGATCCGAGAGACTATGCGAACGACTACTACGACCACCATTTCACCCTGAAGGGAGCGCCGGACGGGATCCTGCTGCTCTACGCCATCGAGGAGGGAGACCTCTATATCTCCACCTGCGGCTCGATGATCGAAATGGCCGACGAGGACGTTGTGGACGACATCCTCTACGGGATCGTGGGAGACATCCGGCGGCAGGATTACAGCACCGCCTTTTCCCGGTTCCTGACGTTTGCGGAGGACGCCATCGAGGAATATCCGGAGCGGGTCGAGGCGCAGAAGCAATTGGAAGAGGCCGCCAGGCAGCGGGAGAAGGAAGAACGGCAGCGCAGACTCAAGCGGAGCTTTATCATCGCCCCGATCATCGGTCTGCTGGTGGGCTTCCTCCCGGTCTCCCTCAGCAAGAGCTCGCTGACCACCGTTCGTCCCCAGGACGGCGCCTCGGAATACTTTGGCCCTGAGGACAGACGCATGACCGTCACAAGAGATATCTTCCTCTACACCAACACTACAACCCGCGTCATACAGGAGCATCGGGACAGCGGCGGCGGAGGCGGCAGCAGCAGCGGCGGCAGTCACAGCACCCACACCAGCTCCTCCGGCGTCACCCACGGCGGACACGGGATCAAGGTTTGAGCAAGCCGGAAAGCATTGCTTGCGTCCGTTGATTCCCGGCCGCAAATCGGGATTTGACGGGATCCTGCATACGCTCCGTAGGGGACGGGTTCCCCGTCCCGCGGTAACGTCATCCTGCGCTGCGGCGTGCGGGCCGGGAGACCCGGCCCCTACGGGAACATCCCCACAAATCGAGGCTTGTATAGCAGGTTGTAGCGCCGGCTATCAGCCGGCCCGACACGAACCCGCCTGCCGATACGGCCGGGAGACCCGGCCCCTACGGCCTGCACACCTGTGTCTTCAGCTTCATACAACGAACCCGGCAGCGGAGAACTCCGCTGCCGGGTTTTGTTTGATAATGACTTATTCCGCCAGGGCCTTGCCTTCCATCACACGATAGAGATACAGGACAAAGGCTTCACGGGTGCAGAGGGTAGCCTGGGCGAACTTGCCGTCTTCACCCTTCTCAATGCCGTTCTCGTAGGCCCACAGGGCGGCCTTGGTGAACCATTTGCCGGCGGGCGCGTCGGAGTAGGGATTGTCGACGGTGACGTCGGGCTTACCGGCCTGGGCGTACAGGATCACCAGGATCTGGCCCCGGGTCAGGGTGCTGTTGGGCTTGAAGGTGCCGTCGGAATAGCCGTCCACCAGGCCCTCGGAGGCTGCCCACAGAACCGCCTTGGTGTAGTACTTGCCTTCGGGTACGTCGGAGAAGGTCTTGGCGGCGGTGCTCACGTCGAATTCCGGTCTGCCGGCAGCGGCGTACAGGAAGGTGGCCGCCTGGCCGCGGGTCAGGGTCTTGCCGACGCCGAAGCTGGTTTCATTCATGCCGGAGGTGATCTGGGGCTCATGGGTGTAGGCCCAGTCGATGGCCTCATGCTCCGGGGTGCCATAGGGCGGCATATCCTCGAAGGCGGCGCAGGGGCAGTTATGGGTCAGCATCGGCAGAACCTCAGTTCTGGTCTCCCCGCAGCGGGTGCAGGTGAAGGTCATCTCCCCTTCCGCCTGCTCGGTGGGCTCCTTGGTAACGACGCCCTCGTCCCAGGCGTGTCCAGGCGCAGGAACCTCCGTATGGGTGCGGCTCAGCTCCTCCCCGCACCGGGTGCAGGAAACCACCAGGTCATAGCCGCCCGCCTCAGTACAGGTGGCTGCGATCTCATTTTCCTTGACCGCCTCGCCGGGCTTGTGGCCCAGGGCCGGGACGGTTTCATTCTCCCGCGCGCCGCAGACGGTGCAGATATGATAGCGGTTGCCGTTCTCGGTGCAGGTGGGCTCCAGATCCACGATCCAATCGCCGAAGACGTGGGTCTCGCAGTTAGTCTTATCCTTCAGATTGGTGGTGTACCAGGTCTCGCCGTCCGCCTTGGCATAGAGAGTCAGAGGCTTCTGGGGGGTGGTATAGCAGCGGAACAGGTTGCTGCTCACGTTATACTGCAGGGTACGGGCGGGATACGCCACGCTCGTGATCACCGGACCGTTGGCGCCATAGCTTAAGGTCCAGCGGGTCTTGTCGGTGGTGGCGGAGGTGAAGGTGGTCAGAGAGTTGGTATCCGAGGACATAGCCAGATACAGATTGCGGTCCTTCATCTTGAGGTTGTAGGTGCCGTTTTCGGAGGGCACGGCCTCAAAGATGAGATCCTCGGTGACGCCGTTCAGGGAAACCTCGTCCTTGACGCAGCCCATGGCGGCCAGGTCCACCACCGCCTTGCTGGTGCCGATGTTGGAGCCCTTGACGTTGCCGCTGGCATCCAGGGCCAGGGTGCCGTCGTAGGTCAGCACATATTCGCCGGTCCAGGAGGCTGGCGCCTCGGTCACCTTCATGAACTGGTCGTCCGAAATGCCGTTCTCGGCCTGGAAATAGCTGTAGAGGGCGTAGAAGGTCACGTCCGTTTGCTCCAGTTTCACCTTGCTGCCGACCTTATAGAAGGCAGGCATGGCGGTGGTGTCCTCGGTGGCGGACAGGGCCCAGCCCAGCAGGCGGTAGGGATGGCCGTCGGCGGTGGGGGCGCCCTCCGGGGCAGGCAGGGTGATCTCGTCGCCCACGAAGGCGGACATCTCTGCGCAGCTCACGCCCTCCGGGCAGGAGAAATGGATCGTGGCCGGATCTCTCGGCGCGAAATTGATCCGGATGGTGCAGTCGGATTCGGGCTCCACGTTGAAGGTGTTGCCGTCCCGGGTCACGGTGGCAGTGCCCTCAAGCAGCTCATAATCCACAGCATAATAGCCGTCCTTCGGAATGGCAATCACGGACTTGCCTCTGACGCTGACGGTGCCCCATTCGGTATTGTTGGAAACCGCAGTCAGGGTATATTGGGGATACAGAGTCCAGGTGGAGTTGACGGTCTGGGCCTTGTCCACGTTGCCCTGGCCGGGATAGACGTCCTCAGAGGAGGCCACGATGGGCCAGGCGGGCTTGGTGTTCTCATAGGGGTCCTTGATGCCCACCTGCTGCTTCATGTAGGCAATGGCGGTCTTCACGTTATCGCCCTCGATCATCTTGGGCCAGAACTTTCCCTCCCAGGCATAGTCGCCGGCAAAGGTGACGGACTGGGAATAGCCGTAGACCACTTCCACGCCCTTCTCCCGCAGGGGGGCCTGGAGGCCGTCGGTGGCCATCCCCAGGCAAATAGCCATCCACAGCAGGCTGTTGGGAGAATCAGTCGTCATGTGATTTGCCATGGCGGTACCGTCGATGCACCAGGTGCCGCCGCCATTGAAGGCATGATAGTAGGTTCCGAACGTGCCCTGGACCGGCGCCTTATCCGCTTCGGTGATGCCGGTGCTGGTGGTCAGGCAGAGATAAGAGGAGTTTGCCTGACTGGTGTAATCCGGGTTGTAATAGGTTCCGCCCTCATAGTCCGTGGTACCGTGGGAGTCGAAAATCACGACGCCGCAAGTGGACAGGGCCAGGGCGATGTTGTTGATGTTGGCATTGGAAGTCTTATAGGTGGTGCCGACGCCGCCCAAGGCCTGGGCAATGCTGTTGCAGCGCAGCTCATACTGGTTGGTGAAGGACGAGTCTATGCCGATATAGGGCTGGAAGGCGGCAATGTTCATGCTGTCGGGAGAGCCGCCCTTGGAGGCATAGCTCACGACCTCCGTTGCGGCATAATCCATCGGGTCTGCACCTGGCACAGCCCCTGACCGCAGCCGGGCACGAAGGCTGGGGGAATATCCGTTGGGGTTGCCGTCGGCATCCACCCAGAAGAAGAAGTTGCCGTGCCGCTCCAGGGTGCCGGGAACATAGCTGGAGCTGGACGTGACCGCGTCGATGATTTCATCGACCTTCGCGCTGTAGGCGGCGGTGCGTCCGGCAAGGCTGGCGGTGTGTGCTTTCTGATCGGCGGAGTCCTCGATCTCAGAGATAATCTCCCAGATATCCCGAGGCGGCTCCTCAGCCTTCGGGGCGGCGGCAAAAACTGTCGGCACAAGGGACAGCAGCATTGCCAGCGTCAGCAGAAGGAGCAGCATTGCCAGCGTCAGCAGAAGGGCAATCCATTTCTTCATACGCAAAAACCTCCTTAGTTCAAATTTCAGATTTATTATAGCATAAATATACCTTTTATTTCAACTGTTTTTCGCAACTTCAAGAGGATTTCATTTTTTTGACAGAACACAAATTGAAGGTTTACTTTTCGGCCGGAATTTGATATGATAATAGCGGCGCGTTTGCGACACTCTATCACAGAAAGGCAGCGTTATCCATGGAACAGCAAAAAACGCCGGACAAAAAACAGTCCCCGGCTGTCAACACTCTGGTCTCGATTCTGAAATTTCTTCCTCTGATACTCTTTGCGTGTCTGGTACTGTTTCTGAAGCTTGACCTGCTGATTGCGGCCCCGATTGCCACCTTTGCCGCCATCATCGTCTATATGCTCACCACCAGGGTCAAATTCGGCGAAGCCTTTGAACAGGGCATGGAGGCCACGAAGAACATCATCCTCATCTTCTTCATCCTCATGTTCGCCACCACCGTGGGCGAGTGCTTTATGAAAACCGGCGTCGGCGCCGCCATGATCAACCTGTCTCTGAAGCTGGGCGTCTCGGCCCGGACCATCGCGCCGGTCTGCCTGCTGGTCTGCTCGCTGCTGTCTGTGGCCACCGGCTCCTCCTGGGGCACCTTCGCCGCCTGCGCGCCCATTTTCCTCTGGCTGAACCACATCGTGGGCGGCAGCATCGGCCTCACGGTCTGCGCCATCGCCGGCGGCTCCTGCTTCGGCGACAACATCGGCATGATCTCCGACGTCACCGTGCTGAGCTGCGGCATGCAGAATATCAAAATCATCGACCGGGTCAAGCACCAGCTGTTCTGGTCCATCGGCTGTCTGATTCTGTCCGCGGTGGTGTTCTTCCTGGCGGGCCTCAAGCTCCCCACCACCACCGGCGACGTGGCCGTGGCCATCTCCAAGATCGACCCCGCCACCATGGACAAGCTCCACGAGGAGCGGGAATCCGCCTGGCAGATGCTCAATCAGCTCCAGCAGCATATCCCCTATTACATGATCATTCCCGTTCTGGTGGTTATCGTGATGAGCTTCCTGAACGTCCACACCCTGCTCTGCCTGGGCGCCGGCATCCTCTCCTCCCTGATCCTGGGCACCGCAGCAGGCACCATCACCTTCTCGGAGTGGTTCTCCTCCGACGGCATCATCTACAGCGGCTTCGAGGAAGCCGGCAGCTGGGTGGTTGTGATGATGCTTTGGGTCTCCGCCTTCGGCGGCGTCATGAACGCCATGGACGCCTTTGCCCCGCTGAAAAAGCTTGTCATCAAGCTCTCCGGCAACGTCCATCATCTGATGGGCTGGTGCTCGATCCTGTGCCTGCTGGGCAACGCCGCGCTGGCGGACGAGGCGGCTCAGGTCTCCACCATGTCCCCCATCGTCCGGGATATCGTGGAGAACAACACCGAGTGCGACACCGAGGAGGACCGCTACCGGATGCGGGTCAAGCTGGCCGCCTTCACCTCCTCCATGGGCATCTACGGCTCCCAGCTGATCCCCTGGCACTGCTTCCCGGTGTTCTTTGCGGGCATTGCCAGCATCGTCTATCCCCTGTATAAATTCACCCCGATGGATATCATCAAGCTGAATTTTACGGCCTTTATCATGATCGGCACGATCCTGGTGCTGACCTTCACCGGCTGGGACCGATTCCTTCCCAAGTTCGGCCTGCCCAAGAGCGCGAGGCTCAAGAAGGCCGCAAAGGCCGAGGCCGAGGCCGCCCTGCAGGGCTGATCGATCTCTTTCTTAAAATTGTTTCTTTTGAAAAAAAGTGCTTGACATTTGCCGAAACTGTGCTATAATAACGAAGCTGACTGCGAAACGCTGTTATAGCTCAGCCGGTAGAGCGCATCCTTGGTAAGGATGAGGTCCCCGGTTCAAATCCGGGTAACAGCTCCAAAGATGACACCGCAAATCCATTGGATTTGCGGTGTTTTTTTGTTATAAAAAGAAACCGCCCGGTATGATTGCCGGGCGGTTTCCCCTATTGATTCATTTATGGATTCATTTCGCCCGCGCTCAGTTCCTGCGGAGCTTGCGCAGGGCCAGCAGGCCCAGGAAGGCGCCCAGCAGCGTCACGGCAGCCAGGATCGCCCACTGCGCGGGCTGGCTGCTGTCGCCGGTGTCGGGGGTGTCGGGAGGGGGAGGAGGCGGTGCGTACTTGTTGGTCACGGTCAGCTTGGTACCGCCGTCGTAGGTGACCTCCGTCCGCAGCTCCTTGGTCTCCTCGTCCCGGGTCACGGTGACCACCACCTTGTGCTCGGCGGTGTCATAGGTCATGTTGGGCGCCTTGCCGGCCTCCTCTGTGACCTTGTACGCATAGGTGCCGGGCTCGGTAAGGATCATGGTGCCGAAGCTCACCGTCTCATGGCCCTTGGTGGCCGTAACCGTAGTGGTTTCCGGCATGGGGGCGTTGGCGGTGACGGCTGCCAGGTGGAAGGTGAAGCTGTCGTCGTCCTTCCAGGTGCGGCCGGTGATCTGCTTGGTCACAAGGATCTCCGCCAGCGCCTGCGTATAGGGGTTGATCACGGTGAGGGCCTTGGCGCCGTCATACAGCACCTCGGCAATCATGGCGTTGTTCTCGTCCTTGGTGACCTTCACGACTACCTCATGCTGTTCGGTGTCGTAGCTGACGCCGGGCAGATCACCCTTCTCCTCTGTCACCGTATAGGTATAAGTGCCGGTCTTGGTGAAGACGATCTCACCGAAGCTGGCCACCGGCTGGGCCTTGGTGGCGGTGGCGCTGGTGGTCTCTGGCAGCGGCGCATCCTCCGTCACAGCCTCCAGAACGAAGGTGAAGGCATCCTCGTCCTGCCACGCGCGGCCGGTGAGCTCCTTGGTGACCTCGATCACAGCCGCAACCGGAGTGAAAGTGTTGGTAATGGTCAGGCTGTCGGCGCCGTCATAGCTGACCTCGGCGGAAAGGGCATTCCCCTCCCCCTTGGTCACGGTGACGGTGACCTTGTGGGGCTCGGTGTCGTAGGTGACGCCGTCCACGCCGTCGTTGATCTCTGTGACGGTGTATTCATAGGTGCCCGCCTTGTCAAAGGTCAGCTCAGCAAAGGCAGCCTTGGGCCGGGCCTCGGTGGCAGCCGCGGTGGTCTCGTCGGGCATAGGAGCGCCCTCGGTCACAGCCGCCAGCTCGAAGGTGAAGCTTTCCGCCTTGCCCCAGTCGTTGAATTCCTTGGTGGCCTCGATCACAGCGGTGACCGGGGTAAAGGTGTTGGTGATGGTCAGACTGTCGGCGCCGTCGTATTTGACCTCCGCCGCAAGATTGCCGTCCTCACCCAGGGTCACCTCCACGGTCACTTTGTGGGGTGCGGTGTCGTAGGTGACGCCGTCTACGCCGTCGTCGATCTCTGTGATGGTGTACTCATACGTACCGATCTGATCGAACAGCATGGACTCGAATACCGCCGTCGGCGCTTCCTCGGTGGCCACAGCAGTGGTCTTCCCGGGCATGGGCGCACCGGCCGTCACAGCCGCCAGCTCGAAGGTGAAGCTGTCCGCCTTTCCCCAGTCGTTGAATTCCTTGGTGGCCTGCAGCTCCGCGGGAACCATGCCGGCGGGAATGTTCTCGATGTGGAATTCCGCCACGTCCTCATAGACGACGGTAACGGCGCCGTCCGCGTCGGTGACCTCCACCGGGTTGGGGATGGTCACATAGAAGGGCGCAACGGTCTGTCTGATCTTTTCGGCATTGAGCTCCTCCACCACCAGATAGGTGCCCCGGGCCAGCGCAAGGAAGCCGTAGCCGGTGTCGTCGGTGAGGATGGTGCCTGCAAGATTCTCCTCCACGGCGTACTTGTCGATCTCTTCCCGGGTGGGAACCTGGCCGATGGACTCCACGTCCTCGGGAGCAACCGGGTAGAAGTTGAATTCGATGTCGGAAATGGGCAGCTCGGAGCCCTTGGCGGTCTTGTAGACCCGGACGCCGGTATCGGCCTCCCGGTTGAAGGTGAAGGACTTCTCGGCAAAGACACGGGTCTTGCCGGAGGCCATGCCCACCAGAGACTGGGATACCTCGGTGCCGCCCTTGACCTCGTAGTAGTAGACGCCCTTCGGGAGATCCTGGGTTCCGCTGACCGTCACGGTGATGGTCTCGCCGTCTTTGGCCTGGGCTCTTACGCGGTAAACCCGGCGGCCGTCCACAACGATCTCCTCCGGCATTCTTATGCTGTTGCCGCCGTCGGGCGCGGAGGTGGTGACCTTGATGGTGACGTTATCGTTGGCGCCTGCGCCGTGATTCAAAAACACGTTCAGCAGGATCTCGAAGGTGCCGTCATCGTTGGGGGTCAGGGAGGATCTGGAAAGTCGGATATCACTGATGACGATCTGGTCCTCCTCGGGCACGGTGCCGGGGAGATTGCAAAGGAAGGCGGTCAGCGCGTTGACTCTCTCCTCGATGTCGGCGTAATAGGTATACCGATAGCCGGAGCTGGAATAGTAATCGCCGGGGGAAATCAGATACCAGGTCCAGTCCTCGTTCCGATAGTCGTGCAGGGAGGGCAGCAGCAGATAGTCTCTGCGGTCTCTGGCCTCAATCGGCGCACAGGTGCCTTCGTAGACGAATTCTTCCTTGTTGGGCGCGTTGGAGTAGGTCCAGATGGCCATCTGTACAGCGGCAATCAGGTCGCTGCGGGTCAGGTTCTTGGTCATCTCCGGATCAAAGCCCCGGGCCAGCAGAAATTCCTTCATTTCATCCATGCTGGTAAAGGGATAGGAATTCTCTACAATCGTCCGGATATGGGCTGCATCCTCAGCGGAATAATAATCCGCGTCCTCCAGATTGATCCGCTTATAATGGAAGCCCCGATGGGCGTTGGTCTCGCTGTCGCAGCAGTAGGCCAGCAGATAGTTGCTCTGCCCGTATTCATAGAAGCTGTCCGGCATCCAGGTATCCCCGGAGGTGGTGGTATCCACCAGCGCGAAGCTGTTCATGTAGCCATAGGCTGCATGGTGAAGGCTGAGCTCATAGGCGCGGACGAACTCATAGATGTAGGGATCCGACGCATCGGTCGTAGGTGTTACGGGGATCGGGAACTTCAGCTGCTCCGCGGTCTGGGATGTCGGAGCGATGATGATCCGGTCGTGGGTGAACCAGCAGGTTTCCAGAGACTCATAGGGAGTCAGCTTGGCCAGGTTGGCAGCGGCGGCTTCATCCGCGTCGATCTCCGCCTTCTGCGCGTCGGTCAGGGCGTCATAGGCGGCCTTCGCAGCGGCACGCTTGGCAAACATACCCTCCACATAGGTCTTATACCGGTTCTGCGCCTCGATATGCTGCTCGGTCCGGTTGGCATAGTTGCCGGAGGAATAATTGCCGCTGGCATTCCGAAAGACTTCTCTGGTGACAGTGACTCTGTAAGACTGCATCTCCGCCAGGGAGTCGATCTGGGCCAGAAGCGCCTTCACCTCCGCCACAGGATCATCCTCCGGCGCAGCAGGCTCCTCTGCTGCCGTCGATGAATCCGGTTCTGCGGAATCCGTGGGCTCTGCAGCAGGCTGTTCCTCTTCGGGTTCAGTTGCCTCCATGGGCGATTCCTCCGCGATCTCCGGGGCTTCCGTCGCAGTGACGATGTTCTCGGCAGCAACGGATGCAGTCTCCTCCGCCCAGACCTTCGGCGTGATCCCGTTCAAGCAGGTGACCAGGAGCACAAGTGTCAAAAGCAGAGAGAACAGGCGCTTGGAATAGTTATTCATTCTTAATTATTTCTAAAAGTGTATCTTCTGGGGATTATTTATCTTGACTTTTTAGGGTTTTTGTGGTATAATTAGGGTGGTTATAAGATACAAGACTGTTTTCGGGAGGCACTCAAACATGTATCAATTGCATTGGATCAAGCTGTCTACGGATCTGTTCGGCAATCCGAAGATCCGCTGTCTCATGGCGCTGCCGGAGGGTCAGTCCGCGGTGCTGCTGTGGGTCTTTCTGCTGACCGCAGCGGGCCGCACCAACGACGGCGGACGGATCGGCCTTACCGACACCCTCCCCTACACGCCGGACACCCTTGCGGTGCAGGTGGGGCTTACGAAGGAAACCGTTGAGGCCGGTCTGGAGCAGCTGTTCGCCTTTGACATGCTGCGCGTAGATCCGGAGGGCTTCCTGTGGATCCGCTCCTGGGAGGAGCATCAGGAGAAGCCCGCACAAGCCGAGCCCCAGGACGAACGGGAACGGAACCGGATCCGGAAGGCAAAAAGCCGGGCCGCAAAGAACAAACAGTCCCCTGCCCCGGAACCCTCCGACGCCTGTTCCGCCGAGGTCACAGAGGATGTCACAGAAAATAATGTGACATGTCACACCGACGTCACAGACCCTGTCACAGAAAAAGCTGTGACATGTCACACCGATGTCACAGACCCGGTCACAGAAAAAGCTGTGACGTGTCACACCGCTGTCACAGCAGACGTCAAAAAAAGTCACAGCCCTAATAAAGATATAGATATAGAAGCAGAAACAGAAGCAGAATTATTATTATCTGCAGGCGGCAGGCCGCCTGCCCTGTCAGACAAAAAACAAAAAAACATCTTTCGTCCGCCAACGGTGGAACAGGTGGCAGCCTTCTGCAAGGCCAGAGGCAGCCGGGTGGATCCCAGGCAGTTTGTTGACTACTACACCGCCAACGGCTGGAGGGTGGGCCGCAACAAAATGTCCGACTGGCAGGCCGCGGTCCGCACCTGGGAACGAAACGGAAGACAGGCCGCCTGCGCCGCAGGCTGTCCGCCCGGGGCTGTGATGGGACCCACCGGCGTCCCGATCCTGGTCCCGGTTAATGATGAGCTGAAAGGTATCTTGTAAGGGTTATTTGAAGGAGGAATGCAGCGATGGAACTGCAGGGCTTATGGAATCAGATCGCGGATCGGGCCAAGGCGGCCAATCCGCCGAAGGACGGGGATTACTATGAGGGGGACGTGCTTTACTGCGGCAGGTGCCGGACGCCGAAGACCAGCGTGGTGGATCTGATGGGCAGGCCCACCCGGGTATTCTGTCTCTGCCGCTGCGCCCGGGAGGCCCGGGACCGGGCGGAGGCCGAACGCCGGGAGCGGGAGCGGCTGGATCGGATCGACCGGCTGCGGAATACCGCCTTTCCGGACCGGGAGCTGATGGGCTGCGGCTTTGACCGGGACGACGGGGCCAATCCCAGACTCAGCAGGCTTTGCCGCCGGTACGTGGAGCAATTTGAAGCCATGAAGGCCCAGGGAAAGGGCCTGCTGCTCTACGGGCCCGTGGGCACCGGCAAGACCTTTCTGGCGGCCTGCATTGTCAATGCGCTGACAGATCGGGGTGTCCCCTGCCTGATGACCAGCTTTGCCCGGCTGGGCAATCTCCTTTCCGGCCCCGGGCCGGATCGGCAGGCACGGATCGACGAGCTGGCAAGGTTCGCCCTGCTGGTGGTGGACGATCTGGCGGCGGAGCGGGACACGGAATTTATGAACGAGCTGGTCTATACCGTCATCGACGCCCGTTACCGCCAGGGGCTGCCCATCATCGTCACCACAAACCTCACCGGCGAGGAGCTGAAAAACCCCGCCCAGGTGAAGCGGCAGCGTACCTACAGCCGCCTGCTGGAGATGTGTTATCCGGCGGAGGTGGCGGGAAAGGACCGACGGAAGGCCCGGCTTCAGGCAGACTACCTTGGCTTAAAAGCCCGGCTGGAGACATAGAGAACCCGCGGACGCTTTCTGCGCCCGCGGGAGTTCGGTTTGAATGTTTATACGCCTTCGGTGAGCTGGCGATTCTTTTCGTTGACCGCGTTGAAGGAGACCTCCGCCTCGTCATAGGCGCTGCGGATCCCGGCCAGCACGTTCATCAGCTGGTTCACGTCGGCCTGGATGGTGCGGGTCATCTGCTCCAGATCCTGCCGGCCGCCGTCCATCTTGGAGGTGGCATTGGTGAAGACTGCGTTGACCTCCCGATACACGTCGGCGGCCCGTTCTCTGGCCACACGCTCCGCCAGCTCGGCCCGGCGGTAGGCAGCCAGCTCCAGCTCGGTGTAGTCCTTGGAGGGCGCCACCTCCACAGGCAGCACCTCCTGGATCGCGGGAATGGGCGCGGTAAGATCCTGGGTCACGACCTCGGGGACCTCCGGCTCCTTCGGCGCGTTGGCAAGAGCCTCCTCCAGGGTATTCACCTGCTCGGCCAGGGCTTCATTGTCCTGCAGCAGCCGGGAAATGCGCTCCTTGGCCGCATCCAGCTCCTGCTGCACGTCCTCGCTTGCCCGAAGGCTTGCAATGATCTGATTGGCCTCGTCCAGCTGGCGCTGCAACCGGAGATTCTTCTCCTGCGCCTGACGCAGCTCGGCCTCATGCTGCTTGGCCGTGCTGTCAATGTAGGAAACCACGTCATCCCGATTGAAACCGTGCAGCGCGTTTCTGAACCGGATGGCGGAATTGGATTCGGACATATTTATCCCTCGCATTCGATGTAATTCTTGTTCTGTCGATAGTTTATCACAGATTCCGAAAAAATACAATTGAAAAATCTTATTTTTTATAGGATTCTCAAAACGAATGCGGATTGGGCGTTTTGCAGGCCTGCGCCCGCAGGGCACGCAGTCGGACCAACGCAAGCGTCCGGCATATACGGATTTGTGGGGCTGCGCCCGTAGGGGCCGGCGTCCTCGACGGCCCGCACGTTTGCCGGGTTGCGTTTGTATGGATGCTTCCGTATCTGCTCATCAAATCTGGATTTATGTAACTGTAGCGCCGGCAATTTGCCGGCCGTATCGGCAAGTGGGTACGTGTCGGGCCGGCTGATAGCCGGCGCTACAATTCGCCCGCAAAATCGGGATTTAATGCGCCGTAGGGGGCGGCGTCCCCGACGCCCCGAACGTACCGTTTTTTCATACCTGCGGGCCGTCGGGGACGCCCGCCCCTACGAATTGAAATCGTCAAACCCCGATTTGTTGGAGTGGCCGGTCAGATGATCGGCTGTTTTTTTAATCTGTGAGCAGGCAGTTGCCGGTCATGTGCCGGTACAGGTACAGCACGAAGGCAGCACGGGTGCAGAGGGTGCCCTGGGCGAACTTACCGTTCTCGCCTCTCTCAATGCCTGCGTAGTAGGCCCAGACAGCGGGCGCATAATACCAGTTGCTGGCTCTTACGTCGCTGTAGGGGTTGGTGTACTCGTCCACGTCCGGTCTGTCTGCCCAG